>CAIOLW010000045.1 GCA_903859215.1 uncultured bacterium | reverse complement strand
GTCTGGCTGGGCAGCTACGCCGACGCCGCGCGCGACGACCATGAACTGCTCTCGCTGGTGCGCCGCCTGGTCGACCGCTGCCCGCTGGGCACCGCGGCCGGCTTCGGCGTGCCGGTGCTGGCCATCGACCGCGAGGGCACGGCGGCCGAACTGGGCTTCGCCGAGGTGCTGGCCAACCCGATGTACGCGCAGCTGAGCCGCGGCCGCGTCGAGGCGCTGCTGCTGGCCGCCTGCAGCCAGGTGATGCTGGGCCTGAGCCGCCTGGCCAGCGACCTCCTGCTGTTCTCGACGCGCGAGTTCGGCCTGGTCGCGCTGCCGCCGGCCCTGTGCACCGGCAGCTCGCTGATGCCGCAGAAGCGCAACCCGGACGTGCTCGAGCTGGTCCGCGCGCGCTTCCATGTCGTGGCCGGGGAAGAGGGCAAGGTGCGGGCGATGACCGCCGGCCTGATCTCCGGCTACAACCGCGACGTGCAGCTGACCAAGGGGCCGCTGTTCGCGGGCGTGGCCGCAACGCTCGACAGCCTCAAGGCGATGACGATGGTGCTGGGCGGGCTGCAGGTCGATGCCGACCGCTGCGCCGCCGCCGTCACCGACGAAATGCGCGCGACGGAGCGCGCGCTCAAACTCGTGGCCGAGGGCGTGCCCTTCCGGGACGCCTACCGGCGGATTGCGGCCGAGGAGGCCGCGCGGCGCGACCGGCCGAAGGGCTGAGCGACGCCGCTGCCGACATGGTCGTCTGTCGCGACGATCGATCGATCCTCGACTTGCGCCGGCGTGCCTTCCCCCAGGCGCCCCAAATGCGCCGGCGCAAGTCTCTCCTTCATCCTACGCAAACCGTCATTTATATATTTGTGGGCAAAGATTTGACACGCTCCATTATTTGCCGTAAAATAGCGATCAGAAGTGGAAATACATTGGCGTAAATAGGACGCAATCCAATGAACGACATGAAGAAACAAAAAAGATCTGCCGTCGGAATCGACCTGGTCCGGCACCTGGCCGGGCAGGGCATCCGCATCTTCACAACGATGCAGGCCCGGGAATTCGCCCCGCAGGTCGGCCTGAAAGACGGCTACCTGGTGGAGGCGCTGCACCATCTGTGGCGCGACGGCTGGGTCGTCCAGCTTCGGCGGGGGCTGTATGCCCTGACCGCTGCGGTCCCGGGTGTGGCGCCGGTCCATGAGTTCGAGATCGCCATGGCCCTCGTCCAACCGGCTGCCGTGTCGCATTGGTCGGCGATGCACTTCCATGGACTGACGCAGCAGGTACCCCGCAGGGTACATGTCCTGACGACAGGTGTCGCTTCCATGCCCCGGGTGCGAGGAGCCCGGTCCACCGATCGCGATGACGGTTACGCCGCCGGCGGGGCCGTCTTCACCTTCGTGAGAGTCGATCCCGAGCGATACTTCGGCACGCAGCAAGTCTGGATCGGAGAAGCCCGCGTGACCGTGACGGATGCGGAACGCACGCTGATCGACGGCTTGTCGAAGCCGCAGCACTGCGGGGATATCTCCGAGGTTCTGCAGGCGTTCGAGGTTCGGCTGGCCGACCTGGACCTGGACCGGATCATCGAGTACGCGACCAGACTCGACGGCGCCACCGCCAAGCGACTCGGCTGGGTGCTCGAGCAGCTGGGCGTGGCGTCTCCGCACCTCGAACGGCTCCTTCGTGTGCCGGTCAGGGGTTACCGGACACTGGATCCCACGGGCGAGCGGCAAGGTCCTTGCGATCGGCGCTGGATGATCCAGGTGAACCTGCCCGGAAGGATCGGGACTTGAAAGCGCTGCGCATCCGGCTTCAGGAAGCACGGAGGGACTCGGGCCTGCCGTGGGAGGTGATCGAGCGGGACTATCTGCTGTCGTGGATTCTGGCCGGCATCAGCCGGGTGCCGGTTCTGAGGGCTTCCCTGGTCTTCAAGGGCGGCACGGCGCTCAAGAAGTGCTACTTCGGGGAATACCGATTCTCCGAGGACCTTGATTTCACCGGGCTGCCGGGCGTCCCGACCGGCGAAGCGTTGCTCAACGCGGTCGAAGAAGCTTGCGCCGGCGCAACCAGGATCCTCGATGAATATGCACCTGTCGACATCGTGTGTGCGCGTTACACGGAGCGCGACCCTCATCCCGACGGCCAGGAAGCCTTCACGATCCGAGCCAGGTTTCCGTGGCAGAAAGAGCCGACCACGCGCGTGACGGTCGAGGTGACCATGGACGAGCCCGTCCTGCGGCCCCTAACCAGGCAGAGGATCCTGCATGAATACGGCGAGCCGATGCAGGCCGAAGTACAGGTCTACGCATTGGAGGAGATCGTGGCCGAGAAGCTCAGAGCGATTCTCCAGCACGCGCGGCAGTTGGAGGAGCGGGGATGGAGCCGGTCGCGGGCCCGCGACTACTACGATCTCTGGCGCCTGTTCGCCGCCTACGGCGACCAGATGGACCTGACGGGGTTTGCCGATCTGCTGGGCGCGAAGTGCGCCGTGAGGTCCGCCGTGTTCTCCCGGCCGGATGATTTCTTCCCGGACGTTGTGCTCGACCATGTGGAGCAGACCTGGGCGCAATGGCTCGGACCCTTGGTCGCCGCATTGCCTTCTTTCGACACCGTGATCACGGAATTGCGGCCGCAAATCGTCAGGGCGATCCGATAGGCTCCTGGTCTACGGCTGTGATGGCACTTGCGCCGGCGCAAGTCCCCGCCGGCCTCACCACCTCCCGCCGCCGCAAGGCGTTCGGGAGCGCGCGTGCCCGCTGCGACGTGTCCACCGCCGGCGACAGCCCCATCGGCACGCGCGTACCGGCCGCGACGCCCGGCGGCCACGCTGCTGCACGAGGTGGTCCGCACCAACCTCGAGACCTGGCTGGCCGGCGCGGCCGCGCGCGATGAGTACGGCCGCGGCGTGCCCCTGCACGTCGAGGCTGCGCTGCGCAACTACCTGAAGTGCGGTATCCTGG
>CAIOLW010000044.1 GCA_903859215.1 uncultured bacterium | reverse complement strand
GCGGCCAAGGTCAGTTTCCTCCCCCGACCACGCTCGACATCTTGAACATGGGCAGGTACATCGCCACGAGCATGCCGCCGACCATCGTGCCCATCAGCACGATCATGATCGGCTCGATGGCCGCCGTCAGCGCCTCGACCGCGGCGTCGACCTCGTCGTCGTAGAAGTCGGCGATCTTCGAGAGCATCTCGTCCAGGGCGCCGGTCTGCTCGCCGATGCCGATCATCTGCACGACCATCGGCGGGAAGACGCCGCTTTCACGCAGCGGCTTGGCGATGGTCTCGCCCTGGCTGATGCTCTTGGCCGTCTCCTCGATGGCCTCCTGGATGATCTTGTTGCCGGCGGTGCGCGCCGTGATTTCCAGGCCCTGCAGGATGGGCACGCCCGAGCCGATCAGCGTGCCGAGGGTGCGCGTGAACCGGGCGATCGCCGATTTCAGCACCACCGGGCCCAGGATCGGGACCTTCGTCGCCAGGCGGTCGGTGGTGCGCCGGCCGGACGTCGTTGCCCGGTAGCGCTTGAACATCCAGGTCAGCGCCGCGGCGCCGCCGCCCAGGGCCCACCAGTAGTGCCGGATGAACGTCGACAGGTTCATGACGATGCGCGTCGGCGCCGGCAGCACCCCGCCGAAGTCCGAGAACATCTTCGCGAACACCGGGATGACGAACATCAGCATGAAGATGCAGGCGCCGCCGGCGACGGTCAGCACAATGACCGGGTAGGTCATCGCGCCCTTGACCTTGCGCTGCAGGGCGTCGGCCTTCTCCAGGAAGATCGCCAGGCGGCCCAGGATGGTGTCCAGGATGCCGCCCGCCTCGCCGGCCGCGATCATGTTCGAGTACAGGTCGGAGAACACCTTCGGGTGCTTCTGCATGGCCTCGGCCAGCGTGGAGCCGCCCTCGACGTCGGCCGTCACCTGCAGCACGACTTCCTTGAAGTGCGGCTTGTCCAACTGGCGGCCGAGCACGTCGAGGCATTGCACCAGCGGCAGGCCGGCGTTCACCATGGTGGCGAACTGCCGCGTGAAGACCGACAGGTCCTTCACGCCGACGGTCTTCTTCTGCATCATGCCGCTGAGGCCCTGGGACCGGACCTTCTTGCGGACCGACGTGATGACGATCCGCCGCTTGCGCAGGTACTCGGTCACGGCGGCCTTGTCGGAGGCCTCGTACTCGCCGGACAGGACCTCGCCCTTGGTGGTCTTGCCCGTCCACAGGAATACGGTCGTCGAGCTCACGGTGTCTCCCTTTCGCGCCTAGCGCGTGTTGCTCGGCTCACCCAGCATCCCCAGCAATTCGCCGGCGTCGCCGCTGCGGCTGAGCGCTTCGTCCATCGAGATCCACTTGTTGACCACGGCGTGGTGCAGCGACTGGTTCATCGTCTGCATCCCGTGCTTCTGGCCGGCCTGCATCAGGCCGTAGACCTGGTGCACCTTGTTGTCGCGAATGAGCGCCTTGATGGCCGGCGTGCAGACCATGACCTCGATCGTCATGACGCGACCGGCGCCCTTGGCGCGCGGGATCAGCTGCTGCGTGATGACGCCGGACATGCAGAACGCGAGCTGGGAACGCACCTGGTTCTGCTGGCCGGTCGGGAACACGTCGACGATGCGGTTGATCGTCTCGAACGTGCTGTTGGTGTGCAGCGTCGCCAGCACCAGGTGACCCGTCTCGGCGATGGTCAGCGCGGCCGCGACCGTCTCGTAGTCGCGCATTTCACCGATCAGGATCACGTCGGGATCCTGGCGCAGCACGTACTTCAGCGCAGCCGGGAAGCTGTTCGTGTCGCTGTTGACCTCGCGCTGGTTGACCACGCAGCCCTTGTGCTGGTGCACGAACTCGATCGGGTCCTCGATCGTGATGATGTGGCCCTTGCGCACGGTGTTGATGGTGTCGACCATCGTCGCCAGCGTCGTCGACTTGCCGCTGCCCGTGGGACCGGTGACCAGCACCAGGCCCTGGGTGCGGTTGATGAGCTGCCGGCAGATGGGCGGCAGGCCCAGTTGCTCGAACGTGTGGATCTGGTACGGGATCTGCCGGATCGCCATGGCGGTGACGCCGCGCTGCTGGAAGACGTTGGCGCGGAAACGGCTGAGCCCGGTCACGCCGAACGAGAAGTCGAGCTCATGCTCGTTCTCGAACCGCTTCTTCTGCTCGTCGTTCAGGATGCTGTAGGCCAAGCGCCGCGTATCGTCGCCGGCGAGGGCCGGGAACTGCGTCGGCACGATGGAACCATCGATCCGGTACTGCGGCGAAAGGCCCGCCGTGATGTGCAGGTCGCTGGCGCTCCTGGCGACCATCTCTTCGAGCAGTTCTCTCATGCCGATCACGATGTTTCCTCCCTGGATGCCGTTGGTCGCCATTAGTCCGCGACCGCGGTCTCGCGCAGGATCTCCTCGATCGTCGTGACACCCTTGCGAACCTTGACCAGGCCGTCCTCGCGCAACGTCAGCATCCCCTGCTGCATCGCCAGGCGGCGCAATTCGGTGGTCGAGGCCCGGTCCAGGATCAGTTCGCGCAGTTCCGGCGTGATCGGCATGACCTCATAGAGGCCCTGCCGACCCGCATATCCCGTGCCCGAGCACTGGTCGCAGCCGCGCCCGCGGTACACCGGGATGTCCGGGGGAAGCCCGACGTCCGTCAGGGCCTCATTGGAAAGCCTGACCTCTTCCTTGCAGTTCTTGCAGATCCGGCGGACCAGCCGTTGCGCGGCGATCAGCACGGTCGAGGAAGCCACGAGGAAGGGCTCGATGCCCATGTCGATCATGCGGTTGATGGTGCTCGGGGCGTCGTTCGTGTGCAGCGTCGAGAGCACCAGGTGGCCCGTGAGCGCCGCCTTGGTGGCGATGCCGCCGGTCTCGAGGTCGCGGATCTCGCCGACCATGATGATGTTCGGGTCCTGCCGCAGGAACGCCTTCAGCGCCGAGGCGAACGTCAGTCCGACCTCGTCGCGCACCTGCACCTGGTTGATGCCCTCGAGGTTGTACTCGACGGGGTCCTCGGCGGTCATGATGTTGGTCTCGGGCCGGTTCAGCTTGGCCAGGCACGAGTACAGCGTCGTGGTCTTGCCCGAGCCGGTGGGGCCCGTGACCAGCACCATGCCGAACGGCGCGGCGATCGCCTTGTAGATGTCGTCGATCGCCTTGCGCTCCATCCCGAAGTCGGCCAGGTCGAGGTTGAGGTTCCCCTTGTCGAGGATGCGCATCACGACCTTCTCGCCGAAGATGCAGGGCAGGGTCGAGACGCGCAGGTCGATCTTCTTCGTCAGCACCTTCAGCTTGATGCGGCCGTCCTGCGGGATGCGACGCTCGGCGATGTCGAGGTCGGCCATGATCTTCAGGCGCGAGATGATCGCGTTGCGCAGCTTGACGGGCGGCTCCATCACTTCCTGGAGGATGCCGTCCACGCGGTACCTGACGCGGAGATTGCGCTCGTAGGGCTCGATGTGGATGTCGCTGGCGCCCATCTTGACGGCCTCGGCGAGCAGCGAGTTGACGAGCTTGACGACCGGCGCGTTCTGGCCCTCGAGGCTGGCCGCGTCGTCGTCGTTCATCTCCTCGACGACCTCGATGTCGTCCTCGATGCCCTCCATGATCGAGGCGAGCGAGTCGGCCGAAGCGTAGTGCTTGTCGATGGCCTTCCTGATCGCCAGTTCGCCGGCCACGGCCGGCTGCACGTCGAGCCCGGTGATGAACTTGATGTCGTCGATCGCGAAGATGTTGCTCGGGTTGGCCATCGCCACGGTGAGCACGCGACCGCGGCGCGCGATGGGCAGCACCTGGAACTTGTTGGCGACGTCGGAAGGGATCAGGTCGAGGCACTCGGGCGGCACGGTCACCTTGCCGAGGTCGATGACGGGCAGGTTGTGCAGCTTGCCGATGAAGGCGACATAGGACGCCTCGTCGATGGCGCCGGCGCGCACCAGCGCCTGGCCCAGCGACCCGCCGTCCTTCTTCTGGATGTCCTTCGCGCGCGCCAGGCCGGCTTCGTCGATCAGCTTCGCGTCGAGCAGCTGGGCGGCGACCTTGTCCCTGGGTACGCTGGAGATGCCGGTGTTCATGCCGCGATTCCCGCTTCCGCTGTCGGATCATGGACGGCGCGACCGGAGCCCGGCCGCCTTGCGATGCTGCAAGCGCCGGGCCCGGTGGGCGGGCCATCCGTACCGCCAACTGTTTCGGTCGTGAACCATTTGACTTTAATGGGGATTGTCCCGCCCGCGGGGCGGCGGGGCGGGTGCGGCAAAAAGCACCAGGGGGGCCAGCCGGGCCATGGCGGCCGGGCCGATGCCGCGGATGGCCAGCAGGTCGCCCGGGCCGCGGAAGACCGTGCCGGCGCGGCGAGCCTCTTCGATCCGGGTGGCCAGGACGGGGCCCACCCCCGGCAGGAGCTGCAGGCTGTCCGCGGAGCAGGCGTTGATGCGCAATGGCGAGGTGAGCTTGGCTGGCTTGGAACCGCCCCGGGGCCGCGGGCGGACCTCTGCGGCCCGAGCCGGGCCGGGGGCAGGGTTGGGGCCCGGCGCCCCCGTCGGGGCGGCCGCGAGCGCTTCCGGCGATGCCGCGGGGCCCCCGGTGGGCACGGCGGCGCCTGACGGGGCATCGCCGGGGTCGCCTTGAGCCGGCGCTTCCACCAGCGCGTCCAACCATAAGTCATGGCGCCAGTTACCGTCCGGACCGACCAGCAGCCGCCGGCGGACCTCACGCCCGGACAGCAGCAGGGCCAGGGCCAGCAGGACGCCCAGAGCCTGCCGGCGGCCCAGGATCGAGGTGTGCGGGGACAATTGGGGAAAAATGCGCCATCGGCGACGGGCGGCTACTGGTGGAAGCCCCACTCCAGGCGCATGTCCATCTCGGTGCCCGGGCTCCAGGCCCCCGAGGCCAGCTGCTGCCGCTTGCCCGTCAGGTTCCGCACCCCGAGGGTCAGGTGCGCGCCCGTCAGCCGGAAGCCCAGCAGAAGGTCGTGGTTGATCCTCGCCGGGAGCAGCCACTGGCCGGTCACATCCCACGGGTCCGCCGCCGGGGACCGGCGCGTGGTCAGCAGCGAGACCTGCAGGATCCCGTCTTCCTTGAAGAAGTGGTTCTCCCAGTCCACCTGCAGGCGCTGCCATTGCGCCGGGGGCATCGCCGCCTGGCCGCTGGTGATGTCGAAGCCCTGCCACGTGCCCTCCGCACAGACCCGGGCCCAGCCCAGGCAGCGGCCGGCGCGCGCCAGCCGGGCGTTCAGGCGCCAGGCGTTCAGGTCCAGGTCGTTGGCCCAGCGGCCGCCCGTGGCTTCGTCGGCCAGGGCCTGCCAGGCGATGCCGCCGCGCAGGCGGCGTTCGCTGGCCCCGACTGCAAGGTCCAGGCCGAGCAGGCGGATCGACGTATCCAGCGTGGCGCGAAGGGTTTGCTCGCGGTCAAGGTCGGCGTTGGGCAGCAGGGCCCGTACCTCGCCGGCGACCGATTGCCGCAGGGGTGTCAACAGCTCGTCGCTGCGCGGGGCGCGGCCGCCCCACTCCAGGCCCGCCTTCCAGCGCGGGCGGGCCCCCGGCTCCGCCAGGCTGAGCGTGGCGTCGGGGCCGGCCCCCTGGGCGCGGTTCCAGAGCGCCCCCAGCTGGGCCAGCGCGCGGGCGCCGGCCAGCCGGGCGTCCCAGCCGAGGGCCGCGCGCCACTCGTCGCCGCGGCCGGCCAGGGCCCCCGTGTCGGCGGCGGCCCAGGCGGCCATGCTGCCGGAATCCCGCAGGGTCCACCCCTGGGCCGACAGGCTCAGCAGCGGGAGGCGGTCGTCCGCCGAGGCGCGCCCTGCGGTCGCCAGGGTCGAATCGGCGGCGGCGGAATCGGCCGCGGCCCCGCGTCGCCGCACATCGACCCGCACGCCCTGGCGACCGGTCTCGAGCAGGCGGATGTCGTCGGGCGGGACCGAGCCGGACCAGCGCTGGCCCCACTGCACGTCGCGCTCGACCCAGTAGAGGACCGGGCGCACGTCCCAGCCGCCACGCAGCCAGCGCATGCGCACGGCCGCCGTGCGGTCCCAGGCCTCGAGTCCCCCGGCGGCCAGCGACGGCAGGCTGTCGCGCGTGCGCCGCCCCGTCCCCACCTCGACCGAGAGTTCGCCGCCGTCGGGGAACGTGCGCGTCACCTGCGCGCGGCTCTGGCGCACCTTGCCCTGGCCGGGGAAGCGGTCGTCACGGCGCTCGGCGAAGACGGCGTTGTCCTCCAGCGTGTGGTTGTAGCCTTCGTTGTCGAGCGATTCCTCGAAGTCGAACCGCGCGCGCCAGTCGGCGCGCGGCGTCAGGAAGTCGACGCCGCGGTAGTAGCTTTCGTGACGGCCCTTGATGCCGCGGTAGGACGAGATCGCGCGCGCCGGCTCATCGTCGCGCGCGGTCAGCGTCACCACGCCGCCCGTGCCGCCCCAGCCGTCGGCGCCCAGGCCGCCGGCCGCAATCGCACTGCCCTCGATGCCGACCAGCCAGGCGTCGTCGGCCAGCACGTTGCCCGTGCCCAGGGGCACGCCGTCGCGCACGACCAGCGGCATCGGCGAGGTGCCCGCTTCGCCGACGAGCCGGGCCTGCGCCGCCGTGCCGCCGTCGCTGGTGGCGAGCCACGGCGAGCGGCGCTCGGCCCACGCCAGGTAGGTGGGGTCGAACGGATTCCACAGCGCGCGGCGCCAGCCGCGGGGGCCGAGGATCGGTGCGGGAGGCGGTGCGGGCCGCGCGGAAGCGGCGCTCGAGTCGGCGGGTGCGGCAGCGACGGCGGGCGCAATCGCGACACTGTCGGCGGACGCGAGGGACGGCGCGAGGGACGGCGCGACGGGCGGCACGGCATCCTGCGCGTGCACGGGCGTCGCCAGGCCGAGGGCGCCGAGGCCCAGCCCCAGCCCAAGGCATGTGATGGCCGGCAACGAACCGCGGTGCCCGGTCACGCGCGGACTCGCGAGCGGCCCCAGCCGCCGCGCGAGCACGGGCAGCAGCGCCGCAAACAGGACGACGTTGGAGCCCGCGTGGACCAGGAAGAACGGGATGGCGCCGACGAGCAGCACGCGCAGCGGCATGGCGAAGGTCACCAGCGAGGCCAGGTTGGTCAGCAGG
>CAIOLW010000043.1 GCA_903859215.1 uncultured bacterium | reverse complement strand
CGCTACTACCGGGGGGAGGTGGACACGCAGGCGCTGGCCGTCAACCGCCGCCACCGGCTCAAGTACGGGTTCTGATGCGAGAGACCCGGCAGCCTGGCCGCCGGGTCTCTGACCTTCAGGCGCAATCTTCCGGGCACAACCAACACAGTTGCGCCGGCACAAGTTCGCGGCGCGCCATCAGCACCATCGCCTACCCCCCGAGCCGAACAAGCCGCCCCACCGCCTCGACGACGTCCTCGCGCCGCCCGAACGCGCTGAAGCGGACAAAGCCCTCGCCGCAGGGTCCGAAGCCCGAACCGGGCGTGGTCACGACGTGGCAGCGCTCGAGGATCTCTTCAAACACTTCCCACGACGACCGGCCGGGGAACGCGGCCCAGAGGTACGGCGCGTTATCCCCGCCGCACGAAGCGATGCCTTGCGCGGCGAGTCCCTTGGCGATGAGGTCGGCGTTGCCCATGTAGTGCGCGACCAGGGCCGCCCCCTCGCGCCGGCCTTCGGGTTCGAGCGCGGCGAGCCCTCCCTGCTGGGCCAGGTTCGAGGCGCCGTTGAAGATCGTCGTCATGATGCGGTTCCAGTCCGCGGCGACGGGGCTGCCGCCCTCCCACGCCAGTTCGCGCGGCACGACGGTCCAGCCCAGGCGCACGCCGGTGAAGCCGACGGACTTCGAGAACGAGTTGACCTCGATGGCGCAGGTCCGCGCGCCCTCGACCTCGAAGATGGAACGGGGCAGCGCGGGGTCGCGGATGTACTCGGAGTAGGCGGCGTCGAAGATGATGATGCAGCCCTTCGCTTGCGCCTCCTTGACGAGGCCGGCGAGCCACGCCTTCGTGGCGACGGCGCCCGTCGGGTTGTTGGGCGAGCAGAAGTACACGAGGCCGTCGCGGGGCAACGCCGCCAGGTCGGGCATGAAGCCGTTCTCCGCGACGCAGGGCAGGTACGTGATGCCGCCGTAGCGACCGTCGGCCCCGGCGCGCGAGGCGGCGCCCGCGATGACCGAGCCGTCGACATAGACGGGGTAGGCCGGGTCCTGCACCGCGACCGGGATGCCGCCGCCGAACATGAGCTGCAGCCTCCCGATGTCGCACTTGGACCCGTCCGAGACGAAGACCTCGTCGGGCGCCACGAGGCCGCCGTACAGCACGTCGGCGATCTTCGCCCGCAGCTCGGCCAGGCCCTGCTCGTCGCCGTAGCCGGTGTAACCCGCGCGCGTGCCGAGGCGTTCGGCGGCCTCCACAAGGCGCCTCGTCACGTGGGGCGTCAGGGGCTCGGTCGTGTTGCCCACGCCGAGGCTGATGATCCTCGCGTCAGGATGCCCCTCCTGGAAGGCCCGACGGCGCCGCGCGATCTCGGGAAAGAGGTATCCGGCCGCGAGGGCCGCGAGGGCGGGATTGCGGCGGATCATGGCGCCTCCAGTCCGGTGAAGTCCAGGGTCGCGAAGTAGTCGTCGACGGTCTCGGCCCGCCGGATCGACGTGACGCTCCCGTCGGCGCGCAGCAACAGCTCGGCCGAGCGCAGCATGCCGTTGTAGTTGAAGCCCATCGCGTGGCCGTGGGCCCCGGTGTCGTGGATCGCCAGCAGGTCGCCGACCGCCACCGCGGGCAGTTCGCGCGCGATGGCGAACTTGTCGTTGTTCTCGCAGAGGCTGCCGGTGACGTCGTAGACCGCCCGCCCGCCGGAACCATCCTTCCCGAGCACGGAGATGTGATGGTAGGCCCCGTACATGCCCGGCCGCATCAGGTTGGCCATCGAGGCATCGGTCCCCACGTAGGTGCGGTAGGTCTGCTTCAGGTGGAGGACGCGGGTGACCAGCCAGCCGTAGGGCCCGGTGATCACCCGGCCGCACTCCATGCAGATCCTCAGGGGATGCAGCCCGTTCGCCCGGATGATCCCGTCGTAGGCCTCCTTCACGCCCCCCGCGATCGCCTCGTACGACACCGCCGACTCGCCCGGCCGGTAGGGGATGCCGATGCCGCCGCCAAGGTTGACGAACTCGAAACGGATGTCCAGTTCCGTCGAGAGGTCCACCACGAGCTTGAACAGCAGGCGCCCGGTCTCGATGAAGTACGCCGGATCCAGTTCATTGGAGGCGACCATCGCGTGCAGGCCGAAGCGCGCCACGCCCTTGTCCCGGAGGCGGCGGAAGCCCTCGAAGAGCTGCTCGCGGGTGAAGCCGTACTTGGCCTCCTCGGGCTTGCCGATGATGGCGTTGCCGGCCTTGAGGGGGCCGGGATTGTAGCGGCAGCACACGACTTCGGGAAGGCCGGCCGCCCTTTCGAGGGCGTCGATGTGCGAGATGTCGTCGAGGTTGATGATGGCGCCGAGCCGGCGCGCCTCGGCGAACTCGCGCGCCGGCGTGTCGTTCGAGGTGAACATGATGTCCTCGCCCCGGTAGCCGACCTTCCCGGCCAGGAGCAGCTCGGTCAGGCTCGAGCAGTCGGCGCCGAAGCCCTCCTCGCGCAGGATCCTCATGATCCAGGGATTCGGCAGGGCCTTGACGGCGAAGTACTCCCGGAAGCCCTCGCAGCCGGAGAAGGCGGCGTTCAGGCGCCGCGCGTTCTCGCGGATCGCCGCCTCGTCGTAGAGATGGAACGGCGTCGGGTGTTCACGCGTCAGGGCCTCGGCGGCCGCCGGCGACAGGGGGAACGTCTTCTTCATCAGCGCATCCCTCCGCCATTGGCCGCGACGGCATTCGCGTCGGCCGGGTCCCCGTCGTCACCCGCGGCCCCGCCATTCTCGAAGAACGCGGCATGGAGCCGGATCATCGCCTCGCGCGCCTCGGCGGCCTCGACGACGAGGCTCAGGTTGATCTCGTTGGAGCCCATGCTGATCATCTCGACGTTGGTGTCGCGCAGCGCGGTCAGGGCCCGGGCCGGCACGCCGCGCGTGCGGCGCAGCGACTCGCCGACCAGCGCGATGACCGCCCGCCCGCGTTCGATGCGCAGTTCGGCGAAGGCCTCCAGCTCGCTGGAGAGCGCCGACAGGTCGACCGCGCCGTCGACCGTCGCGGACACGCCGACTTCGGACGTGGCCACGAGGTCGACGCTGACCCCGTGGCGGCTGAACACCTCGAAGATGCGCGCCAGGAAGCCGGTGCCGCCGAGCATGCGCGGCGTGCGCACGGTGACCACGGTGACCGGCCCGCGCGAGGCGATCGCCGTGACCGGCAGGCCGCTGGCGGCCTCGCGCGAGATCGTGGTGAAGCTGCCCTCGGGGCTCAGGCTGTTGCGCACGGTCACGGGGATGCCGCGCTCGATGGCCGGCAGGATGGTCGCCGGGTGAAGCACCTTGGCGCCGAAGGCCGCGAGTTCCGCCGCCTCGTCGTAACCGAGCACGGGCACGGGCCGCGCCGCCTTGACGATGCCGGGGTCGCAGGTGAGCACGCCCGCCACGTCGGTCCAGATCTGGATCTCGCGGGCATCGACGGCGGCGCCCAGGAGGCTGGCGCTGTAGTCCGAACCCCCGCGACCGAGCGTCGTGGGCACGCCCGCCTCGTCGGCGCCGATGAAGCCCTGCGTGACGACGACCGCGCCCGGGCCGAGGAGGGGCACCAGGCGTTCCTGCGCCAGGCGACGGGTCGCGTCACGGCAGGGACGGGCCTGGCCGAAGCGCGAGTCCGTGCGCAGCACCGTGCGCGCATCGACAAAGGTGGCGCCCGTGAAGTCGGCGAGGATGGCCGACGAGAGGAGTTCGCCGCGCCCGGCCAGCACGTCGAGGCTGCGCGCAGGCATCTCGCCCAGGAGGCTCGCGCCGCGCAGGAGGTCGCCGAGTTCCGCGACCGCCGCGGCGAGATCCCGTTCGATGGACGCCGGAACGCCCGGGCCGCACAGGTCGGCCGCCACGGTCCGGTGGCGTTCGATGATCGCGTCGAGGTCCGCGAGGGCGGCGGCGCCGTCTCCCGCAGCCGCCTTGCGGCCCGCGCCCAGCAGGGCATCCGTCACGCCCGCCAGGGCCGACAGGACGACAAGGACCCCGCACTCCCGACCGGCGTCGACAAGCTGCGCGACGCGCCTCAGCTTGTCGGCTTCGGCCACCGAGGTGCCGCCGAACTTCATCACGAGAGGGCCGGCCGGTCCGGCGTTGCCCCCTGTTTCCCTGTTCATCGCGTTCCTCCGCTGCGCCAGGCGGCGCGGCTCGGTATGCCCGTCGAGACCCGGCGGCGCCGGGAACCGAAGTGGAAAAGCAGCGGACATGCGGGGGAGCCTCGACGCGCCCAACGCTGGGCGCAACGGCAGGGGAGCAACGGGAGGGGGAAAAAGAAAAGATCCCCAACCCGTGGAGATCCCATGCGAGCGTCGGCGCGCCTGGGGACCGGGGCCCCGGGGCGCGATCGCTGCGTCGATGGCACTCCGCGAAAAAGGCAGCCTTCGGGGGCCGGCCTTCCGCGACAGCCGCCGGGATTTAGCCCGGTCGTCCAGGACGGCGGGCGGGGTACCCGGCATCCTTCGGCGATCCTCCCCCTTCACCGCGCACTTTGGGGTTCCCCACCCCGCGGCCCTGCGGCCGGCGTGCGCGACTACTCATGGGGATCGCTCCTCCATTCGGTAGCGGCAACCTAGCACCACCAGCGGTGCACGGCAAGCAGGGCCGGAGCGCGGCCCCCCGACAGGCCGGCAACGGCAGCGGGCCGGCAACGGCAGCTGGCCGGCAAGACGAACGGGGAGCCCCGCAAGGGACTCCCCGTCATCGTCAATCCACTCGCCGTTGCGGCAGCGGCATCAGTGCGCCAGCACCAGCTTCTTGTGGAAGCGATGCCCGCCCGCCTCGAAGATCACGAAATAGATGCCGGCGGGAGCCGGGCCCGTGTCGGTGTGGCCGGACCAGTTCGCCGTGTGGCGGCCGGGGCCCACTTCGTTGTCGATGACGCGCGACACGATGCGGCCGCGCAGGTCGACGATGAACAGCCGCACATGACTGGCCTGCGGCAGCTGGTACTGGATCAGCGTCTGGCCGGCGGTCGGGTTCGGCCGCAGCGAACTGAGCGCGAACTCGGTGACCGGGCCGTCCGAGACGCCCGACAGCGCCGGGTCCGCGATGTTGAACGCCGCGTCGCTGACGTCGCTGCCGCTGTTGCAGCCGCCGTCATAGGCGACGACCTTCACCAGCGCCGTGCCGGGGGCCGCCGGGCCGGTGACCGTCCACTCGTACGTGCCGGTGTTGCCGATGCCGGAAGCCAGAGTTTCGCTCCAGGTGCCGCCGCCATCGCGCGACAGCAGGATGTCCACGCTGGAAACCGCGACATCGTCGGTCGCCGTCCAGGTGATGTCGATCGTGCCGGCCAGGTAGGCCGCCTCGCCGCCATTGGGCGACGTGACGGTCACCGACGGCGACGTGACGTCGTCGTCGTTCTGGATGGTCGCGGTCGCGGTCGGGGTGCCGATCGTGGCGCCCACGGGCGACGACAGCGTCATCGTGAACGTTTCATCGACCTCGCCGCACGTGTCGCCATTGACCTGCACCGTGTCGGCCAGGGTGGTCGCGCCTGCCGGGATGGTCAGCGTGGCCGAGCGGGCCGTGTAGTCGCTGGCGGTCGCGGTGCCGTCAGCCGTCGCCACATGCACCGTGACGTCGCTGGCGCTGGCGACCGACATCGTGATGGTGAACACGAACGGCGTCGTGCCCGAGTTGCCCTCGGGCGTGGCGATGTTCGCGATCGACAGCACCGGGCCGGCCTCGTCGTTGACGATGGTGCCGGCGCCCTGCGTCGTCACCGACGCGATGCCCGCCAGGTTCGACAGGTCGACGGCGAAGGCCTCGTCCGTCTCGTTCGCCGTGTCGCCGTTGACCAGCACCGTGATCGGCTGCGTGGTCGTGCCGGCCGGGAACGTGATCGTGCCGGTGGCCGCCGCGTAGTCGTTGTCGGCGACGGTCGCCGTCCCGTCCACGGTGGTGTAGTCCGCCGAGGCGGCCAGGCCGCTCGCAGACGACAGCGTTGCCGTGAAGAGGTACTCGGTGGTGCCGCTGTTGCCCTCTGCGTGCGACACCGCGTCGAGCGCCACGGTCGGGGCCGTGTCGTCGTTGGTGATCGTGCCGGCGCCCTGCGCGGTCACCGACGAAATGCCGGCCAGGTTGGACAGCGCCAGCGCGAAGCCGTCGTCGCCCTCGTACTTCGTGTCGCCGGCAACGTTGACCGTGACGGCCTGCGTCGTCGTACCGGCCGGGAACGTGACCGTGCCGCCGGCGGCCGCGTAGTCGCCGTCGGCCGTGGTCGCCGTGCCATCGCTGGTGGCATAGTCCGCCGTGGCGACCGTGCCGCTCGCGGCCGACAGCGTCGCCGTGAACGTGAACGCGGTGGTGCCGCTGTTGCCCTCGGCCAGCGTCACGTTGTCCAGGGCCACGGTCGGCGCCGTGTCGTCGTTCGTGATGGTGCCGGCGCCCTGCGTCGTCACGGACGAGATGCCCGTCAGGCTCGACAGGTTCACCGCAAAGGTCTCGTTCGCCTCGTACTTCACGTCACCGGCGACGTTGACCGTGATCGGCTGCGTCGTGGTCCCGGCGGGGAAGTTGAGGGTGCCCGAGGCGGCGGTGTAGTCGCCGTCGGCAACCGTCGCCGTGCCGTCCGCCGTCGCGTAGCCGGCCGAGGCGGCGAGGCCGCTGGCGGCCGACAGCGTCGCCGTGAACGCATAGGCCGTCGTGCCGCTGTTGCCCTCGGCCTGCGCAACAGGCGCGATGGCGATCGTCGGCGCGGTGTCGTCGTTGGTGATCGTGCCCGTGGCCGTCGTGGTCGCGCCCAGGGTGGCGTTGGTCGCCGAGGTCAGCACGACGCCGAACGTCTCGTTGTTCTCGAACTTGGTGTCACCCTTGACGACCACGTTGAACGTGCCCGAGGTGCTGCCCGCCGCGATGGTCACCGAGTCGGCGGCGACGGCGGTGAAGTCGAGGTCGGCGCCCGTCGCGGTGCCGTCGTTCGTGTGCCAGCGCACGGTGACCGGCGACGCCGCGGCGCCCGACAGGTTCACCGTGAACGTGAACGGCGTGTTGCCGGAGTTGCCCTCCGCGCCGGCCACGTTGGCAGCGAGAGTCGCGCTCGGCGGCGGCGCCGCGCCGACGACGTGCACGACGGCGGCCGCGGCGGTCTGGCCGTCGGGGTTCGTAATCGTCAGCGTGTACTTCTCGGCGCCCACGTTGCCCGTGGCCGCGCTGGCGTTGAGCACCAGGTTGACCGTCGTCGGGTTGACGTAGGTCGCCGAGACCACGGTGGGCGGCGTGCCGGTGGCGCTGCCGTTGCTGATGCTGGCCGACAGGTGGGTGAAGGCCGGGCCCGCGGGCAGGTTCGCGCCCGGGTCGTAGTAGCCGGAACCGCTGGTCGAAACGCCGGTCAGCGTGACGGCGACAGAGGCCTGGCCCGCGTTGATGTCCGCCAGCACGCTGGGCGTGGCCGGAAGCGGCGCCAGCAGCTTGGCCACGCGCAGGCCGTACGAGTTCGTGGCGTCACAGAACTCCTGGATCGTCCACATCGACATGTCGTCCAGCGGATCGAGGCTGGTGTACGAGTAGTCGCCCCAGCGCCGGCCGTAGGTGCCGCCCACGTCGCTGGCCGGGTTGTAGGCCGTCGCGGTGTTGGTGTACTTCTGGACGGCCTGCGTGGCGCCCAGCACGTCGCCAGCCAGGCGGCCGGACACGGCCGCGTTGGCGTTGGCCGCGGCGCCGGCGTGGCTGAAGCCGAAGACGGCGTGGCCCTGGCCCGACACCATCACGGACGGGATCCAGTACGAGACCGGGCTGGTCGCGGTCGGATCGAAGATCGTGCCGGATTCCACGACGACCGGCGCGCCGCCGTTGTCGACGGTGCGGACGCCGTTCAGTTCGTACCAGCGCACGCCGTTGCGACCGCCGGTGGCGTTGGCCACGCCGCTGGCGTTGACCTGGATGTTATGGGCCGTCCACAGGCGGCCGTTCCGGATGTGCGCGGCGAACAGGCGGTCGTCCAGCGCGTCGAGCCGGCCGTTGTTGCCCTTCGTGTTGCCCAGGTGGTTGACCAGCACCGGCGCCACCGTGGACGTCACGGTGATGGGGATGTTGGCCGAAATCGTCGGCGTGCCGCCGGGATTGAACACGCGGCGCAGCTGGAGCAGGCCGTACGCGGCGTTGTCGGTGCCGATGAAGTAGCCCTCGGTCGCGCTCGGGTCGTAGTTGTCGACGCCCTGCGGCGTGTACGGGCCGGCGCTCGAAGCGGTGCACAGGCTGGCGAAGCGCGTGTAGACGATCGGGCCGGCGCCCATGATCGAGCTCTTGCGCACGACGTAGCCGTCGGTGCCGGCAAAGCTTGTGCCGCCGCTGCAGAAGTTGTTCGTGCCGATGTACAGCGCGTTGGCGTCGACGCCCAGGGTCGGGTAGTCCGACAGGCATCCGGTCGGGCTGGTGAGGTAGAACTTCGTCCAGACCGTCGAGAGCGTGATGGCGCTGGCGCTGGCGGCGTCGCTGACCGCGAACATGATGCGATTGGGCGTCGCCACGTCGATCATCACCAGGAACCAGCGGCCGGACAGGCGATCGTAACGGATGCGCGCATCGCTGGTGTAGGAACCGCTCGTGATGACCGACGCGAAGAACACGTCCGGATTGGCGTTCAGCACGCCGTCAGCCGCGCCGGTGTTCTTGTTGAACGTGACCAGACGGCCGTTGACGAAGACCACGTACTGCGTGGGGCCGACCGCGCCCATGCTGTCGGGCGGGAACGAGAGCGTCGGGTTGGTGCCCGACAGCGTCGCGCCCGTGAAGGTGGTGCTCACCGTCTGCTGGGCCTCGGACAGCGACTTCTCGGCCGGCAGGGCCGTGGGCTGGCCGTCGACCATCGCCGCCGACTCGGGAGCGAAGGGATTCTGCGGCAGGGAGCTGCGGTCGACCTTCTCCTCCCGTTCGTCCTGGTCTTCCTGTTCGCGGATGGATTGGTTGCCGCGCGCATCCTCGATCGCCTGGCGGGCATTGATGGCGGACATCGACTCGGCGACGCCACGAACACCCTCGGTGGTCATCCCGGCGACAGGGGCATCCTGCGGCGCGGAGAACACCGGCAGGGCGAGCGCGCCGGCCAACGCAAGCGTCAGCAGGATGGGGAATAGGCGAAGACGCAGGGCTTTCATGGCAACTCCCGGATCAGGCAAGGGCGAAAGCCGCACAAGGCGCCCGACTGGGCGCCCGGCTCGGCGACGAACTTTGGAGGGAGACGTGCGGAAGCGAGCGCTGGGGCGACTCAGGCCATCTCCGTACCCACGAGCAGTCGACTAAATTACACGTCTTTTGCATATTGAAGTCAATAGCGCAAAAAAATAACATGTCGTGGTGAATGCGAAACAGTGACAACTTGTTGCGGCAAAGCGGATTAATAAATAGTCCCCGTGACCATTTATGATATAAAGTACGAATCAAGGCGCTGTCGTCCGGCGCGTCACGCGAAGATGCCGTCACTTGCCCGGCCGACCGGATCAGCGCACCGCCACCATGTAGGCGATCCACGCCGGCGCCAGGTCGCCCTTCTCGCTGACCCGGAAGACGCCGTTCGGCTCGCCCTTCTTGTCGGTGCCCTCCCAGTAGACCATGACGCGGCTGAACCCGGCCTCGCGCAGCAGGTCGCAGGTCTCGGGCACGGTCCACAGGCGCCAGTCGTAGGTGAAGGCACGATTCATCCGCGGGCCGGTCGGGAAGTCGAAGTGGATCAGGCAGCGCACCTCGCCCGTGACCGGGTTGTAGTGGTCCTGGTCCCAGACGTAGGTGAAGCCGTCCTGGTCGCGCAGCTCCTCCTGGACCACCTGGGCCTCGGGGCCGCCGTAGCAGTCCATCACCAGCATGCCCTCGGGCTTGAGCGAGGCGCGGCAGTTGCGCAGGTAGCCGGCCAGCTCGTCGCGGGTCTTGAAGCCCCACCAGCTGAAGTTCGAGGCCATCAGCACGTCGGCCTTCGGGGCGCGCACGCTGCGCACATCGTCCTGGATGAGCGTCACGCGGTCGGCCTTGTCGCCCAGGGGCGCCAGGTTGTTCACGCGCCCCCACTCCAGGGTGGGACCGTCGAAGTCGACGCCGATGGCGCGGTTGGCCTCGCGCGCCTTGACCCACCAGCCGCACAGCAGCGCGGTGCCGCAGAAGTCCTCGCGCAGCAGCGTCGGCTTGCGGCCGAACTCCTTGGCGAAGATGCGGTCGATGAACTCGACCTCGACCTTGGGATTCTGCACCGAGTTCTGATAGAGCCAGTGCTTGTCGGCGTTGCGGCTGGTCAACTGGCCGGCGTCGGCCAGGGCGGCCATGCGGGGACCCACGGGCTTGAGGCTCTTGTTCTTCGCGGTGCTGGTGGCGCGGGTCATGGGCTGTGGCTCCCCGAGGCTGGTGACGGATGTGGCCGGGACGCGGGACCTGCGCCGGCGCTGTTCCCGGGGCCGAACGATGCGGGCGGTGCGTCGGCGCGGATCACGACGAATAAACGACAGCGACCCGATCTGGCAACCACCGAATGGCGCGCGCACGCTGTCTGCTCAGAAGAGGCCGCCGGTCACGGCCGCAATCTCGGCCCCGCCGCCGTCCAGCGACCAGGCGAAGTCCAGGCGCGCGACGTCGGCGTTGCCCGCGCGCACCGGCCCGAAGCGGAGGCCCACGCCCACTTCCCGGCGCAGGTCACGCGCCGTGCGCGACTCGTCGGCCCACCACGCGCTGCCGGCGCCGACGAAGGCGGCGACGCCGACGCGGAACACGCCCAGCGGCTTGAAGCCCGTGGCGCGGCCCAGTTCGGCGTTGGCGCGCAGCAGGCGATCGCCGGCCATGCCGTCGACCGACAGGGTGCGCATCCCCCGCGCCGAGCCCAGCAGGAACGGCCGCGCGCCGGTCAGGCCGCTGCCGCGCCCGGCTTCGACGAACAGGCGCGTCAGCCACGGCGTCTGTTCGGCGCCGCTCGCAGTCATCCACCCGGCAGCCACGTTCCAGCGGTGGTTGCGCACCGCGGACTCGCCGAAGTCGGCCTCGCCGTCACCCATCAACAACGCATAGCCGGGGCCGAGCGGCGACCACCGCTGCAGGTGCGCCTCGACGCGCCAGCGCGGCAGCGAGCCGGCCGTGGTCGAACCCATCGCGCCGCCCGCCGGCCCCACGCGCAGGTCCGCGTCCCAGCCCAGTCCGAGGTCCTCGAGCGAGCCGTAGCGCAGCGCGTGGCGCGCCTTCACCCAGTGGCGGCCCTGCGTGCGCAGCGACAGGTAGGGAAACACGGTGGTGCCCTGCTCGCGCGCGAACGGTTGGCCGGGCCCGGTCAGCCAACCGAGCGCGGCCGGGCGGCCGTCGCTGAGCGGCACCTCGCCCTCCCGGATCACGAACCGGCGTTCCTGCACGCGGGCGCCGAAGCCCAGCCGCCAGACGCGGCCGACCTCGCGACCGCTCAGGCGCGCCTGCGCGCTGAACTCGACGGCACGGTCGGTGTAGGGCATGGACGCGTAGAGGCTGGCCGCGCGCGCGGGATCGGCGCCGGCCGGGCCCGCGTTGCTCAGGTAGAAACGGTTGCGCCACTGGTTGTCCCAGGCGCGGAACTCGACGCCGCAGGCGTCGTCCAGCGCGTAGAACGGGCGCGACAGTTCGAGCCGGCGCAGGCTCCCGTCGGTGCGGTCGGCGTAGTCGAGGCCGAGCGTCAGCCCGGTGCCCGCCACGCGGCGCTGCCGGGTCCACACGTTCCAGTAGTCGCTCGTCAGGTCGCGTCCGAGACCCACGCCCGCCGTCACGCCCTGGCCCAGGAAGTTCACGTCGGAAAGCTGCACCGTCCATTGCGCGGCCCCGCCGGCATCGAGCGACCAGGAGACGTCCGACTTGAGGGTCCAGGCATCGCGCGTCGCCACGAGCACGGCGATGCGCCCGTCGGCCGTGGTGTCGACCGGCGCCACGGCGACGTCGGCCAGGAAGCCGAGCGCCCTCAGGTTGCGCTCGGTCTCGGCCAAAAGGTCGGGCCGGTAGCGGTCGCCTTCGCGGAACAGCAGCTCGTGCCGCAGCACGCGCGCGCTGGTCGTCGGGTGCAGGCGGTTGGACAGGCGCTTCATGAATCCCACCGCGCCGTGCGCACTGTCGACCTCGGCCTGCGTGAAGACATCGTCCCGGGAAAGGCTGATCGGGCCGACCATCAACGGGGAAGCGGGCTCCCCCGCGCGGACAGCCGGGGCGCCCATGGCCAGGGAGGCAACGAACACGGCGGCTGTCATGACAAACCGGGAAACGCGCTTGTCATGGTTGCCACATTGGCAGATAAATCCTGACAGAGCGTGGGCTACAGCCGGCGCCCGGAACCGACGCCGAAGCCGGCGACACATCGCCAAACCGTTGTCGTGCAATAAATTCAAAGTTCGATGCCACCGGTCTGCAGGATCAGGCACGCGGGTTGATCTTACGGGGCACGAGCGCACAACGCCGGCCCCGGGCCGGAACAACTGATACCACAGGCCGACAAGGAGAACCACCATGAACACCCTGCTCCCGATGACCCGCATGCTCGACGCCCTCGCCTGCAACCTGGAGGCCGCCAGCACGAACGAGGCCGACGCCTGGGCCACCCCCCGCGCCGACATCCTCGAGGGCGACAAGGAGTACCGCATCCTGATGGACCTGCCCGGCGTGCAGGCGAGCGACGTGGAGATCAGTGTCGAGAACCAGAGCCTGACCGTGAAGGCGAAGCGCGCCTCGAGCGTGCCCGAAGGCTTCCAGCTGCGCCGCCACGAGCGTCCCGGCCCGGTCTCGTTCAGCCGCAGCTTCAGCCTCGGCGTGGGTGTGGACACCGAGGCCGTCGCGGCCGCCTTCACCGACGGCGTGCTGCAGCTGACCCTGCCGAAGTCCGAGCGCAGCCTGCCGCGCCGGATCGAAGTCCGGTAACGCAGGCGGGCGGGCACGGAGGCCCTCTCACGACGCGGCCCCGGCGAGGAGTCTCCGCCGGGGCCGCGCCGCTTTTTGCGATGGACGCGGCGCGCGGGCGCGCCGCATAATCCGCCGCATGAAACTCATCACGTACTCCCAAGGGGCCGCCCCGCGGCCCGGCCTGGTGGTCGAAGGCACGCTGGTCCTGGACCTGCTCGCCGCCGACCCATCGCTGCTCCCCAACTGGCACGGACTGCTGACGCGACTCGAGGTGGTGCGCGACCTCCACGACCGGCTGCTGCCGGCCGCGCAGAAGGCCGCCGCCACCCTGGCGGCCGGCGGCGAGGTGCCCCTGCCCTTCGTGGACCTGCGCCGCTGCCGGCTGACGACGCCGGTGATCCTGCCCTCGAAGATCATCGCCGTGGGCCTGAACTACCGCGACCACGCCGAGGAGCAGAACAAGCCGCTGCCGGAAAAGCCGCTGCTGTTCAGCAAGGCCTCGACATGCCTGCAGTGCGATGGCGGCCCCATCGAACTGATGGACGACCTGCTGCAGGTCGATGCCGAGGGCGAGCTGGCCGTGGTCATCTCGCGCCCGGGTCGCATGATCCCGCGCGAGCGCGCGCGCGAGCACATCGGCGGCTACATGTGCATGAACGACATCAGCGACCGAGAGGCGCAGTACAGCGACAAGCAGTTCTTCCGCGGCAAGAGCCTCGACACCGGCGGCCCCTGCGGCCCCTGGCTGGTGACGCCCGACGAACTGCCGGACCTGGCGAGCGGCCTGCGCATCCGCTGCCTGTGGAACGACGTCGTGATGCAGGACAGCAACACGAACCAGCTCATCTTCCCGATCGACTTCCTGATCGCCTACGTCAGCCGCCACATGACGCTGTTGCCGGGCGACATCATCACCACCGGCACGCCGGGCGGCGTCGGCGTGTTCCGCGACCCGCCGGTGTTCCTGAAGCCGGGCGACACGGTGACCGTCGAGATCGAGGGCATCGGCCGGCTGACCAACCCGGTGCGACGCTGGGCGCCTTCGGCCTGACCGCCGGGTGACCGTGCCGGGCCCGCGCCCGGACCTTTCCCGGACCTTGCATCCTGCCCGCAGCGGGCGCCGCACCAACGGGTTCGGCGCCCGCCGTCTTTGGCGCCGGCCTGCTTTCCACGCCGCTAACGTGTTGTCGTTGATGGATCTTCCGAATGTTGCCGAAATCGTCCCATCGTTCCCCGGCGCGGTGGAACGCTCCTTGCCGTTCCCTTCCCGCAAGGCCGGATAACAAGCATCATGCAAGGTCGACAGAGCCTCGGGAGAGCAAGACATCATGGATCGCCAGCGCATTCCCGGTGAAGCCCGCCCCATGGCGGCCAGCCTCAGTTTCGCAGCGATGGGCTCGCTCATGCAGCACATGCCCAACTACACCCGGTACACGTCGAACGCGCACGCGGTGTCCGCCGAGCGCACCTACCGGCGCGCGATGGGCACGCGACTGAAGGAGTGCGGCGACCGGCTGCTGTCGGTGGTCGAGAAGAAATCGCAGATCATGACGGCCGACATGGAGCAGGTGATCGACGTGCTGGTCGATCGCATCGGCGACATCTTCCGCCGCCTCGACCGCGAGGGCGTCGTCACGCTCGTGGGGCACTCCACGCGCACGATCGCCGAGATCGAACTCATCGATTCGCAACTCGTGCAGTTGATCGAGCAGTCGGTGGCGATGGTGCACAACCTGGGCACCGACGTGCCGGCTTCGGACTGGTTCAAGACCGACGCGCCGCGCCTGGTGCGCGGGCTGGTCGAGTTCGGCAAGCTGACCGAGGAGCGCAACTACCTGCTGGGCCTGGGCTGGGAATCCGAATTCCAGAACCGCGGGCGGAAAGCGTCTTGAGCGCCGGCGACCGGCAGGCAGGCCCGCCCGCGGCCGACCTGTTCGTCGCCGGCGCCTCCGTTTGCGAGTCGCCGGCCGGCCAAAACACTTCCAGCCAAAACGCTTCCGGCCAAAACGCTTCCGGCCAAGACGCTTCCGGCCAAGACGCTTCGGGCCAAGACGCCCCCATCGCCTGGTCGGTCGACGACGCCGACGGCTGGCTGCAGGGCCCGCTGGAACTGTGCTACCTGGGCGCACGCCGCCTGTCGCTGGCGCTGCGCGCCGGGCAGTCGGCGTTGCTGGTCGACGATGACCGCGTGCTGGCCTCCTTCGGCCCCGGCACGCACGACCTGGCGATCGGCTGTGGCGACGCCGGCATCGATCCGGCATGCCGCCTGGTTTTCTTCGCGGCCGGCGAAGGGCCCACCCTCATCTGGAGCGCGGCTTCCCCGCTGCGATCCGGGGATCCGGGGACGCCGGCGCTGACCGGCGCCTGCGGCCTGGCCGTCGTCGACCCCGTGCCCTTCTTCGAGACCTTCCTGGCCGGCGGCGGCCTGGTCGACCCGTCCTTCGTCCAGCTGCTGGTCGATCGCCTGGTGCAGGACGGGCTCGCCGGTCCGGGGCCGGGCATCGCGGAAGCCACGCGACCGGAAGACCTGACGGCGATGCTGGCCCCATGCGGCCTGGCCTGCCGGCAACTGGCGCTGCACGCGACGCCGGCGGCCGCGTCACAGCGGACGACCATCGAGCGTCCCGTGGTGCCTGCGTAGCGCCCCCCATGTCTGGACAATCCGCGCGGTTGCGGCGACATTGATCGTCGATCTGCCGCGTTCGTCCTGACGGTCCCCGCAACCGGGATGTGTCGAGCCCATGCCCAACCCGTCTTCTTCTTCGCGTCGCTTCCGGTCCGCCCTGGTCCCCGTGCTGGCGCTCCTGCTGGCGGTCCTCGTGCCGGCCGGCGCCGCGCGCGCCCTGCCGTCGGCCAAGGGACGCATCGCCCGCATCGCAATCACCGGCAACGCACACACGAAGGAGATCGCGGTGCGCCGGGTGATGGGCCTGGCCGAGGGCGACTCGCTGAACGCCGACCGCCTGGACAAGGCCTGGGACGCTTTGGAGGACTGCGGCTGGTTCCGCTTCGTCGACATGGGCGCCGACCGCGACGGGGACGGCAAGCTGGTGCTGACGGTGGAGGTCGCCGAGGACATCACGACGTACTACGGGCCGCTCGTGCGCTACAACCGCCGCCACAACTACCAGCTGGGCGGCTGGCTCGAGGAGCGCAACCTGGGCGGCACGGGGCAGCTGTTGCGCTTCGAGGTCTCGGCCTGGCGCCTGCAGGCGGCCGGCGCCGAGTGGCACGTGCCCTGGCTGGGCGGCGTGCGCGGACTGCAGGGCACGCTGTCGCTGCGCGGCGAGCAGGCCGATTTCGTCTTCCGCCCCACGCGCTATCGCAAGTGGGACGCCGGCCTGTCGACGCGCTGGACCTTCGCCGGCCCCGCGTTCGTGCAGGGCGGCGCGCGGCGGGGCAACTTCGCGCAGCGCGACGCCTACCTTGCGCAGTCGCCGACGCGCGGCGCCGGGTCGGCCGGCGTCGCGACCGACTACGCCGCCGGCGACGAGGATCACTGGCGCCTGGCGCTGGGCGCCGGCCTCGACTCGCGCGACAACCCGATCTACCCGCACCGCGGCGCCAGCGTGCTGGTCGAGTCGGCCTGGTGGGCAGGCAACGGTTTCGCCGATTACCGCGAGGTGACGGGCGACGCGCGCGCCTTCCTGCCGCTGCCCGCGGGCAGGCACCTGCTGGCGCTGCGCGCCTGGGGCCGCCGCGTGAGCGGTCCCGTGCCGCTGGACAACGTGCTGTTCCTGGGCGGGCCGGACACCATCCGCGGCGCCGGTTTCGGGTCGCTCGAGGGCGAGGAGGGCTGGCTGCTGACGGCCGAGTACCGCCTGCCGCTGGTGATGGTGCCGATCGCGCCGGGCGGCGAGTCGGTGGGACTGGGCCTGCACGCGTTCGTCGACGGCGGCCAGGCCTGGTGGGACGGCGCCACGCCGGGCGACCCCGTCGTCACCTGGGGCGCCGGGGCGCACGTGAGCCTCGACACGTGGCAGCTGCGCTTCGAGGGCGCGCGCAACGAGGACCACAAGTGGTTCTTCTGCTTCGGGGACCGCTTTACGTTCTAGCCCATTATCCCCAGGAGGGCCCGAACGGCGACGGTTTGCGCGCCAGGAACGCCGCCTGCGCCGCCGCGAAGTCCTCCGAGTGGCGCGCCGCATGCCGCAGCGCCGCGATCTCCGCCAGCGCCGCCGCCGGCAGCGTCTCGGTCTCTTCCAGCAGGTGCAGCACGCGTCGCGTGCCCCGCAGCGCCTGCGGCCCCCCGCGCGACACGTTCGTCATCAACGCGATCGCCGTCACGTCCAGTTCGGCGGGCGGCACCACCCGGCAGAAGAACCCCGCCGCCAGCGCGCGCGAGGTGTCGATCGCCTCACCGGTCAACAACATCTCGCGCGCCAGCGCCGGGCCGAGCGCGCGCAGCAGGCGGCGCAGGCCGGTGTGGCTGTAGACCAGGCCCAGGCGCACGGGCGGCAACCCCACGCGCGCGCCCTCCACCCCGATGCGCAGGTCCGCGCAGGCCAGCAACTCCACGGCCCCGCCCCAGGCATCGCCGCCGACCGCCGCCACGACCGGCGACGGGTACGCCACCAGGCGCGCCATCACCTGCTCGAAGGGATGCGCGGCGCGCACGTCGGGGTCCTCGTCGAAGATCTCCGCCGGGATGTCCGCGATGTCGTAACCGGTCGAGAAGTGCTTGCCTCGCGCGCGCAGCAGCAGCAGCGGGCCGCCGGCCGCAGCCAGTTCGTCCAGGGCATCGCGCAGCGCCCCGAGCAGGGACGCATCCAGGACGTTGCGCGGCGGGCGGTCGAGGATGATCTCGATCCAGGGACCGGTATCGCGGATCTCCAGGGAGCTCTCAACGGACATGGCGGCGCCTCTCGCGGGTGGAAGGGTGCCGCCATGATACAGGCGCCGGCAGGATGTTCAAGCGGCGGCGGGATGTCACCGGGCCGCGGTCAGGCGGACTGGACGCCCGAACCCACGCCGCCGGGCGATTCGGCAGCCTTGGCCGCTCTCGCGGCCTCCGCGCGCTCGGCATCCTTCTGGTCGCCGCCGAAGGCGACCCCGATCTCGCGCAGCAGCGCGAACGGCGGCACGCCGCCGGCCAGGATGAAGACTTCGTCGTTCGGCAGCATGATCGGACCGGTGGGACCCTCCAGCACGACGCGGTCCGCCAGGATCGTCTTGACGTTGGTGCCGCCGAGGAACGCGATACGGTCCTGGGCGATCAGCGCCTCGACGCGCTCGGAGTTGCGCTGCTTGATGCGCATCAACTCGGGCTTGCGGTAGGACAGCGTCACCTGGCAGCCGTCCTGGTGGGCCAATCCCATCGCGGCCTCGACCGCCGAGTCGCCGCCGCCCACGACCAGCACCCGGCGCCCCTTGTAGGCCTCGGCATCGATCAGCTGGAACGCCACCTTGCCCAGGTCCTCGCCCGGCACGTTCAGGCGGCGCGGCGAACCGCGGCGGCCCAAAGCCAGCACCACGTGGCGCGCACGCCAGTTGCCGGCGGTCGTCTCGACCGTGAAATCGCCCTTCCTGCCCTTGACGCCCGTCACGCGCGGGCCGACGCGGATATCCAGGCCGTAGTCGCGGTGCAGGCTGTCCCAGATCTCCAGCAGCTCTTCCTTGACGTACTCGTGCCGGGGCAGCCGGCCCATGCGCGGGAACTCCACCGGCTGCACCATCACCAGCTTGCGGCGCGGGTACTGCAGGATCGTCCCGCCGGCGCCCTGCTGGTCCAGGATGACGCACGACAGCCCGAGTTCTCCGGCCACCAGCCCGGCGCTCATGCCGGCCGGACCGGCGCCAACGACCACGACATCGAACACCTCGGACGGCCCTACTTCGCGCGGGCCGCCGGTCGCGGCGATCGCCTCGATCACCTTGCGTCCCTGGGCCACAGCGTTGTTGATCAGGGCGAAGCCGCTCAGCTCGCCGGCGATCCACAGGCCGGGCAGGTTGGTCTGGCCCTCGGCGCTGAGCACCGGGATGTCGTCGCGCTTGGTGATGTCGCCGAGCCCGATGCGGATGGCGCCGACCGGGCACGCCTCGGCGCACTTGCCGTGGCCGATGCAGCGGGCGCCGTTGATGACCACCGAACGGCCCATGACGATGCCGAGCACGTCGTGCTCGGGGCAGGCCGACACGCACGTGCCGCACCCGATGCAGGCGGCGGCGTCGATGAGCGGGTACTGGCCCGTGGGACGGTCCATGCCCAGTTCGCGGTTCTGGATCAATCGTTCCAGGTCGGCGCTGCGCCGGTTGCGGAACTGGCGCACGTAGATCAGCAAGCTCAGGCAGAACAACCCGCCGACGCCCAGCCAGATGAATGTCGCTTCCACGTCCGCCCCGCTTCCCTAGAAACGCATGCCAAGTTCCACGAACAACCGCTGCCCGGTGATGTCGTCGCCCCAGTCACGATGCCATGAACCGGCCAGCGACCAGCCGGTTCCAAGGGCGCAGGACGCGCCCAGTTCGGCCCAGGTGTTGTTGCGCGTCGCATCCGCCTGCTTGCCGGTGTATGAGAAACGACCGCCGTCGAGCGACCAGAGCACGCTGCCGGTCGATCGCGTCAGCCTCGCGCTCGGCGCCCAGCCCGACAGCCAGGGGCCGTCGAAGCCGCGCGCCGACAGCGCCACGTCGGCCACGTGCAGGACACGCGTCGGCAGCCGCAGCATCGTTTGCCACGACGTGACGTCCTCGCCGCTGCGCTGCTCGTGGCGAGCGCCACTCGAGATGTCGAGGGCCGTGCCGCCCGGGCCGCGCCACGCGGCGCCGGCGCGCCAGCCGTTGCGGCCGGCGTCGGTGAACAGGCTGTCCGGCAGCGAGCGCGTCTCCCAGGTCCTGACCGGTTCGCGGCCGTCGTAGCCCAAAGTGACGGCCAGCGGCCGGGAAACCTGGATGCGGCCGGTCAGCGCCGTGCTGGTCAGCTGCGCGCTCTTGCCGGTGCCCTCGCGCCGCCAGCCGCGGTTCAGGTCGACTTCGGCTGCCTGCAGCAGGCTCAGCCGCTTGCCGTCGCGCCAGCTGGTGACCAGCGACAGGTATTCGCGGCTGATCTGGCCCTGGCGGTAGCGGCCGATCGCGGACAGCGTCAGGTCGAGCCGGCGACCGCCCGCGCCCGCGCGCTCGTGGTCGAAGACGAGCCCGGCCAGGTGGTCGTTCGTGTTGAAACCGAGGTCGCCCCACGCCGGGGCGAAGCCGCCGAAGGCGCCGAACGTCGTCCCCTTGCCCAGGCGACGCGTCACCGAAAGGCCGTCGAAAGGCCCGGCTGCGGCAGTGTTGCGGCTGCCGACGCGACCGAACGCCAGCTGCCAACCCAGGTCGCGGCCCTCGCGCACGAACGCCGCCTCCATGATGCGGTTGCGCCACTCCGAGGCCGGCGTGCTCGCGCCGAAGCCCTGGCGCGTGATGCGCCGGAAATTGCCGCGGCCCGAGAACTCGAAGCCGTGGCCGAGGTCGCGGGCGCGCACGCGGAACGGCACGCTCAGCAGGTCGGTCCGCAGGTCGCGCGATGTCGTCTCGGTGCTGCCGTCCCACTGCACGGCCAGCCAGCCGTCGAAGCGGTCCTCGACCCTGGCTTTCGGCCTGGTCGCCGTCGGGGTCACTGCGCGGGCGCGTGATACGAGCGTGTCGGGCGCCGCCGGCGCCGCCGCCCCGACCGGCGCGAAGACGGCGCGATCGCCGGTGTTGATCGTCCCGGCGCCGCTGACGATGCGGCACGAGGCCGAGTTCTCGGCGACATAGGTCACTTCCAGCTCGGCCACGGCCTTGCCCTCGCGCACGATGTGCACCTTCACGCCCATGTCCAGGCCCGCGGCGCTGCCCGCGTCCAGGTAGACGTTGTCGATCGAAACGAAACGCACGTGGCACTCGGCCTCGGCGGCGCGGGAAGCCGCCGGGACCGCCAGCAGGAACGCCAGGAGCACGAAGGCCGCACCGGCGCGTCGAACGGCCATGGGCATCACGTGCGCCCCCTCGGATGGCAGCGGTAGCATTCCGAGCTGACCCAGGAGTAGCCGGCTCGCCCGGAATGCTTGCTGTTCATGTCCGCCTGGTTGTGCTCGTGGCAAAGGATGCACTCGAAATTCGCATAGTTGCTCGGCGTGACATGGCACTGCGTGCACGAGAGGTTCGTGTGCTTGCCTGTCTTGATCGGGAACAGCGTTTCATGGTTCCACGTCGACGGCGCCCAGGCGGTCGTCGTGTGGCACGTCGTGCACGTCGTCGGGAACGACGCTGCGGCATGGCTCGGGTTCGTCGTCTGCGCATACGCGCTCTGGTGGCACGCGTAACAGTCGGTCGGCGTGCCGTTGAACGTGGTGGCATGGCAGGCCGCGCACGCCTGTGTCGTGTGCGCCCCGGTCAGCGGGAAAGACGTCGTGCTGTGGTTGAACTGCGCCGGCGACCACGCCGTGGTCGAATGGCAGGTCACGCACGCCGTCGGGTAGCCGGCTGCCGCGTGTTCCGGGTTCGCGGCCCGCGTGTAGTCGTTCTGGTGGCACGCGTAGCAGTCAGTCGGCGTGCCGTTGAACGTCGTTGCATGGCAGGCCGCGCACGCCTGCGCCGTATGCGCCCCGGTCAGCGGGAACGTGGTCGTGTTGTGGTTGAACTGCGCCGGCGACCAACCGGTGGTCGAGTGGCACGTCGCACACGCCGTGGGATAGCCGGCTGCCGCGTGCTCGGGATTCGTGGCCCCGGTGTAGTTGGCCTGATGGCAGGCATAGCAGTCAGTCGGCGTGCCGTTGAACGTCGTTGCATGGCAGGCCACGCAGGCCTGCGCCGTATGCGCCCCGGTCAGCGGGAACGACGTCGAGTTGTGGTTGAACTGCGCCGGCGACCAGGCTGCCGTCGAGTGGCACGTCACGCACGCCGTGGGATAGCCGGCTGCCGCGTGTTCGGGATTCGTGGCCCCGGTGTAGTTGGCCTGGTGGCAGGCGTAACAGTCCGAAGGCGTGCCCGTGTAGGCGGTGGCGTGGCATGCCGTGCAGGTCTGCGCCGTGTGTGCGCCCGTCAGCGGGAACGAGGTCGCGTTGTGGTTGAACGACGCCGGCGTCCAGCCCGTGGTGGAATGGCAGGTCGCGCACGTCGTCGGGATGTTGGCCGCCGCATGGTTCGGGTTCGCGGTCGCCTCGTAGTTCGTGCGATGGCACGCATAGCAGTCCGTGGGCGTGCCGGTGTACCCCGTCGCGTGGCACTCCACGCACGTCCGGCTTGCATGGGCGCCGGTCAGCGGGAACGTCGTGCGCGCGTGGTCGAAGTTCGACTGGTCCCACCGCGTCGCCGTGTGGCATATCGTGCAGTCGGTCGGGAAGACGCCGGCGACGTGGTTCGGGTTCGTCGTGCCCTCGTAGTTTGTGCGGTGGCACGAATAGCAGTCGGCCGGCGTGCCGACGTAGCCCGACTGGTGGCACGCCATGCACGCCACCTGGCTGTGCCCGCCCGTCAGCGCGAAGCCGGTCGTGGCATGGTTGTAGGACGTCGGGCGCCAGGCCGCCGTGGTATGGCACGTGACGCAGTCGGTGCCCAGGTTCGCCGCCGCATGGGGCGGGTTCACGGAACTGTCGTAGGCGGGCTGGTGGCACGCGTAACAGTCGGTCGGCGTGCCCGCGAAGCGATCGGTGTGGCACGCGGCGCACTGCGCCGTCGCATGGGCGCCCGTCAGCGGGAAGTTGAGCGAGTGGATGAAGTCGCCCCGACCCCAGGACGACGAGAACACGCCGTGGCAGCGGTTGCAGTCGGTGGTGAAGCCGGCCGTGCGGTGGTTGGGATTGCTCGTCGCCTCGAAATCCGCCTGGTGGCAGGCATAGCATTCGAAGGGCGTGCCGACATAGGTGCCCCTCACGGCCCCTTCGTGACACGCGTCACAGTCGACCTTCGCATGCGCCCCGACCAGCGGCAGGCGCGTGTTGTCGTGATCGCGCTGGGCGCGGGTGCGCTGCACCCAGCCGTCCGGCGTGTGGCACTGCTCGCAGACGGGCCCGAGGCGCGCCTGGTGCGCGTCCTGGTGGCAGTCCGAGCAGCGCGTGCCGATGTTCGAGAACTGCGGCTGCCTGTGGCAGTCGCGACAGGCTACGCGCGCGTGCTGGCCTTCCAGCACGAAGCCGGTCGTCGCGTGGTCGAAGGAGAGCGCCTTGTCGTTGGCGGTGCCCTGCGCGTTGTGGCACAGGCGGCAGTCCAGCGACATGTCCCCGTGGGGATTCCCGGCATGGGGCGCCGGCGGCTCGGCCGTGGCCGGCGCGGCCTTCGTGTCCTTCGCGGCCTTTGGCGCAGCGTCCGCCTTCTTCGCGGCGCCGGCCGCCACCGCCGTCCCGGCGACCAGCACGGCCAGCAGCACGACCGCCAGCGGACGCCCGCGGCGATTCATCGCGGATCGGATGCTCATGATTGGCCTTTCTGGCCTGCCGGCGTATTCGCGTGGCAGGCGCGGCAATCGATCGGCAAGGGCTTGAAGTGCAACAGGCGCGGGTTGTCCGCGGCGATCGGCAGGTGGCACTTCTGACAGGCGACCTTTTCGTGGCCGCCGCGCAGCGGGAAGCGGCTGTCCTTCTCGTGGTCGAATTTCTCGGCCAGCCAGTCGGTCGTCACGTGGCAGCGCGCGCAATCGGCGGCCTGGATCCCGGCGACAGGGCGGTCGTCGAACTGGCCCTTGTGGACATCCTGGTGGCACGCGGCGCAGTGCTTCGCGGCAACCTTGAACGGCAGGGACTTCGGCTCCTTCTTCGTCGCGGCGACCGGCTTGTGGCAACTCGTGCAGGCGGCCTTCAGGTGACGGCCGTCCAGCTTGAACTCGGCCCGGTTGTGGTCGAAGACGACCTTGCGCCAGCTGTCCTGGTTGTGACAGGCCACGCAGGCGCCCGCGTTCGCGTCGACCGCGTATTTGTCGCCCTGGCCCAGGTGCGGATCACGGTGGCAATCCACGCAGCGCGCGCCCACAGGCTTGAGGTCGGGTGTGGACGCGTAGGGAGTCTTCTGCCCGGCCGCCGCGGCAAGCGGCTTGTGGCACATCAGGCACGGCACGGCCTGGTGGGCGCCCTGCAGCGGGTACGCCGTCCTGGCGTGCTGCTCAAGGCCGAAGCGCGCCGGCTTGAACCCGTCGACCGTGTGGCAGGTCTCGCAGGCCAGGTACGCCGGCCGCTGCCGGCCCGCGGCGTCGTGGGCATCGCGGTGGCAATCGCGGCAGGCCGCGAAGGGCGGCTTCTGGCGGCCCGGGCCGTGGCAATCGCCGCAGGCCAGCTTCGCGTGGCGCCCGACCAGCGGGTACTTCGTCTTCGCGTGATCGAAGCCGGCGCCGTTGATGATCTTCCAGCCTTCGGTCACGTGGCACTTCGCGCACTCGGGCCCCAGTTGCCCGGCGTGCTTGTCCTTGTGGCAGTCGGTGCAGTTCGCGTGGGCCACCGGCGTGTACTTCGCGGTCGGCGGCGCGCCGCGATCGCTCGCCTCGACCGGCAGCACGGGATGGCACTTGGCGCAGAGGACCGGCTGGTGGCGCCCGGTCAGCGGGAACGCGGTCTTCGCGTGGTCGAAAGCGGCCGCCGGCTTCCAGCGGGCCGTGTCGTGGCACGCCGTGCAGGCACGCACCTTGCCGTCGGTCTTGAGCTGGCCGCGGTGGTGGTCGCCGTGGCAGCCCACGCAGTCCCTGGGCAGGCCCAGGAAGGTCCGGTTCAGGTCCTTGTGGCGCGCGCTCAGCGAACCGGGATCGGCGAGGTATTTCACGCTGTGGCACTTGCGGCACTCGAGCTTGGCGTGGGCGCCGGTCAGGTCCCAGCCCGCCCGGTGATGGTCGAACTTGTCCTGCCCGTCCTTCCAGAACACGAGGTTGTAGTCCGCGCCGTGGTGCTCGGTGTGGCAGTCGACGCAGCGGGCGAACGCCGGCTCGGCGTGCAGGCCCTTGCCGGAGGTGCGCTCGGCCGCGATCTCCTGGTGGCAGGCCACGCACTTGTCGCCGACCTGGCGATTGCCCATCTCATGGCACTGGTCACACTTCTTGAGTCCCTCGAGTTGGGCATGGGGACGGCTCAGCGGCCCCGGCGAGAGTTGAGCTTGGGCGATCGAAGCGATCATGATTTGCAGAATCACAAAGCAGATTGAGCGGGAAATGCCACACGATGTCCAGGATCCGCAACGCGCGGCATGCTTTGCACCAGCCAAATTTCCATCCCCCGTCAGGAGCCGAATTTCCACACGTACCCGAGCATCACCGCGACCGTCACGTGCACGATCATCACGATGATCATGATGAACGCAAAGGGCTTATGAAACACGTGCCAGTAGTGGAAGAGGTCCCGGATCAAGTCGAACAACCGCAGTCGCCGGGTCTGGAGCGCCCAGGTTTTGGCCAGTTTCGCTGCGGCGGCCCGATCCCCTTCCGCATACCGGAGTGCCCACCTCTGCAATTGTCGCGCCAAAATGCCATTGAGAAAAGGCAGCAAAATCAGGGCGACCGGCGCCGACCGGTGCTCGAGCTTGCGCAGGGCGATGTCTTCCAACAGGGAGGCGGCGCGGTCGTCCATGCCGAAGCGGGTGGACAACTCGACCAGGAGGGCCTCGTTGCGGGCCTCGATCTCCTCCACGGCCAGCGTCTCGCCCAGCACGTTGCGGGGCAGCTGCTGGTACAGGTAGCGCCCGATGAAACCGCTGAGGGCCACCGCGACCATCGACCAGTAGCTGACCGCAACCAGGCCGCCCACCTTGAAGGCCGTATGCAGGGTGATCAGAATCGGGCCCGCCACACCAAGGAAGATGTGGTAGCGCAACCAGATACGCAGCTCGCCGGCGCGCTGCAGAACGTTCATCCGCTTGCGCAGCGAATACAGCAGCAGCAGGATGATCATGAAGCTGCCGAGGATGCCGAGCCCGTGGCCAATGGTGCCCGCGGCCCGGAAATCGCGGAGTTCGGCCTGGTGGGGCCTGTTTGCGAGCGGCGTGGTGTAGTAGCCCCAACCGGCGTGGACGGTCCACGCGATCTGGGCGGCAACGGCCAGCGAGAACACCATCAGCACGACGGCGTGGACTTTCGAACTGCGGGGTTCCATACCTTACTCCCAGTGAGTGCGGATCCATCCGCGGTAGTCGCAGGCACATTCCATACCACGCCCGTCGCCTTCCGCAAAGGAACATTCAACAGCCGGGGACCGGGCCGCCGCACGGTGGACAATCCCCGCGGCTCCCGCTAGCTTCTGCGCAGCCACCCCGGCAAGCCGGGGGCCCCGTTTCCGACCCTCGAAAGGGCTGCCTCCGCATGAACGACGACCTGACGGGCACCGGCCCGGGCACACCGGACGAGGGCGCCGACGCCGAGCGCCACGACTTCATCCGCGCCTTCGTGCGCGAGGACCTGGCCGCCGGCCGCAACGGCGGCCGCGTGCACACGCGCTTCCCGCCCGAGCCCAACGGCTACCTGCACATCGGCCACGCCAAGGCGATCATGATCAACTGGACGCTGGCGCAGGAGTTCGGCGGCAAGTTCAACCTCCGGTTCGACGACACGAACCCCGAGAAGGAGGATGTGGAGTACGTCGAGTCCATCAAGACGGACGTCCGCTGGCTGGGCGCCGACTGGGAGGACCGCGAGTTCCACGCCTCGGACTACTTCGACCAGCTCTACGCCTGGGCGCAGCACCTGATCCGCGAGGGCAAGGCCTACGTCTGCTCGCTGGACGAGGAGAAGATCCGCGAGTGGCGCGGCACCGTCACCGAGGCGGGCCAGGCCAGCCCCGACCGCGACCGGCCGGCGGCCGAGAGCCTGGACCTGCTCGAGCGCATGCGGAAGGGCGAGTTCCCCGAGGGCGCGTACACGCTGCGCGCGAAGATCGACATGGCGCACGCGAACATGAAGCTGCGCGATCCCCTCCTCTACCGCATCCGCCGCGTGGAGCACCACCGCACCGGCGACAAGTGGAACATCTACCCGCTGTACGACTTCGCGCACGGGCAGTGCGACGCCATCGAGGGCATCACGCATTCGCTGTGCAGCCTCGAGTTCGAGGTGCACCGCCCGCTGTACGAGTGGTTCATCGAGAACCTGCCGGTGCCGTACCAGCCGCGCCAGATCGAGTTCGCGCGCCTGAAGCTGACCTACACGGTGATGAGCAAGCGCAAGCTGCTGCAGCTGGTGAAGAACAACCACGTGGCCGGCTGGGACGACCCGCGCATGCCCACCTTGTGCGGCCTGCGCCGCCTGGGCTACACGCCGACGGCGGTCTGCCGCTTCGCCGAGCGCGTGGGCGTGGCCAAGCGCGACTCGACCGTGGACCTCGACCTCCTGAAGTGGTCGATCCGCGAGGAACTGAACCGCGAGGCGCCGCGCGTGATGGCGGTGCTGCGGCCGCTGAAGGTGGTCATCACCAACTATCCCGAGGGCCAGGTCGAGCAGATCACCTGCGAGAACAATCCCGAAGACCCGAACGGCGGGACGCGGCAGGTGCCGTTCACGCGCGATCTCTACATCGAGCAGGACGACTTCCGCGAGGACGCGCCGCGCAAGTACTTCCGCCTGAAGCCCGGCGGCGAGGTGCGCCTGAAGCATGCGTACCTGGTGAAGTGCGAAGAAGTCATCAAGGATGCGGCCGGCAACGTCATCGAGGTGCGCTGCACGTACGACCCCGCGTCGCACGGCGGCTCGAGCCCCGACGGCCGCAAGGTGCAGGGCACGCTGCAGTGGGTCTCGGCGGCCCACGCGGCGAAGGTCGAAGTCCGGCTGTACGACAACCTGTTCCGGGTGCCCTTCCCCGAGGAGGGCGGCGCCGACTTCCTGGACAACCTGAACCCGGACTCGCTCGAGGTGATCACCGGCGCGCTGGTCGAGCCGGCGCTGGGCCAGGTCGCGGGCGGCTACCGCTGCCAGTTCATGCGGCTGGGCTACTTCTTCGCCGACCCGATCGACTCGAAGCCCGGTGCGCCGGTGTTCAACCGCACGGCCACGCTGAAGGACAGCTGGGGCAAGCTCGAGGCCGGCGGCAAGTCGGATTAGGCGCGCGGACCCCGCGCGCACGGAAGGGGGTGTGACGATGAGCGATGGAGAAAAGGTCTTCCTGACCCGCTTCGCCAAGAGCAGCGGCTGAGCAGCCAAGCTGAGTCCGGCGGACTTGGATCAGATCCTGGCACCCATCCGCGCCGTCGCCCCGCCCGACCTGCTGGTCGGTTTCGAGACGTCGGACGATGCCGCCGTCTACCGTCTGGACGGTGAGCGCGCCCTTGTGTGCACCGCCGACTTCATCACCCCGGTGGTCGACGACCCGCGCACCTTCGGCCGCATCGCGGCGGCCAACTCGCTGAGCGACGTCTACGCGATGGGCGGCGTGCCGCTGGTCGCGCTGAACCTGCTGGGCTACCCGCCGGCGGGATTGCCGAACAGCGTGCTGGGCGAGATCCTGCTGGGCGCGGGCGAGATCTGCGCCGAGGCGGGCTGCGCCGTGGGCGGCGGGCACTCGGTGCGCGACGACGAGGTGAAGTTCGGGCTGAGCGTCACCGGCGTGGTGCACCCGGACCGTGTCCTGAAGAACTGCGGCGCGCGGCCCGGCGACCAACTGGTGCTGACCAAGCCCCTGGGCACCGGCGCCCTGGTGGCCGCCATGAAGAAGGGCGCGCTGCTGCCGGGCGAGTACGAGGCGCTGGTCGCCTGCATGACCGCGCTCAACCGCTGCGGCATGGGCCTGCACGCCCTGGGCGTGACGGCCTGCACCGATGTGACAGGCTTCGGACTGACCGGCCACGCCTCGGAGATGGCGCGCGGCTCGGGCCTGACCCTGGCCATCAGCGCGGGCGCCCTGCCCCAGCTGCCCCGGGCGGCCGCCCTCTGCGCGGCCGGGTTCACCTGCGGCGGCACGAAGTCCAACGCCGGCTTCACGGCCGGCGGGCTCCGGTTCGATCCCTTGCTGGAAGAGGGCATGATCGGCCTGCTGAACGACCCCCAGACCAGCGGCGGCCTGCTCCTGGCGGTCCCGCCGGCCCGTTTGGACGAGGTCCTGGCCTTCCTGGGCGAGGCCGGGACCCTGGCCGCGGCCGTGGTGGGCGAGGCCGCGCTGCGCCGCCCGGACGGCCCCTGGCTCGATTTCCTGCCCTGACCCTGCCGACCCGCCCGCCGCCGGGCGAAAGCGCTCAACCAGCTCCCCCCAAGGACGATACCGGGGCTGACCGGGGGACTAAATCTGCATCGAGCGCGGGAGTGTCCGATTTGGCGGTCTTCCTGAACAAGTCGTTGATGGACGTGCACCCGCGCGAGTTGTCCGGAATCGTCAAGGACATCCCGACGCTGCCGGTCATCTACCAGCACCTGTTCCAGCTGATGCAGGACCCGGACGTGTCGGTGCCGCACGTGTCGGACCTGATCGCGCAGGACCAGGCCCTGTCGACGAAGATCCTGCACCTGGTGAACTCGGCCTTCTACGGCCACAGCAATCAGATCACGACGATCAGCCGCGCCGTGGTCATCCTGGGCTTCCGCGCCGTGCGCAGCGCTGCGCTCGCGATCAGCGTCTTCGACTACTTCAAGGACGAGGGCGAGACCAGCGGCATCAACATGCAGGACTTCTGGGTGCATTCGATCGCCGCGGCCAGCACCTGCAAGGTCCTGGCCGAGCGCCTGAACCTGCCCCAGCAGGAAGAGGCCTTCGTCGTCGGCCTGCTGCACGACGTGGGCAAGCTGATCGAGAAGCGCTACTTCGCGCGCGACTTCGACGACCTGTACAAGGCGGCGCAGGAACAGCACCTGTCGTGGTACGGCGGCGAGCAGCTGCTCTTCCAGATCAACCATGCCACGATCGGCAAGGCCGTGTTCCGCGCCTGGGACTTCCCCGCGACGGTCGTCGACGGCATCCACTACCACCACGAGCCGGAAAAGGCCGGCACCGTGCCGCAGCTGGCGGCGCTTGTGCACGTGGCCGACTTCATGACCTACGAAATGCGTCTGGGCGCGCCTGGCGCCTACCCGCCGTCGGCCTGCTCGCCGGCAGCGCTCAAGGTGCTGGGCATCACCGAGGCGCAGACGGTCGAGTTCCACGAGATGGTCCGCGCCGAGCTGGACACTTCGCTGGATATCCTCAAGCTGGTCGAATAGCCCCATCCGCAGGACCGGTTTCCGGGAGCGGGCGTCGCAAGCGGCGCCCGCCGCTCTTTACTTACCGCAGCACCCGCCCCATACTGGCCCCCCGGTATCGACCGCGCCGCCTGGCGCCATGGCGGGGGTATCCCTTTGTCCGCTCGTCAAACGCAGATCCTCTTCGTCGGCGACATGCACCTCGGTCGCCTGCCGGCGCGTGTCCAGGCGTCCGACCGCCTGCCGCCGCTGGCGGAGCTCGGTCCGGGCGCGGCCTGGCGGCGCACGGCCGACGAAGCGGTGCGCCTGAAAGTCGACGCGGTGGCGCTGGCGGGCGATGTCGTGCACGGCGCCGGCGACACGTTCGAAGGCGCGAGCGAACTGGCCACCGGCCTGGTGATCCTCGCGCGCGCCGGCATCCCCGTGCTGGCGGTGGCCGGCAACCACGACACGCGCGTGCTTCCCGAACTGGCGCGCCACGGCGGCATCACGCTGCTGGGGCCCGAGGGCACGTGGTCGTTCGCGGACATCGCGCCGGAAGGGCGACCCGCGGTGCGCGTGGTCGGGTGGTCGTTCCCGCGCCCGCACTGGACCGACAGCCCGCTGGCGGTGGCGCCGCCGCCCGCGGTGCCGGGCCTCGTGACGCTGGGCCTGCTCCACGCCGATCTCGATGTGCCGGGCAGCCGCTACGCGCCGGTGTCGGGCGCGGGGCTTGCCGCGGCGGGCTACGCGGGCTGGCTGCTGGGACACATCCACGCGCCGGGCGCGCCGTCGACCTCCGGGCGTCCCTTCTACCTCGGCTCATTGAGCGGCCTGGACCCGACGGAAACGGGAGTCCACGGCCCGGTGCTCGTGAGCGTCGGCGAGGGTGGCGACGTGGCGATGCGGCGGATGCCCCTGGCGCCGCTGCGCTGGCTGGCGGTGGACCTGGACCTCGAAGACACGCGCGAGCCGGCTGCCGCCCTCGCGGCGCTGGTGTATGACGCCGTGGCCGGCGCCTGCGAAGCCTCGCGCGAGGCGGACGACGCCACGCTGGCCTTCGGCGTCAGGCTGGCGCTGCGGGGCGCCGTCGACGACCCGGCGGCCGTGCGCGCCGCGGCAGTCGCCCTGGGCGAGAAGTCGGAGTCGATGCCGGCCGCAGGAGCCGTCGCCTTCCTGGAGACGATCACCGTCGAGACACACCAGCGCGTCGCCCTGGGCGAGGCCGCGCAGGGCGATGACCCGCCGGGGCTGCTCGCACGGCGCATCCTCGCGCTCGAGGGCGCCGACGACGTGCCGGGCGTCGACGACCCGGCGGCCTGGCGCGCGCTGCTGCTGACCGAGGCGCGCCGCGTCATCCATGATGTCGACCACCTGGCCTCGTACCGCGGCCTCGAGGAGCCCGTAAGCGACGACGAAGTCCGCCGCGAGGCGCTGGCCACGGCGTGGGCGCTGCTCGAGCACCTGGACCAGGACCGGAAGGGACGCCATGCGCCTGACCCGTCTTGAGGTGAAGAGCCTGCCCGGCCTGCCCGACGGCTTCACGCTGGAGCCGGGCCCCGGCGTCAACCTGGTGATCGGCCCCAACGCCTCGGGCAAGTCGTCGCTGGCCCGCGCCGTCCGCAGCCTGCTGTGGCCCGACTCGCTGCCCGGCGCCTCGCGCTACCGGCTGGCGCTGCACATGGACGAGGCCGACGGGGTGTTGGTGGCCCGCCGCCCGATCGACGGCGCGGTGACCTGGACCCGCGACGGCGCGGACGCGACGCCCCCGCGCGTGCCGGCCGACCATTTGCGCGACCGCTACGAACTGGGACTGCTCGAGCTGGCCGGACGCGATGGCGGTGTTGACGGCTTTGCCGCGGAAGTGCGCCTGCAGATGGCCGGCGGCTTCGACCTCGATATCGCCGGCACGACGTTGTTCCCGCGCTCGCAGGTCGCGACGACGCGCAAGCTGAACGAATTCCAGCGGCGACAGATGGCGTGCGATGCCCTCGTGCGCGCCTTCAACAGCCTGCGGGATCGCGAGCACGAACTGGAATCGTTGCGCGCCGAACTGGCCGAAGTGAAGCGGCTGGCGGACGAAGCCCCCGCGCTGGCCGCCGCGATGCAGGTCTTCCCGGCGCGCGCGGCGGCGCAGGCGGCCGCACTGGCGCTCGCGGCGTTTCCGGCCGCGCTGGCCGCGTTCGGGGCCGACGACAAGCGCCTGCTCGAGGAAGGGCTCGGACGACTGCGCGTGGCCGCCGACGAGGCCGCGACCGCGGCGTTGCGCCTGGCCGCCGCGGAAGGTGATCTGGCCGGCCTGCGGGTCGCCGCCGACGATGACGCCGCAGACCCGGTCGGCTTGCAGGCCCACGTCGACGCCCTGAAGGCGGCAGAGGTCGCGCGCGACAACGCCGCCACCGCGGTCGCCGGCGTGCGCGCGACGCGCGATGCGGCGCTGG
>CAIOLW010000042.1 GCA_903859215.1 uncultured bacterium | reverse complement strand
GAGATCTTCTACCGCATGGCGCAGCGTCCGTGGGCGGGCGGCAGCCTGGGCGCCGATTTCGGCTTCGAACACGAGTCCAACGGCCAGCGTGACCTGATCAGCCGCTCCTGGAACCAGTTCCACGTCACGCCGGCCTGGCAGCGCGACCGGCTGCTGTTGCGGGCCGAGCTGCGCTGGCGCGTGCCCGAGCGCGCGAAGTCCGCGCCGCTGGACGCACGCGGCGACGACAATCCCGACATCACCGACTACCTCGGCCACGCCGACCTGCACGCCTACTACCGCTGGCGCGGCGGCCAGCAGGCGCACCTGATGACGCGCGGCAACCTGCGCACGGGGCGCGGCTACGTGAGCCTGAACCTGAGCCGTTCGCTGCCGCACGAGCCGAACGCCTGGCTGGTGCTGACGCTCTCGCATGGTTACGGTGAGAGCCTGCTCGACTACGATCACAAGGTCAGCCGCGTCGGTCTCGGGTTCATGCTGTCCCGCTAGCGCCGCCGATCGACCGGGCCCAAAACGAAGGAATGACAAGCGCAATGCAGTGGATCAACGACCCCCAGGCCTGGATCGCCCTGCTGACGTTGACGAGCCTCGAGATCGTCCTGGGCATCGACAACATCATCTTCATCTCGATCCTGGCGGGGAAGCTGCCCCCGGCAGCGCGCGGCCGCGCACGCATCGTCGGCCTGGCCGCTGCGATGATCACGCGCATCCTGCTGCTGGCCTCGCTGGCCTGGATCGCGCACCTGGAGACGGCGCTGTTCTCTGTGCTGGGGCATGAGGTCACCGCGCGCGACCTGGTCCTGATGGGCGGCGGCCTGTTCCTGCTCGCGAAGTCGACCATCGAGATCCACCACAACCTCGAGGGCGATGTCGAGCAGGGCGGCAAGCGCAAGGCGGCCTCGTTCGCCGCCGTCATCGCGCAGATCATGGTCCTGGACATCATCTTCTCGCTGGACTCGGTCATCACGGCGATCGGCATGGCCGACCACCTGCCGGTGATGATCGCGGCCGTGGTCATCGCCGTGTTCGTCATGATGGCGGCGTCGGGCTCCATCAGCCGGTTCGTCGAGAACCACCCCACCATCAAGATGCTGGCGCTGTCGTTCCTGCTGCTGGTGGGCATGTCGCTGGTGGCCGAGGGCTTCGGGCAGCACGTCTCGAAGGGCTACATCTACTTCGCGATGGGCTTCTCGGTGTTCGTCGAGATGCTCAACCTGAAGATCCGCGCGCGCGGCGGGCACCCGCCGGTGAAGCTGCGCGGGTCGGCCGAAACGCCTGACGAGTAGACGATAGTCGAGTAGCCGATAGCCGAATAGACGAGAGCCGAATAGGCGCCGGCGCGGCCGGTCAGAGGATCCCGTCGAGCACGCCGATCAGCCGCTCGATCTCGGCCGGCGTGTTGTAGTGCACGAAGCTTGCGCGCACCACGCCGTCGCCGACCGGGATGCCCAGGCGCTGGCACAGCCGGTAGGCGTACATGTGGCCATGGCGGATGGCGATGCCGGTGCCGTCCACCGCGGCGACGATGTCGCGGGCGGCCAACCGTTCGTGCGTGAAACTGACGGTGCCCACCCGCCGCTCGTCGGCGACCGGAGATCCGACGACCCGCACGCCCGGTTTCCCATTCAGGTACTCCAGCAGGCGCGCCGTCAGCGGTTGTTCCAGCGCCGCGGCGTGCGCGAATGCGGCCTCGACCACCGCGCGCGTGCAAGGCGCGTCCGCGTCCGCTCCCGCCATCAGCTTCAGGTACCCGCCCAGCGCCAGCAACCCTGCGCAGCCCTCGTGGCTGGCGCCGCCGGGCTCGAACTGGTAGGGCAGGTCGTCGCGGGGGATGAAGTCGTGGTTGGGGCCGGGCAATTCGGCCAGCGCATCGTCGCGGCCGTAGAGCACGGCCATGTGCGGCCCGAACACCTTGTACGTCGAGTACACGTACCAGTCCACATCCCACGCGTCGACATCGATCGCGCGGTGCGGCGCGTAGGCCACGCCGTCGGCCACCACGCGCGCGCCGGTCGCGTGCGCCATCGCGACGATCGCCGGCAGGTCGGCGATCCCACCCAACAGGTTCGACACGTGCGGCAGCGCCACCAGCGCGGTGCGCTGGCCCATCATCGCGCGCAATCCGTCCAGTGTGCAGGTGAACGAGGCGGGATCCACGGGCCACCAGCGGATGACGACGCCCTGCTTCTCCAGGCGCTTCCAGCAGCCGAGGTTCGCCTCGTGGCCCGTCTCGGCCAGGATGATCTCCTGGCCGGGCTGGAGGACCTGCGCGTAGCACGAGGCCAGCAGGTTCAGGAGCACCGTCGTCGACGAACCGAGGATGGCCTGCCCTCGCCGCGCGCCCACGAACAGGCGCGCGAAGGCGTGCGCGTCGTCGACGGTGGCGGTGCACCGCTGCGACAGCGGGTAGCCGGCGCCCAGTTGCACGTACGTCTGCGTCATGTAGGCGTGCATCGCATCGGCCACGCAGGCAGGCACTTGCGAGCCGCCGGCGTTTTCCAGGAAGGCGATGTCGGCGCCCAGCGCCGGGAAGGCGGCGCGCAGGGCTGCGAGGTCGGGGCGGGCTGGTCCGGTTTCCATCGTTCCCATCCTGGTTGGGGGTTCGCGCGCATATGATGCCCCACCTGCGGTCGCCGTGCAACGCAGCGTCCTGAAATTGCGTATCCAGCAGGTTCGGGCCGATTGCTGACGCCGGCCGCCGCTGCGTGTAGAGTGAGTCGGTGATCGACCCCCGCCGCCACCCCTGCCTCGAGGAGACCGTCCCATGAAGTCGTTTGCCCTGCTGCTGGTGCTGCTGCTTGCGCTGGCCGCCCCGCTTGCTGCCGCCCCGGCCGACGCGCCGCTGTGGCTGCGCTATCCCGCCATCTCGCCCGACGGCAAGACCGTCGTCTTCGAATACAAGGGCGACCTCTGGACGGTCCCGGCCGCGGGCGGCGCCGCCGTGCCGCTGACGCTCAGCGATGCGTACGAGTACGCGCCCGTGTGGAGCCACGACGGCCGCGCGCTGGCGTTCGCCTCGGACCGCTCGGGCAACTTCGACATCTACGTGATGCCGGCCGCGGGGGGCGAGGCCGTGCGCCTGACCTACCACTCGGCGGGCGAGGTGCCCGGCTCGTTCACCGCCGACGACAAGGCCGTGTACTTCTCGGCGCAGCGGCAGGACCCGGCCAGCAACGCGCAGTTCCCCACCGGCTTCATGAGCGAGTTCTACAGCGTTCCCGTCAATGGAGGCCGCGTCACGCGCGTGCTGCCCATCCCGGCGGTCAGCGCCGTGGTCGACGCCGCGGGCGGTCGCCTGCTCTACCAGGACGTCAAGGGCCAGGAGAACCAGTGGCGCAAGCACCACACCTCGTCGGTGACGCGCGACATCTGGCTGTACGACTTCAAGACCGCCAAGTACCGGATGATCAGCACCTTCGAGGGCGAGGACCGCAACCCCGTCTTCGGCGCCGGCCCTGACGACTACTACTGGCTGTGCGAGAAGAGCGGTTCGCTCAACGTCTGGCAGGGCTCGCTGGGCGATCCTTCGCGCGCCACGCAGCTGACGACCTTCACGAACAACCCGGTGCGCTTCCTGACGCGCGCGAACGACGGCACGCTGTGCTTCGGTTACGACGGCGAGCTCTACACGCTGAAGACCGGCGGCCAGCCGGTGAAGATCGGCGTGCGCCTGGCCATCGACGGCCTGGCCAACCTGGACAAGGTCGTGCCGGTCAACGACGAGTTCACCGAGCTCAAGCTGGCGCCGGGCGGCAAGGAGTTCGCCTACGTCTTCCGCGGCGAGGTCTTCGTCAGCAGCGTCGAGGGCGGCGTCACCAAGCGCGTCACCGACACGCCCTGGCAGGAGCGCAGCCTGACTTGGAGCCCCGACGGCCGCACGCTGGCCTACGCGGCCGAGGTCGACCAGAGCTGGAACCTCTACGCAACGAAGATCGTGCGCGACGAGGAGCCGTACTTCTACGCCTCCACCGTGCTGAAGTCCGAACCGGTGATCGCCACCGCGGCCGAGGAGTTCCAGCCGGCTTTTTCGCCCGACGGCAAGGAGATCGCCTACCTGGAGGACCGCGTCGCCCTGAAGGTGGTCAACCTGGCCTCGCACGAGAGCCGCCTGATCCTGCCCGCGGCCAGCAACTACTCGTACGCCGACGGCGACCAGTACTTCCAGTGGTCGCCCGACAGCAAGTGGCTGCTGGTGCAGTTCGGCCTGCCCGAGCGCGTGATGTCGTCCGAGGTCGGCCTGGTGTCGGCCGACGGCAAGGGCGAGGTCCGCGACCTGACGCTCAGCGGCTACGACGACGTGACGCCGAAGTGGGTCCTGGGCGGCAAGGCGATGATCTGGGGCTCGAACCGCGACGGCGCCCGTTCGCAGGGCGGCGACGCCTTCACGTGGGACGTCTACGGCATGTTCTTCACCCGCGACGCCTGGGACCGCTTCCGGCTGTCCAAGGACGATTTCGCGCTGGTGAAGGAACTGGAGGACAAGAAGGACGAGGGGAAGGCCGACAAGAAGGACAAATCGGACAAGGCGGACAAAAAGGATAAGGGCAAGAAGGACAAGGATGACAAGGCCGGCAAGAAGGACGACAAGGAGCCCGCCGCCGACGTCGTCATCGACTGGACGAACCTCACCGACCGCAAGCTGAAGCTGACCACGCACACCTCGCCGGCCAGCGACTGGGTGCTGTCGAAGGACGGCGAGAAGCTGTTCTACCTGACCAGCTTCGAGAAGGGCCAGGACCTGTGGGTCACCGAGACGCGCACCGGCGAGACGAAGCCGTTCGCGAAGATCGGCGCGCAGGTGGGTACGCTCGAGCTGTCGGCCGACGGCGACTTCATGGTCTTCCTGGCCGACGGCAAGCCCATGAAGGTCGACACGGACAAGGGCGAGGTCACGCCGCTGAAGACGAGCGCCGAGATGGTGGTCAAGCCCGCGGCTGAGCGCGAGTACGTCTTTGACCACAGCTGGCGCCAGTTCAAGGAGAAGTTCTACGTCACGACCATGCACGGCGTGGACTGGGACGCCTACCACGCGTCGTACCGGCGCTTCCTGCCGCACATCAACAACAACTACGACTTCGCCGAGATGATGAGCGAGATGCTCGGCGAGATGAACGCCTCGCACACCGGCTGCCGATACTCGCCGTCGGCCCCGCTGGGCGACCGCACCGCGACGCTGGGGCTGTTCTATGACGATGCGTTTGCGGGCGACGGCCTGAAGGTGGCCGAGGTCATCGCGGGCGGCCCCTGCGACAAGGCCGGCGTGAAGGTGGCGGCCGGCAACGTCATCGAGAAGATCGACGGCCAGGTCGTCGGCCGCGACGGGGACTGGGCGCGCCTGCTGAACCGGCGCGCCGGCCAGCGCGTGCTGCTGTCTCTGTTCGATGCCGAGAAGGGCGCCCGCTGGGACCAGGAGGTCAAGCCGATCTCCGGCGGCGACGAGAACGAGCTGCTCTACCAGCGCTGGGTGCGCGCCCGCCGCGACGAGGTGACGCGCCTGTCGGGCGGCAAGCTCGGCTACGTGCACGTGCGCGCGATGAACGATCCCAGCATGCGCGCGGTGTTCGAGGAGGCGCTCGGTCGCAGCCTGGGCCTCGAAGGCATCGTCGTCGACACGCGCTTCAACGGTGGCGGCAACATCCACGAGCAGCTGTCCGACTTCCTGGCCGGCAAGAAGTCGTTCGACATCATCCCGCACGGGCAATACGTCGGCTCCGAGCCGTACGACAAGTGGACCAAGCCGTCGGTCGTGCTGATCGGCGAGGCCTGCTACTCCGACGCGCACCTCTTCCCGGTGCTCTACAAGATCAAGGACGTCGGCAAGACCGTCGGCATGCCCGTGCCCGGCACCGGCACCTTCGTGTGGTGGGAGAAGCAGATCGACCCGACGCTGGTCTACGGCATCCCCATGGGCGGCTGGCGCGGGCCGGACGGCAAGTTCTGCGAGAACACGCAGCTCGAGCCGGACCTGAAGGTCCGCAACGACCCGGACGTCCTGACCAATGGCCGCGACCAGCAGATCGAGGCCGCGGTGAAGGAACTGCTGAAGAAGTAGGGATGGACAACGCAGGCGGGAGCGAACGATGAACGACAACGTGACCATTCGCCCCGCCCGCCCCGCCGATGTGGCCGAGCTCGCCGCCCTGGCGACGCAGCTCGGCTACCCTTCCACCGCGGCCGAGGTGGCCGCGCGCCTGCCGCACCTGCTCGATGATCCCGACCAGCTGGTGGCCGTGGCGGCCGATGCCGCTGACCGCGCCGTCGCCTCGGTGCACATCGTCGTGCGCCGGCAGCTGGAATCCGACGCGTGGGTCGAGGTGACGGCGCTGGTCGTGGACGAGGGCGCGCGCGGCGGCGGCGTGGGGCGGGCGCTGCTGCGGCATGCCGAGGCGTGGGCCGCGGCGCGCGGGTTCGCGCTGGTGCAGCTGCGCTCGAATGTCATCCGCGAACGCGCGCATCGCTTCTATCTTCGCGAAGGCTATGAAAAGATGAAGGCGCAGGTCCTGTTTCGGAAGTTGGTGCAGTAGGAGCGGGGTTCCCTCGGGCCCGCCGGGATGCTATATTCAACCCGTTATCGACGAACCTCATGGGATGGATCCCGCGGACACATCGAGAGGCCCCCGCATGAAACGCAACGGTATCGCTTTGCCCGCGCTTGTCCTGTGCGCTCTTGTCCTGCTGCTTCTGGCCGGCTGCGGCAAGTCATCGACCACGCCCGACCCGGGCACGCAGGATTCCACGGTCTTCCCGTCCACGCCGGACAACCTGATGCTGAACTTCCAGGTCGCCTACGAGACGATGAGCCCGGCGATCCTCGCGAACGCGACGCACCCGCAATCGGTGATCGTCCTGCAGCAGTCGACCCGTAACACGTTCCCGGACCTGGGCGCGACGCTGAACAGGGCCGCGCAGGTTCGCATCAACGGACGCATGTTCTCGAAGCAGGACGTCTTCGATCCGAACAACAATGCCATCCCCGGCGTGCAGACGATCCAGTTCCAGACCTTCCAGCGCGTCGGCAGCTGGGCGGCGAGCCTGCCGAGCGACGTCATCCCCAACACCGAGTGCGCCCTCTATTCCGTGCAGTTCCTGTTCGACAGGGGCCAGAGCTATTCGACGATGAAGGTGACCGGCAACATCCGGTTCTACGTCTCGCACCGCGATTCGACGGCCAACGGCCTGACACGCCCGTACTACCAGATCATCGGCCAGGTGGACCTGACGGATAACCCGCCGGCGAGTTTCCCGGACAAGCCGTCCGAGAACTCAGCCTGGGGCTCCGTCCTGGCGCTGTTCCGCTGACGCGTTGCCGTGGGCACCTGCAGAAAGGCCGGATCCGTGAAACGCCACCGTCGCCCGCTCGCCGTCCTGTTGTCGCTCGCCCTGTCCCTGTCCCTCTTCGGCCTTGCCGGCTGCGGCAAGTCGTCGACCACGCCCGATCCGGGCACGCCGGATCCCATGGACTTCCCGTCCACGTCCGACATCCTGATGCAGAACTTCCAGGTCGCCTACGAGACGATGAGCCCGACGGTCTTCGCGCATCTGATACACCCGCAGTCGATGATCGTCCTGCAGCAGTCGACGCAG
>CAIOLW010000041.1 GCA_903859215.1 uncultured bacterium | reverse complement strand
GGGGATGTGGTCTGCGCCGGCTTCAACTTCGGCACCGGCAGCAGCCGCGAGCAGGCCGCCACGGCGCTGATGGCCGCGGGCATCCGGCTGGTCATCGCCGGCAGCTACTCGCAGACGTACCTGCGCAATGCCATCAACAACGGCTTCCTCTGCGTGGAATGCCCCGACTTCGCGCGCGCCCTGTTCGACCACCACCGCGGCGGCGAGGGCCGCAGGACCATCGTCGACGACGAACCGCTGAAGCTGGACGTGGCCGGCTCGACCATCACCTGGCGCGGCCGCGCGTTCGGGTTCCTGCCGTTGGGCTCGCCGGTGCAGCGCATCGTGCTGGCGGGCGGCGTGGAAAACATGGTCCGGGCCGGCGCGGCGTGAGCAGCGACGGCAACCTGCTGCACGCCGGCCTGTGGACGGCGCTGTGGTGCGTGTTCCACAGCCTGCTCGCCACGCATGCCTGGCGCGGCCTGGTGCGGCGCCTGTTCCCGCGCTGGCACGCGTTCAGCCGCGTGCTCTACGTCGCGGCCGCCACGGTGACGCTGGCGGCGCTGCTGGCCTGGCTGCGCACCGTGCCGCAGCACCGGCTCTGGGAATGGGAAGGCATCTGGGCGTTCGCGCGCTGGCTGGGCCTGGCGGAAGCCGCGTTCCTGTTCTGGGCCGGCGCGCGCGCCTACGACAACCGGCACTTCCTGGGCCTGTCGCAACTGCGCGAGTATGCGCTCGGCCGCGAGCCCGGCGAACCCCCGCTGCGCACCGACGGCATCCTCGGCGTCATCCGCCATCCCTGGTACGCCGCCACCCTGCTGCTGCTGGTCTTCGGGTTGCCGTGGACCGACGTCAACGCGGTCTGGCGCACCGTCCTCCTCGTCTACACGCTGGTCGGGTGCGAGCTCGAGGAGCGCAAGCTGCTGCGCGATGTCGGCGCGCCCTACGCCGGGTACCGCCGGCAGGTGGGACGATACTGGCCGCGCCGTCGTCCCCGCTGAGGGCGGGAGCGACGGCGCGGCCGTCTCGTCACCTGGATGTCGCGCGCGGCGCCTAGAAGCGCAGCCCCACCTTCAGCCGGAGCAGACGGCCGTCCTGCCGAGCCTCGAGGTCGCCGACCCGCGGATTGCTGTAGCGCCCCTGGAAGAGGTTGTAGGCGCTCACCGACACCTCGACGCCCTCGCCCAGCGCCTGGCTCACCAGCGTGGCGTTGACCAGCCAGTGGGCGTCGTAGCCGCGGCCGAGCGCGTTGAGGCGGTCGCTGACGTGCTGCACCTCGATGCCGGCCTGCGTGCGGCCCGGCAGGCCGGGCACCGTGGCGTTGAACTTGGCCAGGCGCATCGGGACGAGGTCGAGCGGCTTCATGGTCCCGTCGTCGGCCTTCTCCTCGGACTTCGTGTAGGTGAAGCTGGCGCCCAGCCGTGCGCCGCCGCCGACCTGCCCGTCGACCACGAGTTCCACGCCCTTGGCATCGACCTGGTCCATGTTGTCGTAGTAGAGCAGGTCGTTCTCGGGGGACTGCATGTCGATCAGGTTCGTGGCCCGGTTCCAGAAGCCGGATACCGTGCCGCGCAGGTGGCTGCTGAACTGCCGCTCGCCGACGACTTCGTAGGTGCGGATCTTTTCGGGCTTCAGGTCGGGATTGCGGCGGACGGCGCCGTCCTCCTCGTAGTAGAACTCGTTGGCGTTGGGGGCGCGGAACGCCTCGCCGTACAGCAGCTTCAGCGTCGTCAGGTCGTTCAGGCCCGCCACGACGGCCAGGCGCGGGGTGACCGCGTCGCCGAACGTGTCGTAGTAGTCGTAGCGCACGCCGGCCGTGACGCCCAGGCGCGGCGTGGGCCGGTACTCGTCCTGCAGGTACAGGCCCCAGGTGCCGGTCGAGGGATTGATGTCCAGCACGCTCGCAAAGGGATCCACGTCGTAGTTCTGCATCACCTGCTTGAAATTGTCCCGGTACTCCACCCCCGCGGTCGCCGAATGGCCGGCCCACGGATGCAGGCTGACCTGCGCCTCGCCACCCACCGACCCGGACTGGCTGAAGTCCTTGTTGGTCAGGAAGCGCGGGATCTCCTGCTCGTAGAGGTAGGTCCCGATGTATTCGTACCAGTCGTAGTACAGGCGCGCGGTGACGCTGGCGTCGTTCGGCAGGGCGTGCAGGTAGCGCGACTCCAGGAAGGCCCTCGCGTCGAGCGTGTGGCGCGGCAGGTACGAGACCGTTCCGTAGGCCGGCGGGCTGTCCTTGTCGCGGGACACGTAGAACCCCTCGAGGGTCCAGTCCCCGCGGCGCGCACTGGCGGCCAGGCGCGACGACGACTCGGAGTCACCGTTGTGCAGGTAGCCGTCGAAGACGCCGGGTTCGTCGAGGCTCGGCATGTAGATGTCGGCCTTGCCGTCGCTCGTGTACTTGCTGGCCGACAGCAGGAGCGACGACCCGTCCGCGCCGGTCGTGCCCATCGTCAGGCGACCGCGCCAGGCATCCTGCGATCCCGCCTCGATGGCGGCCTCGAAACCGTCCACCTGCGCGGCCTGCCTGGTGAACACGTTGACCACCGCAAAGAACGCGTTGGTGCCGTACAGGGCCGATCCCGGGCCGCGCACGATCTCGACGCGGTCGATCAGGTCCAGGTCCAGGATGAAGTCGTCCATGATGGCCGCCGAGTCGTACAAGGGGTCGTTCATGCGGTGGCCGTTGACCAGCAGCAGGATGCGGCCGCCGAAGTCGCCCGAGCGCGAGAAACCGCGCACGCCCACGCCGCCGTACGAGCGGGTGTAGCTCGTCCACATGCCGGGCACGTTGCGCAGCAGGTCGCTCAGCGTGCGCCAACCGTAGGCCCGCACGTCCTGCGAGGTGATCACCGTCACCGACGACGGCGCCTCGGAGGTCCTCTGCTCGCGCTTGGCGGCAGAAAAGACCGGGATCGCCATCAACTGTTCCAGACTCAGGCTGGTGTAGTCGTCGGCCACCGCCGTGCCCGTCACGGGCAGGGCGCCAAGCGATTCCAGGACGACGACCAGCAGCGCCACCCGCCGCCAGGCGCCGCTCCCGCGCGGGCGGGCCTGTTCGCCGCCGCCGGCGCGGGTGTGGGCGTGGAATCGGTGCATCATTGCAATCCCCCTTCGGACTTCACGATCGTCGCCAGCGTCAGCAACGTGGAGCGGAGCTTGAGCCCCGCCTTGTCGGCTGCCGCCGGGTTCGCTTCGAATCGGATCCGCTGGTCTTCCTGGTACAGGTTGAGCATGCCGCCCTGGGCGCAGAAGCCGGGCGACTCGCACATCGTCAACACGGGACGGCCGACAAGTTCGGCCCTCAGTTCGGCCCACGCTTCGCGCGTGGCCGGGGTCAGGTAGAGCGCCTGGCAGGCCGTGCCCTCGCGACGCCACTGCGCGGCATCGCGGTACACGCGGACGACCAGCTTGCGCCCCTGGATTTCCTTGTCCTCGAGCCCGCGCTTCAGGGCCTCGGACTGCAGGTCCTCGCCGACAACGGCAACGACCAGGGACGCGGATGCGTCACCCAGCGCGGCGGCGGGCCATTCGGCGAATTTCAGGAAGTTGAGCACGAAGGCGGCGCGGAGGGCCTCGGCCTGCTGGGCGCCCACGGCAGCGGGCAGCAGGCACAGCAGCAACGCAAGCAGGCCGACCACGCCACGGCGCGCGACGCCGGGCGTGCGGCGGCCGGACGAAGTCCTGCCCCAGGGCTGCTGGCAATGGCTCACGGGTCTCCTCGGAATCAACCACGGGCGAACAGTCTGCGGCCGCGGCGACAGTTCGCTCGCGATCGCGATTCGGACGGGTCGGCGCGGCCCCCGGACCACGCGTTCCTTGCGCCGGAATGATCGACGATCCCGGGGATGACTTGAGCGATTATGCAAGTGCCCGTACGCGCCCGCTGCCGCCGTCCCCGCCATTGCACCGATGGGCGCTTCCGGCTATCGTCGTCAGGCATCCTCCCCACCCCCACGGAACGGGCCTGAGAGGCCAGGAGACCCCCATGCAATTGGCAGGAAAATCAGCCCTCATCACCGGCGCCAGCCGCGGCATCGGGGCCGCCTGCGCGCGCCTGCTCGCCGAGCGCGGCGCGGCCGTGGTCGTCAACTACCACCAGTCGAAGGACGCGGCGATGCGGATCGTCGCCGACATCAACGCCGCCGGGGGCCGCGCCGTGGCCCTTCCCGCCGACGTGCGCGACGCCGAGCAGGTCGATCGCCTGTTCACGGCCGCGGCCGCCGAGGTCGGGCCCATCGACATCCTGGTCCTCAACGCCGGCCCGGCCGTGCCCTGGAAGCCGGTCACCGAGCTGACGCAGGCCGAGTTCGAGACGAAGGTGCTCGACGAGATGCGCAGCTTCTTCCTGCCGGCCAAGGCCGTGATGGCCTCGATGATCGCGCGGCGCAGCGGCTGCATCATCGGGATCAGCAGCGGCCTGTCGCGCTACCCCGCCTACGGGTTCAGCGCGCACACGACCAGCAAGTCGGCCGTCGACGGGCTGATGAAGTCGCTCGCCTTCGAACTGGGGCCCTACGGCATCCGCGTCAACACGGTGGCGCCCGGCCTGACGCGCACCGACGCCACCGCGCACATGCCCGAGGCGCAGGTCGCGGCCATCGCCGGCATGACGCCGCTGCGGCGCGTGGGCGAGGCGGCCGATGTGGCGGGGATCGTGGCGGCGCTCGCCGACGATGCCACCGGGTTCGTGAGCGGGGCCTATATCCCGGTCAGCGGCGGGGTCCAGATGCCCTGACGGACCCGACAAAGATGGGGACTTTTCCCGGATGCCGGGTTTTGGTATGCTCATGGCGGCGGCGGACCCACCCGACTTCGAAAGGGTCCGGCCGCGGGTGTCCGTTCCGCGCCGTACGCGCGGCGGCCAAGAGGGCCTGGGCGGCTCGAGGGGCCGGGCGAGGTGGGTCTCGCCGCGATGGTCACGCCCGGTTTGGAGGTGGTCCAGTGGGTAGTCATAGATTCGGCTCAGTGGAGGTGGCGTCCCCGCTCTGAGGGGCCACTGCGGCGAATGACTGAGAGGTGACCCCGCGGGGAAACCCGACGCCGCCCGCACTGAAGCTACGAGGGCGCCGGCACACGCTGTGCCGGCGCCCTCCGTTTCGTGCCGGCCGAGATGCCACCGACCTGTCGTTGTCCCCGGGCCCCCGATGCGGTACAGTGCCGTCCAACCCGTTTCCCGGAGGTCCGCATGACCGCCCACCGCACGATCAGCGAAAATTTCGCCGACGGCATCGGCCAATCCCTGCGCCACAACTGGGATGTGCCCTGCTTCAGCGACCTGGGCGGCGGCACGCTGACCTACGGCGAGGTCGCGCGCCGGGTCGCGCGCCTGCACCGGCTGTTCGACGCGCTGGAGGTGCGCGCCGGCGACCGCGTGGGCCTGGTCGGGCGCAACAGCATCCACTGGGCGGTGGTCTACCTGGCGACGGTCACGCGCGGGGCGGTCATCGTGCCCATCCTGCCCGACTTCACCGGGTCCGAGATCGAACACATCGTCCGCCACAGCGGCTGCAAGCTCCTGTTCCTGGCCGACGCGGCCGCCGACGCGGTCGACTGCGACAAGATGCCGTCGGTCGAGGCGGCGGTCCGGCTGCGCGACTTCACCGGCCTGAGCGGGGACGACAAGCGCACCGTGGCGGCCCTGGCCGCGCTGGCGGCGCCCTTCGGCGACGGCGAGGCCCCCCGTTCGGCGGCCGAACTGAAGCTGCCGCTGGTGGGCGGCGACCAGCTGGCGACCATCGTCTACACCTCGGGCACGACCGGCTTCTCGAAGGGCGTCATGCTGACGCACCGCGCCCTGATGGTGAACGTGCGGTTCTTCCAGGACCATGTCTCGCTGCAGCCGGGCGACAACATCGTCTCGTTCCTGCCGCTGGCGCACGCGTTCGGCTGCGCGTTCGACTTCCTGGCGCCCTACTTCGCGGGCTGCCACGTCACCTTCGTCGAGAAGATCCCCACGCCCAAGGTGCTGCTGGCCGCGTTCGCCGAGCTGAAGCCCGTCGTGGTGATGTCGGTGCCGCTGATCATCGAGAAGATCTACCGCAACCGCGTCAAGCCGCAGCTGGAGTCGGCCAACGTCCAGTTCATGCTGAAGCTGCCGGGCCTGCGGGCGTTCGTGCACAAGAAGATCCGCGATGCGCTCTACGAGGCCTTTGGCGGTCGCTATCGCGAGCTGGTGGTGGGCGGCGCGGCCCTCAACCGCGACGTCGAGCAGTTCTTCCGGAAGATCGGCTTCAACCTGACCTGCGGCTACGGCATGACCGAGTGCGGCCCGCTCATCAGCTACTCGGTGTGGTCGGAGAACCCGCCCATCGGCAGCGTGGGCAAGATCATCCCCTACCTGGAGTGCCGCATCGACGGCGCGCAGAAGCCGGGCGACATCGGCGAGGTTCTGGTGCGCGGCGAGAACCGCATGCTGGGCTACTACAACGACGAGGACGCCACCGCCGCGAGCATCGACAAGGACGGCTGGCTGCACACGGGCGACCTCGGCCGCTTCGACGCCGACGGCTTCCTGTACCTGACGGGGCGCTCAAAGAACATGATCCTGTCGGCGTCGGGGCAGAACATCTACCCCGAGGAGATCGAGAGCCAGCTGAACAACATGCCGTGCGTCGAGGAATCGCTGGTGCTCGAGCGCGACGGCAAGCTGATGGCCCTGGTCTACCCCGACCTCGAGTCCGTCGACCGCGCCTGCCTGAAGGGCGGGCAGGTCGAGGTGCGCATGGAGGCCAACCGGCAGGAACTCAACCTGAAGCTGCCGGGTTACGCGCAGATCGCCCGGTTGAAGGTCCTCTACGAGGAATTCGAGAAGACTCCCACCAAGAAGATCAAGCGGCGCGTCTACGACGCCTTCGCCGGCTGACCGGCGACCGCCGACCAGGAGAGAAGATGAAGGTCAACCGCATCCCCCACGGGGCCGCGACGGTGCTTGAGGTGTCGGGCAAGGTCATGAGCAACAACGACCTCGACATCCTCAAGGAAGAGGTCAAGGCCGTGATCGACGGCGGCAGCCCGCACGTGGTGCTGGACCTGGCCGGCGTGCCCTGGGTCAACTCGACGGGCCTGGGCATCCTCATCACGATCCACCATTCGCTGAAGGCGGCCGACGGCACACTGCGCCTGTGCGGCCTGAGCGAGCGCGTGCTGAGCATCTTCCAGGTTTCCCGGCTCGAGCGCGTCTTCGACGTCTACCCCGACCGTGACAAGGCCCTGGCCGGACGCGCGTGAAGACGCCGCGGATTTTGCGCGGGCTGGGCGCGAACGTCATCACCCTGGGCGCGGTCTCGCTGCTGACCGACGTGGCCAGCGAGATGATCTACCCGCTGCTGCCGCTGTTCCTGACGACGGTGCTCATGGCCGGGCCCGCCACGCTGGGCGCCATCGAGGGCGTGGCCGAGTCGACCGCCGCGCTCGTCAAGCTGCTGGCCGGCCTGCGCAGCGACCGCATGCGGCGCCGCAAGCCGCTGATCGTCTTCGGCTACGGACTGGCCGCCCTGGTGCGCCCGCTGGTCGCCATCGCCTCCACACCCGGCTTCGTGCTGCTGATCCGCTTCACCGACCGCGTGGGCAAGGGCCTGCGCGGCGCCCCGCGCGACGCGCTCGTCGCCGACTCGACGACGCCCGACCAGCGCGGCCGCGCCTTCGGCCTGCAGCGCTCGATGGACCACACCGGCGCGCTGCTGGGCCCGCTGCTGGCGACATTGCTGCTGGCGGGCGCCCACCTGCCGCTGCGCACGGTCTTCGCCCTGGCGGCCATCCCCGGGCTGGCCGGCGCGGCGCTGGTCGTGTGGAAGGTGCGCGAGGCGGGCGCGGTCCCCGCCGCCGACGCGGCCCCGCAGGTCCCCGCGCGCACGCTCGACGCGATCCCGCGCGGGCCGTTGCGCCGTTACCTGGTGATCCTGTTCCTGTTCACCCTCGGCAATTCGAGCGATGCGTTCCTGCTGCTGCGCGCCAGCGGCCTGGGCGTGCGCGCGGCGCTGTTGCCGCTGCTGTGGGCGTGGTTCCACGTCGTGAAGGCCGGTTCCACGCTGCCGCTCGGCGCGCTGTCGGACCGGATGGACCGCCGCCGGCTGATCATCATCGGCTGGGCCGTGTACGCGCTGGTCTACCTGGGCTTCGCGCGCGCGACCGCGGCATGGCAGGCGTGGGCGCTGTTCGGCGCCTACGGATTGTTCTATGGGCTGACCGAGGGCGTCGAGAAGGCGCTGCTGACGGATCTGGCGCCGCCCCAGGCGCGCGCGGGCGCCTTCGGGTGGCAGGCCTTCGCGCTGGG
>CAIOLW010000040.1 GCA_903859215.1 uncultured bacterium | reverse complement strand
GACGAGCGCCGCCGCTACGGCTTCCAGTACCACCCCGAGGTGGACGACTCGGTGCACGGCGACGAGATGATCGCGAATTTCGTGCTGGAGATCTGCGGCTGCCGGCCCACGTGGACGATGGAGCGGTACGTCGAGGAGCAGGTCGAGAAGATCCGCGCGCAGGTGGGCGACCGCTCGGTGTTCCTGCTGGCGTCGGGCGGCGTCGACTCGACGGTGGCGGCGCGGCTGTTCGTCGAGGCGCTGGGTCCCGAGCGGCTGGAGCTGCTGCACGTCGACAACGGGCTGATGCGGAAGGACGAATCGCGGCTGGTCGTGGAGATGTTCCGCGACATGGGCCTGGGCGAGCACCTGCACTTCATCGACGCCACCGACACGTTCCTGGCGTCGCTCGCGGGGAAGATCGAGCCCGAGGCGAAGCGGCGCGCGATCGGCGACACGTTCATCACCGTGTTCGAGTCCGAGGCGCGGCGACTGGGCATCACCGGCCACCTGCTGGGCCAGGGCACCATCTACCCCGATACGATCGAAACCGGCGGCACCAAGCGCGCCGACACCATCAAGACGCACCACAACCGCGTGCCGATCATCGAGGAGATGATCCGGGCGGGCAAAGTCGTCGAGCCGCTGGCCGACCTCTACAAGGTGGAGGTGCGCGAGCTCGGCGAGAAGCTGGGCATCCCCCACGACATGATCTGGCGGCACCCCTTCCCCGGCCCGGGGCTGGGCGTGCGGCTGCTGTGCAGCGACGGGGCGCCCGCTGATGCCGAGGCGCTGGCGACGATCGCGCCGGCGGTGGCGAGCGCGGCTTCGCGTTACGCGCTGCAGGCGATGCCGCTGCCGATCCGCTCGGTGGGCGTGAAGGCGGACCTGCGCACCTACGAGCACCCGGTGCTGCTGCACGCGCCCGCCGCGACGGGCGGCGGCGAGTACGACTGGGACGCGCTGGCCGAGGCGTCGGGCACCATCTTCAAGACGGTGGGCGGGCTGAACCGCGCGCTGCTGCTGCTGGGCGACGGGTTGCCGAAGCAGTGCCGCACGCTGGCGGCGCAGATGACGCGCGACCGGTTGGAGCTGCTGCGCGAATGCGACGACATCATGATGTCGGGGCTGCGCCGCCACGGCCTGTACGACCAGGTGTGGCAGTGCCCGACGGTGCTGGTGCCGCTGGAGATCGACGGGCGCGGACGCGAGCTCTGCATCGTGCGGCCCATCCTGAGCGAGCGGGCGATGACCGCCACGGCGGCGCGGCTGCCGCGCGCGCTCCTTGATGAAGTGCGCGCCCGGATCTGCGCGCTGACGGAAATCAGTGCCGTCGCCTATGACCTGACGAGCAAGCCGCCCGGCACGATCGAGTGGGAATAGCCTCCGATTCCGACGAACATTTGCGATCCGGGTGCGCCATTTGAATAATTCATATCTTCTGGTATGTGCCTTGCTGAAACGCGATGTCAGGCCGCACCCGGCGTGCCTATCCCGGACATGACCCGCAGGTTCACTGCGGGCCCCGATCCGGAGCGTTTCTGCAAGGAGGGAACCCCCACATGAATCGATCCCTCGCGTGCCTCGTCCTGGTCGTGGCGTTCGTCGTCGGCAGTTGCGGCAGCGACAGCCCCTCGACGCCGACGGGCAACAACGGCACCAACCAGCTCTTCACGGCCGTCAAACAGGCCGTGCCCGCCTTCCAGCCGAGCGCGAAGTCCGCGGACAAGACGATCAGCGACCAGGCGATGATGGTCGCCTTCCAGCTGCTGCGGAACTACACGTACCCGGCCGACGAAGGCGTCGTCGACATGAGCAACATCTACAAGGTGCTCTGGGAAACCGGGCAGTACCTTGATGGCGCACCGGCGCGCTGCGCAACGGTTGCCGAGGCGACGGACAACGCCCTCTCGCCGTTCCCGTTCGGCGATTTCCTCGGCCATTCCTACGCCCGTGGCGTGAGCTCGGAGTCGGGTGGCTACGGCAACAGCGTCGCCTACGGCGAAGCCGGGAACGAGCGGCGCATGCTCGTCTCGTACAAGTGGGCGCCGGACGCGACCCAGCAGATCACCATCGGGGTGATCCAGGTGGCGCACGACAGCACGACCGGTGATGTCGCCGTCCGCTTCGCGCAGTCCGTGCGGTATCCGCCCGGCAGCACGATGGGTGGCGTCGACGGCAGCGGCTTCGCCATCCGCGCGCAGATCGACGGCAACAGCACGACGCACGCGTTCGAATTGAAGATGGCGATCGGCGGGACGTCGATCGTGGGCCGGGGCATCTCGCGCGGCGCGGGGAACTGGTTCCTGTTCCGTTGCGGCAGCGCGTACTACTGCATCCCCGCCGATGCCACCGAGGCGGACCTGGCCGCCCTGGTGCCCACCGACCTGGCGAACGTGCCGGCCGGGGGCGCCGCCTACAAGGATGCGGTGAGCGCCGCGGTGCCGTACGACCTGGCCACCGACCTGCCGGCGATCGACCTGAGCGACTTCAATGGGGGCGTTGCCGGGACGCCGGTTTCATACCTCATGTACTAGGCGGGGACGGATGCGGGCCGCAGCGATCCGGGCTGCCAGACCTTCGTGACCGGTCCCTGAGGCGGGGCGCCCACCCTGGCGCTCCCGCCATCAGGGACGGCTATCCTCTTTGTTTCCAATGCACATGGTCGATGACGGCAATTTGGGGCTCAACATCCAGGGTGTTCCGGCCGAAAACAGGACATGGGTCGCCCCCAAACGAGAATCGAGATGCCGATGAAGATCCTGGTGCTCGACCTGAGCCCGCTGGCCAGGCGCCTGATCCGCGAAGAACTGCTCGTCTCGGACTACGAAGTCGTCGAGGCGGAGTCGCCTGAACAGGCGCTGCACATCCTTGCGAGCGTCAGGGACATCGCCCTGATGACGACGGCCGTATCTCTCGGCAGCATTGACGGCTTCGAGTTCATCGCGAACCTCCGCTCGGAGGAGACGCGGCGCCGGCTCAAGCCGGTGAACAACGACAACATCCCGCTGATGATCGTCACGTCCAACGACACCGACGCCGACCGCGTGAAGGGTTTCCGGGTGGGCGCCGCGGACTTCATCCAGAAGCCGTGGCAGCGCGGCGAACTGGCGGCGCGCATCGAGGCGGCGCTGGGGCACGGCGACGACCTGCGCGGCATGTCGATCCTGGTCGCCGAGGACAGCGCCACCACGCGCGTCTTCATCCGCGCCTGCCTGGCGCGGCTGGGCGTCACCATCCACGAGGTGGACGACGGCCACACCGCCCTGGATTTCCTGAGCCGCAACCACGTCGACCTGGTGCTCACCGACCTGAACATGATCCACCTGGATGGCGATGCCCTGTGCCTGAAGATCCGGCGCACGCTGGGCCTGAAGGACCTGCCTGTCATCTTCCTGTCGGCCAACGACGACCGCGACACCATCATCGCCCTGTTCCGCATGGGAGCCACGGACTACCTCAAGAAGCCCTTCTACCAGGAAGAGCTGATGGCGCGCCTGAAGGTGCACCTGCAGAGGGAGAAGCTGATGGCCACGGTCAGGGACGAGGCCTCGGTGTAGCCGACCCGGTCGTCGACCGGCGTCGCATTCCTGTTGGCACTATCTTGTGGGTGCGGCTGCTCCCGCGGCGCGCGGGCGGCAAGGCCCCGATCAACAGCGAACAGGTGATGACACAATGAAGACGCTTCGCCTCGCGGTGCTCGGCGCCGGCTACATCGGCCTGGCTGCGGCGCGCGCGTGCCGCGATGCGGGCGCCAGCGTGTGGGCGGTCCGCCGGCGGGCGCAGGCGGGGGAAGCAGGCGTCTCGTTCGTCGCCGGCGACCTCGCCTCAAGCGACATCCCGGGCTTGCCGGGCGCGTTCGACGCCGTCGTGCTGACCGTGGCGCCGTCGGGCGAGTCGGACAGTTACGGGCAGACCTATCCGCTGGCGGCGAGGACGGCCGTCGCGCTCGCGCGCGCGACCGGCGCCCGCGCGCTGGTCTACACGTCGAGCACCGGGGTGTACGGCGGCCAGGACGGCGCCTGGGTGGACGAGGCCACGCCGCGCCGCGGTTCGGGTCCCGGCAACCGCGCGCTGCTCGAGGCGGAGGACACGCTGCTGGGTTCCGGTCTGGACGGCGTCACCGTGCTGAGGGTAGCGGGGATCTACGGACCGGGGCGCGACCCGCGGGGACGCTACTCCCAGCCGGGCCTGCTGCCGATGCGGGGCGAGTACTGGGTGAACCTGGCGCACCAGGCGGACATCGTCGCGGCGATCATGGCCTCGCTCGCCTACGCCGGCCCGCCGCGCGTGCTCAACGTGGCGGACGGCACGCCGACGACGGCGGCGGACGTCGCGCGGTGGTGCGCGGCGGCGCAGGGCCGCGATCCCTCGTCACTCGTGTTTGACGGCGAGAACAGCCCCAGCCGGTCGAACCAGCGCGTGTCGAATGCCGCGCTGGTCGCGACCGGCTGGAAGGCGCGGTTTCCCTCGTTCCGCGAGGGATTCGCCACGGGACTGCACGCGGATGACGGGCGGGGTGACCAGGGGCCCTAGCCCTTGCCGTCGCCCTTGCCCCCACCCTTGTGGTCGTCGCCCTTCACGTTGCCGCGACGGTGCTCGTCGGAACGGCCCTTGTCGTGGCCATTGCCCTTGTCGCTCTTGCCCTTGTCGCCGTTGTCCCCGCCGCGCCCGCGGCCGTCTTCACGTGACCGGTCGCCGTCGCGGCCTTCGCCGCCGGCGTGACGCTGCCGGTACTCGCGCGCCATCACGGCCCGCACGTCGTGTCCCGAGGCCCGCCATTTCATCGCTGTCTCGAACGGGACGCCGTAGTACTCGTGGATCATGCGCGCGCCGACGAGGTGACGGACATCATCGTCGCTCAGCACCATGACGTAGCGGTGGTCGTGCCGGTACTTCTTCCAGTGGCCGTAGGCCCTGCTGTACGGCGGGCCCGGGTCGCGCTTGAGGGCCACGAAGAACGCGTCGGCCGGCACCTGGCAGCGGTTCGAGATCTCGAACCAGCCCACGCCCTGCTTGCGCAGGTTGAAGATGAACTCCGGGTCCCGGTCGCAGTGACGGCCGATGAACAGCGCCACGGCCAGATCGTCGGGATCGGGGTAGTAGCGGCGCTGCCAGTCCTCGACGACGCGCGGCTCGCGGTCGAAGTACCGTGACGAGATGGAGACGAACAGGTTGCCGTCATCGCCGACGGGCACGTTGGCGCCGAAGCTGACGTCGACGCCGGCCCGGGACGCGCCGGACGTGGCGAGCATGAACAGCAGGCAGAGTGGCAGGATCCGTTTCATGAGGCACCTCCTTGACGACAATGTAGCGGCGTCGGCGGCGGATGCCGCCTGGAATTGGGAGAAGGCGATCCTGGTCGGCTATCCATTCGGCGTGGATATCCTGCCGATCGTCTACAATCGACTGCCAACCGGCCTGAAGGGCAAAACGACCCGCGATTTGGTGGCTTTCCGACATTACAGGCTTACCGGCAGCGCTAGATACTTGACATAAATAGTGAAATTTTACGTTCGCCGCGGCGGGCTGGCCGGCCCCCGACCGTTTGAGGGCCCCGTTCCCGGACCGGCATGATCCTTCCCGCCCCCGTTCTGCGCCTTTCCCACCGAGAGTCCCGCCCACGGCATCACCCTTTTGCAGACGGAGGTCCACCACCATGAATCGCACCCGGGCGTCGGGATGTGCGCTCGCCTTGCGGGCGATCGCACACGCGTTTCTTCTCCTGCTCTTCCTGACGACGGTCGCCGCAGCTCTCCCCGATGAGAACTGGTCCGCAAAGTTCGGCCTGGCCGGCACCGACGCGGAAGTGCTGTGCTCGGTGGTGTGGAACGGCGACCTGGTCGTCGGCGGCAGGTTCGGGTTGGCCGGCGACCTGCCCGCGGCGGCGATCGCCCGCTGGGACGGCGCGCAATGGCAGCCGCTGGGCGAAGGCTTCAACGACGCGGTCTACGCGGTGGCCGTGTGGAACGGCCAGTTGTATGCGGGCGGCTCGTTCACCGCAAGCGGCGCGACATCCCTGGGCGGACTGGCCCGCTGGAACGGAACGGGTTGGGACGACGTCGGCGGCGGCGTCTACGGATCCGTCGCGACGCTGCTGGGCACGCCGGGCGATCTGGCCGTCGGCGGCAACTTCAGCGACACCGCGGGACTTTCGGGGGCGAACAACATCGCACTGTGGAACGGCAGTGCATGGAGCGGGCTGGGCGGCGGACTGGACGGGATGGTGCGCGCCGTGGCCGTGCACGACGCGCAGCTGGTGGCCGGCGGCGATTTCACGGGCCGCGTCGCCGCGTTCGACGGGGCCAGTTGGAACACCGTGGGCGGCGGGCTGCCGGACGGCTCGACGATGACCCAGGTGAACGCCATGGCCTCGCAGGGCGGCCTTCTCTACGTGGGCGGCGCGTTCGACCCGACCATCGGGGGCACGCAGCTGCTCAACATCGCCGGCTGGGACGGCACGCAGTGGCAGGCGCTCTCGTCGGGCCTGGACGGACCGGTGCAGACGCTGGGCGCCTGGGACGGCAAGCTGGTCATCGGCGGTTCGTTCTACAATCCCGTCTTCCGCCTCGGCACGTGGGACGGCTGGAACTTCGAGTACCCGGGCGGCGTCACGGGCGTCGGCTGGTACGGCGGCGACTACGTGAACACCGTGGCGGCCTCGGCGACGAAGCTCTACGTGGGCGGCGTGCTCAATCTGGTCGCGCCCTCGACCTACGGCGCCAACGTCTTCGCATTCGACGGGACGTCGTACACGAGCCTCGGCGAGGGCAACGCGCTGTACGGCAACGTGCGGTCGTTCGGCAAGTGGAACGGGTCTGTGTACGCCGGCGGCAGCTTCGGGCGCAGTTCCAACGCGGGCGACCTGAATGGCATCGCGCGGTGGACGGGATCCCGCTGGGAATCGGTGGGCGGCGGCGTGCAGGCCTCCGGATGGTATGAACTGCGCGTCAACGGGATCGACAGCTTCGGCAGCGACCTGCTGCTGACCGGCCAGTTTGACCACACGCTCAGCGGCTCGCCGCTCCACAACGTCGCGCGGTGGAACGGATCGACCTGGACCTCGCCGGGCGGCGGTTTCGCCAGCGAGACCTACCGCAGCATCGTCTACCAGAACGAGGTGTGGGTGGCCGGCGGCTACCAGGAGTTGCTGAACCACGGTTCCGGCAACCTGTGGAAGTGGTCCGGGACCGCCTGGCAGGCGCAGGGGGGCGGCGACTTCGGCCTGCCGTTCGCGCTGGCGGAGTGGAACGGCAAGCTGATCATCGGCGGCGTCTTCGCGAGCGTGGGCGGCGTCCCGGCCAACTGCGTGGCGATGTGGAACGGCTCGAGCTGGAGCGCGCTGGGCGCAGGCCTCAACGCCGCGGTGTCCAACCTCATCGTCAGCAACGGTGAACTCTACGCCAGCGGCGAATTCTGGCTGTCGGGGAGCGATTCGGTGCCTGGCATCGCACGTTGGAACGGCACGAAGTGGGTGTCCGTCGGCGGCGGTGTGTCCTCGAACTGGGCCGCGCACGCGCTCGGCAGCGGCGCCGGCAGCCTGTGGCAGGGCGGCTCATGGGACCAGATCGGCGGCGTCCCGGGCTACAACAACGTGGCGCGCTGGGACGGCAGTTCGTGGAGCGCGCTCGGCAGCGGCACGAACGGGCCGGTGCTCGCGCTGTTCGTCGACGGGTCGGATGTCTGGGCGGGCGGTATGTTCTCGCAGGCGGGCGGCCGGTTCGCGCTGCGCGTCTCGCGCTGGACGGCGGCGGCCTCGGGCGTGCCCGAAGGCGCGACCGCGCAGGTGGCGTTCCGCCTGGCGCCGCCGGTGCCCAATCCCTCGACCGGCAACGTGTCGCTCGCCTTCTCGCTGCCGGAAGCGGCGTCGGGAAACGTGCGCGTCTATGACCTGCGCGGCCGACTGGTGGCCTCGCTGGCCCAGGGCTCGCTCGACGCCGGGCGGCACGTCGTGTCGTGGGACGGGCGCGCGAACGACGGCTCGTCCGTGGCCTCGGGCGTGTACTGGGCGGTGCTGACGGTGGGCGGCCGGCAGGCCTCGACGCGGGTCGTGCGGGTGAAATAGCCCGGCCCGGACGGAACGCCAGGCAACCCGGCGGCGCTTCGTGCGTCTATGGTCGGGTTGCCTGGCGTCCGTCACCCTGCCCCGGAGGTCTTCCCCCGTGCCCGCTGCCTTCCGTGCCCGCGCGCTGCCCTGCGCGCTCCTGCTGTCGCTTGCCCTGGTCACGCCCGCCTTCGCCGGCTCCCTGGACCTGCCCGTGCGCGGCGCGGGTCTTTCGTTCGGCAACTCGCACACATTCAACGGCGTGCGCTTCAACCTGAGGGACCGCGACCTGCAGTCCATCCGCGGGGTGACCGTCACGCTGTGGGCTCCGGGGCGCGAACCGGGCGGCCGCATCCAGGGCGTGAGCCTGGGTCTGGTCGGCACGGCGGCCGACCGGATCGACGGCATCACGCTGAACCTGGTGGGCGGCGCGGCAAGACAGGCGCGAGGGATCGCGGTGGGCGGCCTGGGCCTGGGGATGGACGACTTCGCCGGCGTGGGCGTGGGCGGATTGGGCATCGGCGGTGACGACCTGACCGGCGTGATGATCGGCGGCCTCGGCGTCGGCGGCGACCGCCTGAAGGGCCTGATGGTCGGCGGGCTCGGCGTGGGCGGCGATGACCTGACGGGCGTGTCCATCGGCGCCTATGACCGCTTCAAGGGCCAT
>CAIOLW010000039.1 GCA_903859215.1 uncultured bacterium | reverse complement strand
GTTCGGCCAGGAGTTGCCCCGCCTTCACGCTATCGCCCTGGTCCACCAGCAGGCGCGCCAGCACGCCGCCCGCCGGCATGCCCAGCTGCACGCGCACCGGCACGTTCACGCGCCCGTTGGCCACGACCTTCTGCACCAGGGCGCGCCGTTCGGCGCGCACGACGGCCACGCGCGGCCCCGCCATCGCGCGCGCGACCAGCACCACCGCCACCAGTGCGGCGATGCCGATGATGACCCCGTTGCGCACCCACTTGCCCCCGCTGCCACCCGTCGCCATCATCGGTCCTCCCGAATTGTCCATGCATCACCGGCTTCGGCGTATTGTAGGCACCATCCGGGCGACTGTCACGCGCCGCAAGCGGGATCGGCCGTGGCGTTCAGTCGCCCGCGGCCTGCAGTTCGGCCATGAGCGCCTGCTGCCTGGGCGTCAGCTTCGCCGGGACGGTGACCATGACCCGCGCGATGTGGTCACCGCCCAGGATCCCGCGCCCCCGCAGCTTCAGTTTCAGGCCGGACGACGTCCCGGGCGGGATGACGAGGTTCACGCGGCCGTGGAGCGTCAGCACCGGCGTCTTGCCTCCGAGCGCGGCGACCGCCATCGGCACTTCGACCTCGGCGTGGATATCCCGTCCCTCGCGGCGGAAGACCGGGTCGGGAGCCACCCGCAGGTGGACCATCAGGTCCCCGGGTGGACCGCCCGCCGCGCCGGCCTCGCCGAGTCCCGCCAGACGGAGGAGCGCGCCGTCCTCGCTGCCTTCCGGCACGCCGATCTTCAGCGTGCGCTTGCGCTCCACGGTGCCCGCGCCCCGGCACACCGGGCAGGCCCTGGCCGGGTCGACGCCTGTACCCAGGCAGTGCGGGCAGGGCCGGGTCACGGTGAAGAACTGCCCGTCCTCGCGCGGTTGCGCGGTGACGCGACCGGTGCCGCGACACTCCGCACACCGGGCGTCGCCGGCGGCCGCTCCCCTGCCATCGCACGTCCCACAGGTGACCGCGCCCGGCAACGAGACCGACACCTTGCCGCCGATGGCGGCTGTCTTGAAGTCGACGGCCATCTCGACCTCGGAATCGCGTCCGGCGCGCGCCGCGCCCCGGTTCCGGTGCGTCCCTTCCCCGAAGTCGCCGCCGAAGACACCGCCGAAGCGCCTCAGGATATCCTCGACCGACATGCCGTCGCCATCGGCCTCGAACGGCGTCGCGCCCGGCCTGCCGCGCCCCGGGGCCCCACGGTTCTCCCGGGCTTCGTCGTACTCGTGGCGTTTCCCTGCATCGGAAAGGACCCCGTAGGCGCCGGCCAGCTCCTTGAATCTGGCTTCTGCCGTCGGGTCCTTCGGGTTCCGGTCCGGGTGGTATCTGAGGGCCCGGATGCGGTATGCCTTCTTGATCTCGGCGGGAGTGGCAGAACTGCGGACGCCGAGGATCTCGTAGTAGTCCTTCACGTCGTCCCCCGGTCCGGGTCCCGGCGGACATGGACTTCCAGCGTCTCGCCGGAGAAGCGGATCACGACCTGGCCGGTGTCGAATCCGCCCGGCACCGGCAGGATGCCCAGCAGGAACGCCGGTTCCGGCCAGGTCCGGACGGCGCGGACGACGATGACTTCCGGCATGAGCTCCACGTCGATGTCGGCCTCGACCACGTCGGCCACGACCACATACCAGCGGAGGCCGGACGCCTCCGCCGCCCACCCCGCGACGAGTTCCTGCGCGTCCGGGGATTCGCGCCTGATGGCCGCGTAGCGCCGCCGAAGACGCCCGATTTCGCGTTCGAGTTCAGCGTTCACGTGCGACTGCATGGGAGTTCCTCCCGCGCTCAGGCGCGATTGCGATTCGCGCGCTGCGGCGGCGCCGGCTCGACGTGCGGATCGCCGCCCTGCCAGTACACGGGGCGGCCGTAGTAGTCGTACAGCTGGACCTCGTACTGGCGATTGACGGCTTCGGCGGCGTTCCACGCGGGGCTGTCCTTGATCGCCTGCCTGGACAGGTCGAAGTGGATCTTCCCTTCCTCCCAGCTGACGCGCGTGGCCCAGCGCGGCTCCACGAGCACCTTCTTGCCGAACCACCAGTTGCTCGTGTCGATCACCAGGTAGCGCACTTCCCAGGTCTCGTCATCGACGATGAAGTCGTCGATGTGCCCGATGGAGTCATCGAGACCCTGGACGTGGTAACCGCGCACCTCGCGGGCGCTGCGCAGGTGCCGGTCGGCCGCCCGGACCTCGGGCAGTTCGTCGCCCGCCAGCCGGTCGTCGCTCCAGCGGCCCGTCGACAGCAGCGCGGGATACGTGCCCAGGCCCCAGATGCCCGAGCCTCCCCAGTAGTACGGGTAGCCGTAGTACCGGAAGTACTCGAGTTCGTGCTGCCTGGAGACGGGTTGGTCGGTGTCGATGCCCGGCGAGTTCCGCACCATCTCCCGGGTCAGGCCCAGGCGGAAGCAGCGGGTCGCCCAGTCGGCTTCGCGGAAGGAAATCGGCGAGATCAGGACATCGCGCGCACCGGAGAACCCGTTCGCTTCCGCGATCAGGTAACGGATCGTCCAGTATTCGTCGTCCAGGAGGAAGTTGACCACCGTGCCGACTTCACCATCACTGGCGTACAGCGTGTAGTTCTCGAGATCCTTGAGGCTTCGCAACATGGTCGTCTCGTTTCGGTTGGCGGCGGCCGCCGGGACTTCGTCGTCGCATCGCATCACTTCGCGTCGCGCCGGTCGGCGCCGCTATCTACTGCGTGGCGACGGTCGTGTAGAGGAGCGTCTTGCCCGTCGGCGCCGCGACCAGCGGGGAAGCCTCGGCCGTGACGAAGAGGTCGAACGTATTCAGCGGCGTCACGCCGTCGAAGCTCCCGCTCAGGTTGTCGTCCACGACGAGCGCGCCCATGTTCTGCGTTTCGGCGGCCGACTCGCTGCCACGGGTCCATACGACATACGCCGAGGTATTGGCATCCACGCGCTGCGGCGCGGCCAGGTGCTTGACCGCCAGGTGGAAGCCGGTGTTCCCGTTGCTGGTCGTGCTGATCTTCACAGTCGACTCGGCGGCCGGGATGTCCCCGTTGGTCGCCAGCCGCAGCTCCCGCGAGCCGGCGCACGACGCCGTCGCCAATCCGGTCGCCACGAACAGCGCGATCGCCAGGCCATGAGTGGTTTTCATCCTTGGTCCCTTCGGTTCCCGGTCCTTCAAGACGACGGTCGCCGCGTGGCGTGGAGATCCAGGCTCACGAACCCGACGTCGCCCGCTGTCTGTGAACGTCTGGGGAATCGCAATCGATGGGCCACGCGCGGGCGCGACGGGCTGTGCCGACCGGCGGCTGCCTGGTCGATCGCCAATCGGCGATTGGGGGTCGTTGCAGCAGGCTGGCTCGCGGCGCAGAGCCATTCGCGACATGTCGCGAAGATGATTCAATCCCTCTGGGGGCCGATGGGTGGGATCACTATGATGCACTTCCCTTCACTATGGCGCCGGCGGCACGAACTCATCCAATTCCCGTCCCGACAGCGCCAGACCTCTTTTTTCTGCCCCTCGTGCAAAATACATTGAGCGGAAGCCGAACAAAGTTGATAATGTGTCAACGGCAGCCCTGCTCTCGCCCCCCGGGCAGGCTGCCCCCGCGAGGCCGATCGCGCGTCCGCACGTCCGCGGACCACCGGCCGACCCCGCTCTCGCCAAGGCTCAAGAAGGAGATCCATAATGAAAATGCGAACGCTGTTCACGTGCGCGGGCGTCGTCGCCCTGCTGGCCCTGACGGCCACCGCCGGATTCGCCACGAACGCCCTGACGAACCCCGGCTTCGAGACCGG
>CAIOLW010000038.1 GCA_903859215.1 uncultured bacterium | reverse complement strand
CGGCGTACCGCGCCGCCAGGTGCCGCACCCGCTCCAGCGTGCAGGCGCAACCCCACTCCGGCTCGTGGAACGCGGGGCCGTCCAGGTCGTCGAGCGCCCGCGCCGCCACCACCACCAGCGCGCACTCGCGCCGGAACGCCGGTTCCAGCACGTACCCGTACAGCACCTGCAGGTCCGCAGCCGACGCGCACGGGACATCGACCACCGCCACGCGCGGCCGCCGCGCGAACACGCCCAGCACGCCGGCGGCCGGGTTGGCCAGCGATGATCGCCCGCCCCCCGGCTGCCGGGACTTCGCCACCGCGGCGGCCAGTCGCGCAAACGGCAGCACGTGGTACCCTTCGCGCCGCAGCGCACCCGCGTCGACCGGATCGACCAGCCAGCGCAGTTCGCAGCGGCGGGTGGAAGAATCGCGTGTGCCGTGCAACCTTCCGCCCCCCGTCCTGCGTATGCCGCCCATTGCCCGGCAGCACCGCCCCGCAGCGCCACCGGCCAAACCCCGACGTCCGGACACCACCACCACGACCGCCACGCCACCCACCACCGGCGCGGTGTCGACTGCCCCCTCCTTCAGGGAGGAAGGGCAAGGAGTGCTCCATGTCGCGTCGGGTCTCGCATCCCATCGCCTTCCTGCTCACGGCCGCCCTGTTCATCGCCACCGCCACGACGGCATGCGCGTTCACCCCGGTGACGCGCCCGCACCTCGAGGCGGCGCGAACGAGCGGCCGCATCGACATCGACGGCCGCCTGGACGACCCGGGCTGGGCCGCCGCCGGCAAGGCCGTGAACTTCGCAGAGCGCTCGCCGGGCGACGCCACCGAGCCGCCCGTGCAGACCGAGGCCTGGCTCACCTACGACGACGACAACCTCTACGTCGCCTTCCGGTGCGCCGACGACCCGAAGGCGCTGCGGGCGACGATGAGCCAGCGCGATGCGTATGGAAACGACGACGACGTCACCCTGCTGCTCGACACGTTCGGCGAGGGCACCTGGGCGTACGCCTTCTCCGTGAACCCGTACGGCGTGCAGAAGGATGCGATGTGGACGAGCGTCCACGGCATGAACGAGGGCTTCGACATGGTGTGGCGCTCGGCGGCGCAGCGAGGGGCCGACGGCTACACCGTCGAGATGGCGATCCCGCTGGTCGGCCTGCGCTTTCCCGACCGCGGGCAGCAGGCGTGGCGGCTCGACTTCTGGCGCAGCCGTCCGCGCGAGACCAGCGCGCAGTACGCCTGGTGCGCCTACGACCGCAACGAGCAGTGCCTGCCCTGCCAGTGGGGTTCGGTCGGCGGCGTCAGCGGCCTCAGGCCGGGCAAGGGCCTGGAGATCATGCCGTCGGTGATCGCGTACCAGACGGCCTCCATCAACGACCCGCTCGACGCCGCATCCGAGCTCGACACGCAGGACGTCAAGGGCGAGCCGTCGCTGGGCGCCAAGTTCTCGCCGAACAGCGCCGTCACGCTCGAAGCCACGCTCAACCCCGACTTCAGCCAGATCGAGGCCGACGCGGGGCAGATCGACGTCAACACGACCATCGTGCAGCAGTACCCCGAGCGGCGCCCCTTCTTCCAGGAGGGCAACGACCTCTTCCGCACGATGTTCAACTCGTTCTACACGCGCATGGTCAACGACCCCGAGGTGGCAGCGAAGGGCACCGCGCGCTGGGACCGCACCAGCGTGGCCTGGACGATGGCGCGCGACGAGCACTCGCCGTACATCGTCCCGCTCGAGGAACGCTCCGGCGAGGTGGCGATGGGCCGTTCGACGGTCAACGTCGCGCGCGTGCTGCACAGCTTCTCGCCCGGCACCCAGGGCGGGCTGATGGTCACCGACCGCCGCTACGACGGCAGCGGCTCGGGCACCATCCTGTCGGCCGACGGCAACCTGCGCCTGACGCGCACGCTCAGCTGGGCCTCGCAGGTGATCCAGAGCTACACGACCGAACCCAGGGGCTACGAGGTCGACCCCGGCACGACGTTTGCCGACGGCGCCTACACCGCCGACCTCGACGGCGAGTCGTTCCACGGCGCGGCGTTCATCAGCGAGTTGCGCCGGCACGGGCGCAGCTGGAACTTCACCGCCGACCTGAACATGGTCAGCCCCACGTACCGTACGCAGACGGGCTACGACCCGTGGAACGACCAGCGCAACGCCTTCGTCTGGAACACCTACACGTTCTACCCGCAGGCCGGGCTGTTCGACCGCGTGTCACCGGGCGCCTACGTCGACTCGCGCTGGAATTTCGACGGCGAGCGCAAGTGGCGCCACGCGCGCCTGTTCAACGACCTCAACTTCCGCCGCGCGCAGGGACACCTCTCGCTGAACTACAGCCGCGGCGAGGAGAAGTGGGGCGGCGTGACGTTCACCGGCCTGTCGCAGTTCGGCGTGAACGGGTTCGCGCAGCCGCTCGCCTCGTTGTCGGCTTCCGGGTACTTCAACGTGGGGCAGGGCCCGGCCTTCATCACGCTGGACAAGGGCAACGAACTGGGCTGGGGCCTCTCGTGCGAGATCAAGCCCATCGACCGGCTGACCATCGAGCCCGTGTTCGACTTCGTGCGCAGCCGCGACGCAAACACCGGCGAGCTGCTGTTCCGGCAGGCCATCGCCCGCGCCCGCGTGCAGTTGCAGGTGAACCCGCGACTGTCGCTGCGCCTGGTCGTGCAGCACAACGACGCCAACAGCCCGTACTACCGCGACCTCGCGGCCGGCGGCGACTTCCCGTACTACCACCTGGCCTTCGGCGGCGCCTGGGAAATCGATCCGCTGCTCACCTACCGGTTGAACCCGTTCTCGGTGTTCTACCTGGGCTCGACGCACGACCTGCGCGACTTCAACGCGGCGGCTGCCGAAGGGCCGTCGCAGTACCGGCAGGTGGACCGGCAGTACTTCCTGAAGCTGCAGTATCTCTGGCAGATCTGAGATCGGTGGGCGGCGCGCGGCCGACGGCCGCCGCCGCCTCATTCCCCGTCGAGGACCTCGCGAACCCGGGCCGCCAGCTCCGGGAAGCGGAACGGCTTCGGGATGAAGTGCGTGGCGTCGTCGAAGATGCCGTGCGGGGCAAGGACATCGGCGGTGTAGCCGGACATGAACATCAGCCTGATGGCCGGCTGCAGGTGGCGCACACGGTCAGCCAGTTCCTTGCCGTTCATTTCCGGCATGATCACGTCGGTCAGGAGCAGGTCGATTGCGGACCCGTGCTCATGCACGAGGCGCAGGGCTTCGCTCGCGGTGCCGGCCGGTAGCACGCGGTACCCCAGCAGCTCCAGGAGCGCCCGCGCCAGGTCGAGCAGGACCTCCTCGTCCTCCACCACCAGGATGGTCTCCGTGCCGTGGGGCAGGGCCGCGTCCCCGCCAGCGCCCTGTGCCACCGGTTCCACGGCGCCGTGGCGCGGGATGTGGACCGAGAACGTGGTCCCACAGCCCGGCTCACTGCTGACGCTGATGAACCCGTTGTTCTGGGCGACGGAGCCGTACACGGTGGCCAGCCCCAGGCCGGTACCCTTGCCGAGTTCCTTCGTCGTGTAGAACGGCTCGAAGATATGCGCAAGCACATCGGCGGTCATGCCCTGGCCATCGTCGCTCACGGTGATGCGCACGTATTCGCCCGGCGCCGCGTCCACGTGGCTGGCGCAATAGGCCGCGTCGATCACGGCATTCGCCGTTTCGATCGTGATCCGGCCGGTGTCGACGATCGCATCCCGCGCGTTGATGCAGAGATTGGCCAGCATCTGGTCGAACTGTGACGGGTCCATCTTGATCTCCCAGACCGCGGGCGACGGCTCCCACAACAGACGGACATTTTCACTGATCATCCGTTGCAGCATCTTCAGCAGGCCCGCCACCGAATCGTTCACAGCGAGCACCCGCGGAACAATGGGCTGCCTGCGCGCGAACGCCAGGAGTTGACGCGTCAGCCCTGCCGAGCGCTCAGCGGCCTTGCGGATCTCGGTGAGTTCCGCCCGCACTGCCGGGTCGAGGTCTTCCCGCATCAACCCGAGTTCGGCGTAGCCGAGAATGACCCCGAGCATGTTGTTGAAGTCGTGGGCGACGCCGCCGGCCAGCCGCCCGACCGATTCCAGCTTCTGGGCACGGTAGAGCTGGGCTTCGAGCTCGGCCCTCTCCGCTTCCGCCCGCTTGCGCTCGGTGACGTTGCGGAAGTACCCGATGATCCCGTCGACGTTACCCTCTGCGTCCGTCTTCGGCATGGAAACGCTGTCGAAATACTCGACGTCACCGCGGGAATTCTGCAGCGGCACCTCCATATAGATCGGTTCACCCGAATCCAGCACCTTGCGTTTGATGGCCGTGAGCCGTTCGGCATCCTCCGCGTCCAGCAGGTCGTGATCGGTCTTCCCGATCATGTCGGCCACCGTCAGGCCGAGCTGGGGATTGACGACGTAGGTATAGCGAAGATCACCGTCCTGGATCAGGATGTGGTCGGGGGTGTTGGCGGCGATGGCACGGAAGCGGTTCTCGCTCCTGCGCAGGTCTTCTTCAGCCCGTTTGCGCTCGGTGATGTCCTGTATCTGCGAGACGAAATAGAGAACAGAGCCGCCGGCGTTCCTCACCAGCGAGACCGTGAGCAGGGCCCACACGATGGTCCCCTGCTTGTGGGAGTAGCGCTTTTCCATCGAGTAGGACTCGATTTCGCCGGCCAGCATGCGGCGGAGCTGGTTCAGGTCGGCGTCCAGGTCGTCCTTGAAGGTGATGTCCTGGAAGGTCATCCCCAGCAGTTCGGCTTCGGAATAGCCCAGCATCGCGCAGCAGGCGGGATTCACCCGCAGCCACCTGCCTTCCGGCGAAACCAGCGCGATGCCGATGCCGGAATAGTGGAAGGCCCCCCTGAAACGCGACTCGGCCTGGGCCAGCTCCTTCTGTTGCCTGTACGAGCGGATCCAGCCGGACGCCATGACCACCAGCAGGAGTGAACTGCCGCCGATCCACGCCACGATGTACCAGGGAAAGGCCTGCGGTTCCTCGGCGGCGCGGAACCACTCCCGGTAGAGTTCGCCGTAGCGGCCCGACGCGTGGACGGCAGCGATCCCGCGGTCGAGCCTGTCGCGCAACTCGATGTCCCCCGGACGGACCGCCATGGCGAATTGCCGGTTGTAGTCGGGAACGGGCGTGCCCGGGACGATGAGCTTCTCCAGCTTCGCGTCCTTCAAAACGATTTGCCCCAGAAGCTTGGGCACCAGCACGGCATCATGCCGGCCGGAGGCCAGCAGGCGCATCGCGTCGGGAATGGTCGTCGTTTCGATGATGCGGACGGGCACGCCCGAGCGCAGCAGCTCCTCGTGGGCGGCGTCGCTGCCCATGACGATCACTTCGCGGCCCTCGGCCCCCTTGATCGAGTCGATCGGCGGGCTTCCCTTGCGGACGAAGAAGCAATCGTAGGCCTGCGTGTGCGGGCGCGTGTAGATGGCCATGTCCGCCCGCTGCGGGGACAGGGCCACGAGCGGCAGCACGTCATACCGGCCTGCCTTGAAGCCGGCCAGAACCTCGGACCAGGGGCCGGTCGCCACCTCGACATCCAGGCCCGCGGCATCGGCGACCGCCCGCAGCAGTTCGACCGAAAAGCCGCTCGCGCGACCGCTGGCATCGGCAATGGCATACGGGGGGAAATCGATCTCGCTACCCGCATGGATCACGGTCCGGGACGCTTCGGGCCCGGCTGTCGCCGGCGGCGGGAGCATCGGCAGCGACAGGGCCGCCCCGAGGCACCAAGGCAGGATCCAGTTCGGCCACCGCCGCGTCGCCAAGGCCGCGGGCAGCACCGAATGTATGCCGAGGGCGGGTTTGGTCACGGGTCGCCCCTCCAGGGCCGGCGCCGGGTGTCTTCCGTTCGGGGGCCGCTCCGGGCCCGTCGCGTACCAATGCCCTCTGCGCATGGTACGGGCCGGGATTGAGGTCACCCCGACCGGAGACAGCCTGCCGCAAACTGAGCATAAATCCTAGTACATATTCTGTACGGGATAGCATTACTCTCATTGAGAATCGATTATATATGCAAAAATAATAACCATAAGAGACATAAGACATGGATGAACGCAGTGGCCAACCGAAGGAGAACCCGATGCGCACGCTGACCACGACCTTTTTCGCCGTCCTGACGGTCCTGGCGCTGCTGATGACCCTGGCCGTCGCGATGGGCGCCTCGTCCCTCCTCCACGTCTCCTGACTCGGTTCCGCGCCGGGCAAGCGCACCCCCATTTGCCCGAAGCGCGCGCAGGGCCGGTCCCCCAGGGAACCGGCCCTACCTGTTCCCCCACCGTCGCCTCGACCCGCATGGGTGGGCCCTTAACGGAATGGCTGAAATAGGTGGGCCCGATTGGGGACGCCACGGGCACCGACATTCGCGTCGCCGCTGTCCCGATTTCGGCAAAATTCCTAATCAAACATCACTACAGATGGCCATTCGTCCCATTGAGAGTTGATTCTCTTTGTGCAAAAATTGTTTCTATCAAGGATGAAACAGTGACCGACAAAGGCTGGCTTCCCGAAGGAGATTCCGATGCGCACGCTGCTGGTGACCTTTTTTGCGGTCCTGACCATCGTCGCGCTGCTGATGACCTTCGCCATCGCCGTCGGCGCCGCGAGCCTCATCTACCGCGTCTGAGGCACGGGTGCATTTGAACCCCGCGCCGGACGGAGCACCTGGCCCCCCTCCACGGCCTCCGCCCGAAAGCGCGACAAGGGCCGGTTCCCCGCGGAACCGGCCCTCTGCTTTCCCACCCGCCGGACCACCGGCCAACCGGCGCCGGACCTTGAGTTGCGCCGGCGCAAGTCGCGGTAGGGAGCCGACAAGCCGCAGCTGGAAATCGATTCAACTGGCAGCCGCCGAAGCGCTTGCGGCCATCGTGGCGGCCATCACCGCGGCCGCCGCGGCCGCCTGCGCCGCCTTGATCGCCTCCACCGCCGCGGCGCCGGCCAGGTGACCCTCAGCCAGCTGCTTGAGGCGTGCCTTGCGGATCTTCAACTGCTTCTTGTCGACAGCGCGCCCGAGCAACCCGGTGGCGTGCGCGACGACCGCCACGACCAGTGTCCGCTCGTCCACGCGCTCGTCGTCGGACAGGACGGCCTGCCCCAGGCGGGCGACCAGCTCCTGCTCGGGGCCCGGATCGCGCTCGGGGAAGACCGTCCGGGGGAAGATGCCCAGCACGAGGTCCTGTTCCTCGTTCAGCACGCCCCGCGAAACCAGGCCGCGGGCCACGCGCTTCTTGAGATCCTTCCGGCCGGCGAACTTCTGCACCCACTCGACGGCGCGCTTCCGGCGCTTTGCCGTAGCCACCAGCGCCAGGCACTCGGCCAACAGCGGATCGGCCACCTGGGCGCCCGGTTCGGCATCGACGAACCGTTTCTTGTCCTCGCCGATCCGGACCGCGCCCGCCAGCACCAACTCGGCCAAAATGGCGCCGCCCACGGCCAGCGTGTGCACGCCTCCCATGCCGGCGGTTCCCTTGCGGTCATCGAGGGCCAGCAGCAGCAGTTCCTCGTACATCGTCAGCCTGGTCGTGGCAGCCATCTCCATCCCCCTGTTGGCGGTGACATCGTGACGGGTTCGTACCCCTGGCGGGCGCGGAATGTTCGAATCGACGAGGTCGGCCGCGAAGAGTTGCGCCGGCGCAATTCACGGACGCCTGCCGTCAGATCGCCGCCAGCGCCTGTTCCAGGCTGTGCCGCACCTCGCCGGCCATCGCCGCGACCTCGGGCCGATCCACCAGCTTCAGCACCGCCGCGGGATCCATCGCCTCGACGCGCGTGCCGCCCTCGACCGCGCGCACGATGACGTTGCAGGGGAGCAGCGCGCCGATCTCGGGTTCGACCGCCAGCGCGCGGCTGGCGAACTGCGGGTTGCAGGCGCCCAGGATGCGGTACGGCGCCACGTCCAGGTCGAGCTTCTTCTTCAGCGTCTCCTTCACGTCGATGACGGTCAGGATGCCGAAGCCGACCTTGGCCAGCTCCTCGGTGATGCGCTGCTCGGCCTCGGCGAAGCCCAGCGTGACGGTGCGTCCGATCGTATAAGAACCCATGTTGCCTTCCCTCCGTGTTCAGTCGATGGCCACGTCGACGTCGCGCACCGCAAGCGCGCGCCTGAGGTCGCGCGGATCCAGCTCGACCAGGAACCCCCGCTTGCCGCCGTTGATCAGGATCAAGGGTAGTTCGAAAATGGTGCGCTCCGCCAGCACCGGCAGCGGCGTTCGCGTGCCGAACGGGCTGGTGCCGCCGAACTGGTAGCCGGTCACGCGCGTGGCGGTGGCCTCGCTCGCGGGCGCCACGCTGCGCGCGCCCAGTTCGCGCGCCAGCTGCTTCACCGACACCTCGCGGTCGCCGTGCATCAGCACCAGGAACTGCTCCTTCGGCCCCGACTCCATCACCAGCGTCTTGATGACGATGTGCTCGTCCACGCCCAGTTCGGCAGCCGACCGTCGCGTGCCCCCGCGCTCTACATAGGCGTACGGGCGCGGCGTGAACGCGATGCCCTGTTCGCGCAGGAAGCGGACGCCGGGGGTCACCGGATAGTCGTCCTTCGCCATGGGAGAGTCTGCTCCTTCGTGGACCGGGGCCGGCGACGGCCTCATGGTACCCGATTCAACCCACGGGCGCCTCCGATTGTGCTAAACTCAAGCGCCACAGAGATCCCCGCCGGCAGGACCGCGGGCCGATCGCTCAACCTGATGTTCCCGGGGATGGAATCGTGCGCCCTGTCCGGATCGCCCTGCTGCTGGCCGCGGCCTGCCTGCTCAACGCGGTCGCGGCGCGCGCCGCGGAGCCCACTGTCGACTACATCGTCAGCTTCCACGACGGGATCGACAAGTCCCAGCGCGGCGCTTGGGTCGCCGAACACGCGGGCAAGGTGCTGCACGAGTTCGTGACCGGCAACGCGGTCTGGGTCCGGCTGGCGGCCGGCCCCGCGGCGGGCGCCGGGGCGCTGGCGGCGGATGCGCGGGTCGCCCACCTCGAGGCGAGCGCCGTCGGCATTCCCGACCTCGTGCCGAACGATCCCCTGTATCCGGGCCAGGGTCACCTGCGGAACGCCGCGTACCCGGACGCCGACATCCAGGCCGAACCGGCGTGGACCATCCGGCACGACGCGCCGAACGTCACCGTCGCGGTGATCGACGACGGCTTCCTGCTGGGCCATCCCGACCTCGCGGCGAATTTCATTCCCGGGTACGACTGCGGCAACAACGACGGCAATCCGTCCCCGGACGACACCGGTTCGTACTACGCGCACGGCACCGGCGTGACGGGGCTGCTCGCCGCCATCGGCAACAACGGGATCGGCGTGGCCGGCGTGTGCTGGAACGTGCGCGTCATGCCGCTCAAGCACCACCAGGACCATTCGCCGTACTACTGCGAGTCGCCGGCCACGCTGGCCGCTGTCGATCGCGCCGTCGCCGCCGGCGTGGACATCATCGTCTGCAGCTTCCACTACCTGGCCGCCGGCCTCGACGTGTCACCGTCCAGCCAGTTCTACCGCTCGTTCAAGGCCGCCAGCGATGCCGGCATCATCGTCGTCGCCTCGGCCGGCAACGACGGCAAGGACCTCGACAATCCCGCCAACGCGCGCTATCCGGCCAGCTTCGATTTTCCAAACGTCGTGACGGTGGCCATGACCGGCGATGGCGGCGTCGTGTCGCCCCAGGCTTCGGCCCACGGCGCCGCCACGGTCGAGATCGCCGCGCCGGGATCCGCCGTCCAGTCCACGTGGGTCGACGCGGCCAGGCAACCGACCTACATGCCGATCAGCGGAACGTCGGCGGCCGCGCCGATCGTGGCCGGCGCCATCGCCCTGATCAAGGCCGAACGTCCCGACCTGCCCTGGCCGGCCGGCGTCCTGTCCCAACTCTACGGGCGCGCGGAGACGTCGCTCATCAACCAGGCCTGGGTCATCGGCGGACGCACCGTGAACCTCTACCGGCCGCTGGTGGAGCCGGACCTGGTCCCGCCCGACAGTGTCGGCGACTTCGCCATCACCGGGCTGACCGACACGTCCATCACGTTGCAGTGGACCGAGCCGGGAGACGACGGCGCCACCGGGCTGCTGGATCATTTCGCGCTGAGCTACATCGCGGGCGACCGCCCGCCGGCCCCGGTCCTGGGAGTGCCCGCGACCGCCGGTCCCGGCGCGATCCATTCCGCCACGATCGCCGGCCTGCCCTGGGGCAACCATGTCGACGTGACCGTGACCGCGCTCGACGAATACCGCAATCGCGCGTCCGCCACGATCGGCGCCTACCTTCCGACGCCGATGGTCACCGCGGATGTCCTGTCATCATTTCTCATGGCCCGGACCGGCGCCTCACGGGACAGCACGGCCATCTACCACAACGCCGGCGACTGGGAAGGCGTGCTGACGGCGAGCGTCTATCCCGGGGCGGACTGGCTGCACGTCGCACCCGGGCCGCTGCACGTGGCGCCCGGCGCCGGCATCGGCGTGCCGTACACCTGCGATGTGTCGGGACTGTGCGCCGGACTCTATACGGGCCGCATCGGTGTGCTCGGTGCGCTGTCGGCGCCGTTCACCGTCACGCTGCTCGTGATCGCCGCGCCGCAGGCCGCGTTGGCGCCGGCGATGGTCGACTTCGGGCATGTCGCGCGTGATACCACGCTCTGGCAACCGGTGACGGTCGCGAACCGCGGCTGCGCCCCGCTGACCTGGTCCGCGACCGTGACACCTGCGGTGGTCGGTTCCGTCGAGCCGGCCGCAGGCGTCCTGGCGCCGGGCGACTCGCTCAGCGTGACAGTGCGGATCCGGACGGGCGTCGCGGGGCCGGCCCGTCTTGTCGTCAACAGCGATGACCCGTTCGACGCCGTGTTGACGAGCACGATCCGGTGGGACGCGGACCTGTCGAGCAGCGGCGCCGGCGACCTCGCCGGCGCAGACGTTCCCGTCTGGGAGAGCTTTCCCAATCCCCTGAACCCGCGGACGACCATCCGCTTCTCGCTGCGCGAGGCGGGCCTCGCCGAACTGAGGATCTTCGACATGCGCGGCGCGGTGGTGCGGACCATCCCGCTCGGCAGGCGCGGCCCGGGCCTCGGCTCCGCGGCTTGGGATGGCGACGGGGACAACGGAACGCCATTGCCCAGCGGTGTCTATTTTTGTCGTTTCATGTTGTCTGGATCGTGCATATACCCGGCCCTGAAGCTGCAAGTGATCCGCTGACCGGCGTTCGCGGCACCATTCGCTTCGTCACCGTTTCAATCCTCAGTCCCCGCCCGCCGCCGTCGATATCAGGAACGGGTCCGGCCTTACGACAGAAACGGGGGAGACATGAACATCACGTCAACCGCCACGACCAGCAGCCCGGTCACGTTCAACACGACGGCAGCGCGGATGTCCGGCGGCGCCAAGCCGGCAGCGGCCGGCGCATCGTCAGCCAGCAGTACGAAGACGTACGACAAGAAGGACCTCAACAAGGACGGCACGGTGTCCGCGTACGAGGAACTCGTCTACGCGATGAAGAATCCCAACGCGCAGGACACCGGCTCGACCGGCACGCAGGTCGATCTCCTGGCCTGACCGCGCGCCGCCGCACGCAGACAGCGACACTCCCGCGGCCCCGGCATCGCGGGAGTGCCTGTATCTACGACGACAACAGCACGATCCCGCCCACCGACAGCAGCATCCCCACCGCCGTCTTGAGCGTGAGCGTCTCGCCCCCGATGGTCAGCGCCAGCGCCGCGCCGAACAGCGGTGACGTGAACGCGATCGGCATCACCTTCGTCAGCGGCGCGCCCTTGAGCGCGGTGTAGAAGCAGAGCATGCCCAGCGAGCCGGCCACCAGGCCGCCACCGACGATCATGTAAATGAGCGAGCGCGGCCCCGCCTGCGCCACCAGCTTCCACTGCGGCGCGCTGACCGCGCCCAGCACGACCAGCGCCGTGGCGGTGCGGATCGTGATCCCCAGCTGTGGGGGCAGGTGGCCCAGGTGCAGGCCGCGTTTCTCGAAGTAGCCGCCCAGGCCCCAGGCGGCGGCCGTCAGCAGCGCCAGCAATTGTGGTTTCAACGAAGGATCCTTTCCGCCCGCGGCCGCGGGTCAGTCCCAGCGCGCCTTCAGTTCGTGGACCGTCGTGACCGCCTCCAGCGCGTGCGCATCCGCCAGGTCCAGCCCCGCCACGTACTGGCCCAGCTTCGTCGCCAGCCCGGCCAGTTCCTCGTTGGTCGTGGCCTTGATGGGCCCGTAGTCGCCGCCCAGCACGCCGTGCACCACGAACGGCGACAGCCAGCGCATGCCGCACAGGTAGCAGGTCTGCTGCAGCGGGCGCATCAGTTCGGACATCGAGAAGTTGTTGTAGCCGCCCGCGCGGTACGACCACTCGGGCCCGCCGGTCGTCACGACCGAGAGCCATGCCTTGCCGTGCAGCGCCGAGCCTTCGCGCGGCGGGTACGCGAAGCCGTACGTCAGCACCTTGTCCTGCCACTGCTTAAGCAGGGCCGGCGTCGAGTACCAGTAGAACGGATGCTGGAAGACGACCAGGTCGTGGTCGCGCAGGCGCTGCTGCTCGCGCTCCACGTCGATGTTGAAGTCGGGGTACTCGGCGTAGAGGTCGACGATGGTCGCGCCGGGCACGGCGCGGGCGGCGGCCAGCAGCGCCTGGTTGCCGCGCGACGCGGCCAGCGACTCGTGGATGACGTACCACAGTGTCTTGAGGCCCATGGAACCGACTCCTTGCGGCTTGAACCGAACCCGGCCGTCCTCCCCGCGGGAAGGACGGCCGGGCCGTGTCTACCGGGCAGGTGATCCTACCCTACTTCACCATGATCATCTTCTGCATCTGCGAAACGCCGCCCGCCACCAGCCGCGCCATGTACACGCCGCTGGCCACCTGGCGACCGCTTTCGTCACGACCATTCCAGACCACCTCGTGGCGCCCGGACGGTCGCGACTCATCGACCAGCGTCCGCACCAGGTTGCCCTTCAGGTCGTAGACCGCCAGCTTGACCTGCTGCGAGCCGGCCAGGTCGAAGGTCACGCGCGTCTCCGGGTTGAACGGGTTGGGGTGGATGCCCACCAGCGCCGTCGCCGCCGGCGGCACATCGCTGCCGGGCACGGCCGACGAGGCCGGGAAGGTCAACTGGTAGCTGCCCGACAGCGGCAGGTCCGCGGCGCCGCGCTTCCACACCGCCACGCAGTACCAGCCCGCCGACGCCAGGTCGACCAGGACGTATTCATCCTGGCCGGCGCCCGCGAACCAGGCCGAACCGTTGGCCACGGCCGTGCTCTTGGTCTGCAGGCCCGTCGACGACGGATGCAGCGTCAGGCCCCAGTCCACCGTGCCGGCCGTGTTGTGCAGCCGGATCACGTGGACGCCCGCGTTCAGGTACACCTCGTGCAGCCCGAGCATGCGGTTGGCCGCCAGTGTGAACGGTCCGAACGTGCCGCCGGTCGGGCTCCCGCTGAGGATCGCCGACGACGTCGTCTCGGCCGTGTAGTTCTGCACCACGCTGCTCTGCCGCAGGACGCCCACATCGTAGGCCGACCACGGCATCACGTTGAAGTTCACCAGCACATAGTCCGACAGGCCGGTTCCCCAGCCGGAGTAGGCCAGGTTGCTGCCGAACGGGGTCTTGACGCCCGTGCCCAGCGGGTGCAGGCGCACATCGACGTTGCTGGTCGCGCCCGGCATCACGGCCACGGCGCGCCACCAACCGCCCGTGTTGGGCAACCGCAGGCCGTCACAGTTGAACCAGAGCGGGTCGCCGTTGCTGATGTCCTCCCAGCCGCCGGTCAGGTCGGGCGGCAGGGACCGCGAGACCGGCGTGTTCGGCGCCAGGATGTACGGCGACCACACGTACTGCTCGCCGTAACGGTTGTTGTTCTCCCAGATCTCCTCGTAGGCGTTGTCCTGGTCCAGCCACAGCGCCAGCGTGTGACGACCGCCGCGGATCGTCCAGGCCGTGCTCCAGTTGAACAGGCTGTTGACGTAGCCCGGGAACGAGCCCCACGCCAGCCACCAGGTGTACACGCCGTCCAGGTGGATCTGGCCCGGCAGGCTCGCCGCGGTGGTCGGGCTGTTGTTGCGCACCGCCAGGTTCAGGTACGTCGATGCCAGGTTGCCGCGCAACGAATCGGGCAGCGCCACGGACGCTCCCGTGCCGTCGTTGAGCGGGCGCGGCACGATCGGCGAGTGCCAGCCGGCCGCCTGGTAGGTGACGAAATCGGGCGGCGTGCCCTGGATTTCGATCGTCACGTTCGTCGCGCCGGTGCCGGCGCTGCCGGTGCCGTACGGGTCACGCCAGACGACCAGGCAGTTGTAGCCGGACTGGTGGATGGCGATGTCCAGGCGCGCGCGCCCGGTCACCTCGTCCGTCAGGGACCGGGTGCCGTCGTTCAGGTCGCCCGTCGTGAACGTCTTGCCCAGCCACATCGCGTTGAACTGCCCGACCGCCGGGTCGCAATCCACGGTGATGCTGACGTTGCCCGTATCCGCGGGCGCCACGTAGAACTCCCACAGGCGGAGCTCCTGGTTCGCGACGAACGGGACGGTCAGCGAGTCGCCGAAGGCGAACGGCAGGCTCGTCACGTGCGTCATCTCGTAGTTGCCCGTGTCGCCGCCGTGGTTGAGCACACCCACGTCATAGTCCAGCGTCCCCACCACGTTGCGGTTGGAGAAGACCGCGTCGGTCGAGCCGGCGCCGTTCGCGCTCCAGCCGATATTGGCCGCGAAGCCGTTGGTCGCGCCGGTCGACGCCGCGTGCATGCGCAGGTCGTAGTCGTACGCCGCCGACAGCGGACGCAGCACGGCGGCGTTCCACCAGCCGCTCGAGTTGAACCGGACGCCGTCCGTGTTGTACCAGATCGTCGACCCGTCGACGATCGAGCCCCAGCCGGCGGTGCTCGGCGGCGGCGCGCTGCGCGTCACGGCCGTGTTGGCCGTCAGCATGTAGGGTGTCCAGATCCACTGGTGCCCCCAGTCGTTGTCGGTCTCGTTGGTCTCCGAGATCGCGTCCAGCGCGTCGTAACGAACTCCGTAGACGTGACGACCGCCGCGCACCGTCACCGGCCCCAGGTTGCCACCCCAGAACCCGCCGCCGGCGCCGATGCTGCCCCAGCCGGCCCACCACATGTACACGTCGTCCACATACAGGCGGCTCTGGAAGCCGATCGAGGTGCTCGACTCGCCGTTGTTGATGCCGCGAACGCTCCAGTACGACGACGCGGCGTTGCCCGGCAGCGTGGCCGAGACCGTGGCGCTGCCGCTGGTCGCATCCGCGGTGCCACGGGGCACCAGCGGCCCGTCCCAGCCGGGCACCGTCGTGTACGTCAGGTTCGCCGGCTCGGGCGCGCGGACCGTGAACGGCCCGTACCAGGCGTAGCCCGAACCCCAGCGGCCCGCGCGGTCGATGGTGCGGATGCTGAAGTAGTACGTTCCGGGCACCAGCGACGTCGTCGTGTAGGTCGTAACGTCGTTGATGTCCTTGACCGCCGACGGCAGCCCCGCCGTGCCGGCGATGGTGATGCCGTAGCCGGACACGCCCGAGGCGTCGTCGGCCGCGCGCGTCCAGTTGAACTGGACCGTCGGGTCCGGCGAGTCGCCGCCGACCGCGTGGCTCGACGTCAGGCCCGTCGGCGCCGACGGGTTGGCCACGTCGATCTCGTAGCCGCAGTTCTTGGCTGTCTCCCAGAGATTTTCGGCCGTGGACGGGAACCGCGCCTTGAAGGCGTTGAGGAAGCCCATCGGCGTCGTCGGCTGGTCGATGTCCATGACGTCGAAGATCTCGTCGGTCCCCAGCGCCAGGCGGTCGGTCCAGGCCCCGTACACGCCGTGGCTGTCCTGGCCCGCGTCCTCGATGTCGCGGCAGACCGCGCCCAGGAAGCCCTCGGTGGTCAACGGGCTGTCGTAGACGCCCGTCGAGCACGCGCCAAGGCTCTCCTGCGAGCGCGTGAACATGGAAGCCGTTCCGTAGTCGCCGGCGTACGAGCGCGTGATCACGTCGCACAACCAGTTCGGCCAACCTTCGGCCAGCGCGTCGTGGTCGGTCTCGGCGCACCAGATGCAATGGCCGCAGGTCGGCGAATCGCAGGTGCCGTTGCAGTAGTCCGGGGCGACCGCCGTCGCGTAGTGCGCGACCCAGTGATGCCCGTACTCGTGCGTGTGCGTGTCCTCGCGCCACTGGCGATCGGTGCCGACATGGATGCTGTCACCGCTGTACCAGGCGCCGGTGGAGCCGTCGGGCCACTCCGCCGACACGTGGGCCATGTTGTAGCCCTCGTGGTTGAGCAGCCAGCGCCAGGTGCGTGTCAGGTCGGTCTGGATGTGCACCGCCGGGTGGTCGCTCTCGGCCGACGGCTGCAGCGTGCCGAAGTTCAGGCTGGTGCCGGTGTAGTCGTCGTGGGTGCCGGTCTCCCAGCTGTAGTTGTCGTACGTGGGCCAGGTCGCGCTCTCGGTCGTGACCCGCGAGTTCGTCGTCTCGAAGTGCACGTAGATGTCGGGCTCACCGTCACAGGCCCAGCACGGGTCCCAGGTGAACGTGACGTCGTAGTAGCCGTACGCGTCGGTGACCAACTCGGCCAGGAGCTCGTCCCAGGACGAGTCCTGGTCGTACACGCGGACCGTGACGCCGTCGGCACCCAGGGTGACGCCGTCCGAGCGCTGGTACACGAAGCGCCCGTAGACGCGGATCGAACGCGACTTGTCGGGGCTGCCGCCCTTCTCGGCCCAGTGCGCGCCCTCCAGGTGGGTCGGCTCGGGGCTCAGCAGTTCCTTGCCGTCCACTTCGCCGCGCGTATCGGGCTCTTCCTTCGCCGGCACCAGTGTGCCCGGCGTGGTCACCCGCTTGAAGTGCGCCTCCGACAGGTCGAAGGACTTGCTGACCAGGTGGCCGTCCATCATGAACGACAGGGTCAGCCATTCGTTCGGGTTCGAGGGCAGCACGGTGAAGTCGACGACCAGGCTCTGCGACTTCTCCATGCGGGTGGCGTTCGGCGCCGCCAGCGACATCGTCGTCCAGCCCGGGCTCTCCTCGAAATGGAAGTCCGACAGTTCGGTCGCGACGTCGGGCGTGATCTCGACCTGCCCCTCGAAGGGCACGCCCAACTCGGCTGCGCGCGGCTTGCCGAGCAGGTGGATCGTCACCGGCGGCCCAACGTCTGCCAGGGCGGGTATCGCCACCAGCAGCCCAACCACCGCCAGCGCGGAGGCTTTCAGGAATCTGCGCATGGTGTCCCCTCCCTAGCGGTTTTCGGTGGGAGCGGGACGATCCTGCGGCACGCCGACCGGGCGCGGCGACGTCATCTCGCCGATGGCGGCCTCGATCGCGACGGCCTGCTGCTCCTGCCCGGCTTCACGAGCCAGACGGGCTTGCGCCGTCAACAGGTCGATCTCGGTCTGCTGCTTCACGCGCTCGATCTCGCGCTGGATCTCCAGCGCAGCGGTCGCGTCGGGCGCCGTCGACAGGCGGTCCTGCAGGACGACCAGCTGCGCCTGCTGGGCCGCCAGCACGGCGCTGAGCACTTTCATGCGAGGCGTCTCGGGGCGGGGCAATGCGTTCGCGGGCTCCGCCGGGATTCCGGCCGGCGCCTGGCCCGCGGGCTGGGCCGCCTTGAGGGCCTCGATCTCGGCCTGGTTCTCCGGCAGGTCGGGAATCGCCGGCCCGGCCTCGACGGGCGCCGGCGTTGCCGGGCTGCCCTGGGCCTTGGCGGGTTCGTCGGCCTGGGCAACGGCGGCGGCCAGCACCAGCGCGAAGGCCAGATAAAGGGTCGGCCAAGTGCTGTTTCGCGTGTGAGATCGTGTCATGTCGGAACCTCCCGTACGAGACTCTGGTGTGTTTTGGAAATCCGGGTACTCGAGGTCGGCGAGGGAATGGGTGGAATCATCGTAAACGATGATGGGATGTGATTTCAAGAGGAACCCGAACGGCTTCGGCGACGCAGGCGACCCCGAAGGGTGCCGCGAGCGGACGGCCAAAACTGGTGGCGCATTGTCCGGATTGCCGTTATCCATGAGGCCATGAACAAAAAAATCCGCCTCTCCGGCTCGCCCCTGCGGCGGGCAACCCGGTTCGCGAGCCTGCCCCTCGGCGCGCTCGCCCTGTCCACGGTCCTTCTGGCGGGCTGCGGCAACGGCGGCAAGGACCAGGCGGCGGCATCCCAGTCGACCCCGGCCGCCCAGCAGCAGTCCCCGCCCATGCCGACGCCCGCCGCGACCCGGCCTGCGGACGGCAGCGGGACCGTCCTGGCCGGCGTCGCCTTCACGCCCCCGGCCGGCTGGCAGGACCTGGGCCCGAGCAACATGCGCGCGGCGCAGTACCGGCGCGCCGCCGTGGGCGGCGACAACGCCGGGGCCGAGGTGAACGTCTTCTACTTCGGCCCGGCCTCGGGCGGCGGCGTCGACGCGAACCTGCAGCGCTGGATCAACCAGATGGTCATGCCCGACGGCGGCGACCCGTCCGCCGCGGCCAAGCACACGACGTTCACCGCCGACGGCATGGCCGGCCACGTCGTCACGCTCGAAGGCACGTACAAGTCGGGCGGCCCGATGATGGGCGGCACCCCGACGCTGCTTGAGGGCTACCGCCTGGTGGGCGTCGTGCTCGAGGGTCCCGAGGGCAGCCTCTTCTTCAAGCTGACCGGCCCGGTGGCCTCGGCCAAGGCGATGGAAGCGGAGTTGATGGCGGTGATGCAGGGGGCGCGCAAGGCGGGTTGAGGAACAAGGCGGGCTGAGGAACAAGGCGGGCTGAGCAAGCGGCATCGACCCGATTCAGTCCAGGTCCAGCCCCACCGTCCCTTTGGTGATGCGGCACTGGCACATCAGCCGCCGGCCCGGTTCCAGGCCCATGGCCGTTTCCCCGGGCGTCGGCGCCGACAGGTTTTCCAGGCCGGAAATCACGTTGGTCGCGCACCGGCCGCAGACGGCGTTCAGGCAGCCGAAGCGCACGCCGAGCTCGGCGGCGGCCTCCATCGAGGCGCCGGAGATGACGGTCAGGCGGCGCGAGCGGGACTTGATGACGGCCACGAGAATCCTCCCCGATCACAACATTCGTTTGCAAAGAAACTCCCCGGGCCGCAGCGACCCGGGGAGTCCACGTAACACACAGGTACCGGCGATCGCTAGTACTTGTAGTCGTTGGTCTTGAACGGACCCTCGACGTTCACGTTGATGTACTTGGCCTGCGCCGGCGTCAGCTTCGTGATGACGCCGCTGAAGCCGCGCACCATTGCGGCGGCGACTTCCTCGTCCAGCTTCTTCGGCAGCACGGTCACCGAGATGGGCTCGCTCTTCTTGTCGGCCCACCTGGCGCCGTACAAATGCATCTGCGCCAGCACCTGGTTGGCGAACGAGCCGTCCATGATCCGCGAGGGATGCCCGGTGGCGTTGCCCAGGTTCACCAGGCGGCCCTCCGACAGCAGGATGATGTAGTCGTCGGCGTTCTTCGGGTCACGCTGCACGCGGTGCACCTGCGGCTTGACCTCGGTCCACTGGTACGTGCGGCGCATGAAGGCCGTGTCGATCTCGCTGTCGAAGTGGCCGATGTTGCAGACCACGGCGCCCTGCTTGATCGCGGCGATCATGTGCTCGTCGCAGACGTTCGTGTTGCCGGTGGTCGTCACCAGCAGGTCGATCGTCCCCATCAACGCCTTGTTGACGCCCGCGGCCGTGCCGGTGTTGACGCCGTCGATGTACGGCGAGACGACTTCGTAGCCGTCCATGCAGGCCTGCATCGCGCAGATCGGGTCGATCTCGCTCACCTTGACGATCATGCCCTCCTGCCGCAGGCTCTGGGCCGAGCCCTTGCCCACGTCGCCGTAGCCGACCACCAGGGCCTTCTTGCCGGCCAGCAGCATGTCGGTGCCGCGCTTGATCGCGTCGTTCAGGCTGTGACGGCAGCCGTACTTGTTGTCGTTCTTCGATTTCGTGACCGAGTCGTTGACGTTGATCGCCGGCACCTTCAGTTCGCCGCGCTCGAGCATCTCGATCAGGCGATGCACGCCCGTCGTCGTCTCCTCGGTGATGCCGTGGATCCCGTCCAGAAGCTGCGGGTACTTGTTGTGCACCATGCCCGTCAGGTCGCCGCCGTCATCGAGGATCATGTTGGCGGCCCAGGGTGTGCCGTCCTTCAGGATGGTCTGCTCGATGCACCAGTCGCCCTCTTCGACCGTCTGGCCCTTCCAGGCGTAGACGGCGGTGCCGGCCGCCGCGATGGCGGCCGCGGCGTGGTCCTGCGTCGAGAAGATGTTGCACGACGACCAGCGCACTTCGGCGCCCAGGTCCACCAGCGTCTCGATGAGGACCGCCGTCTGGATGGTCATGTGGATGCAGCCGAGGATCTTCGCGTCCTTCAGCGGCTGCGCGGCCTTGTAGCGGCGACGCAGGGCCATCAGGGCCGGCATCTCGGTCTCGGCCAGGGCGATCTCGCGCCGGCCGAAGTCCGCCAGGCCGATGTCGGCCACCTTGTAGTCGGCGACCTTCTCTTGGTTCGTCATGCTGCGCTTCTCCCTTGGGAATCCACGGATCGTGTCCACGAGTGCCGGATATCGATGCCGTGTCTCTTCGGCAGGCGGCCCGGTGTCCTCAAGCAGCCGTTAATATGACGCGATTTTGGCCACCGTCCAGACGATTTCGGGGGGTGAAGGGGGCGGGGGGCTCCGTTCTCAGATGTCTGTTTTCAGGGGAAGCTTACGATGTCACGCGCCGTCGCTTCCCGTCTTGAATTTAACTGGACAAAATCTATACAAAACTCTACAATCTGGTCGACACGCCACGAAACCAACCCGCTGCTTCCCCCAGGAGCACCGCATGCCCGCGAACCGCGACAGCGCGCCAGGCGCCGCGCCCGACACCGTCCCGCGCCACAGCATCGCCGTGGTGTCCCGGCGGACCGGGCTGAACCAGCTGCTGCTGAGGGCCTGGGAACGGCGGTACGGCGTCGTGGCGCCCGGGCGCACCGACACGGGGCGGCGGCTGTACTCTGACCTGGATATCGAGCGGCTCCTGCTGCTGCGGCGGTTGACCGCCGCCGACCACCGCATCGGGGACATCGCGAGCCAGCCGCTGGACGACCTGCGCGCGCTCGTCGCGGAATTGCCGCCCTTGACGGCCGGCGCGCTCCGGCCCTACCCGCCGGCCGCGACCACGCCCGGGGCCAGGACCGCTGCGGCGCTGCTCGACGAGGCGCTCGTCGCGGTAGCGGCGCTGCAGCCGGGCGCGCTCGAGAGCGTGCTGGAACGCGCCACCATGCACCTGAGCCGACCGGCGTTGCGCCAGGAACTGATCCAGCCCCTGCTGCAACGCGTCGGCGAACTGTGGCGCGACGGCAGCTTACGGATCGCGCACGAGCACATGGCCTCGACGATCGTGCAGACGTTCCTGGCGACGACCAATGCCAACCAGGCGCCGGCGGCCGGTTCGCCGCTGCTGGTGGTGGCCGCGCCGTCGCGCAACCGTCATGAACTGGGCGCGATGCTGGCGACGTCGATGGGCCTGGATCTGGGCTGGGAGGTGCTCTACCTGGGCGCCGACATGCCGGCCGAAGAGATCGCCCTGGCGGTCGACATCCGGGGGGCGCGCGCGGTGTTCCTCAGCCTGATCTATCCGCCCGGCGATGCGGTCGTGGCTGCGCAGATCGAACTGCTGCGCCGCCTCGTGGGGCCGCGGGTCGGCATCCTGGCCGGCGGCGGTTCGGCGCCCTCGTACGCGGCGACACTCGCGGACATCGACGCCCGCCTCGCCATGGCGCCCGACGATTTCGCGGGCGCGCTCAACGACCTTCTCACCTGAGCGATCGCCGCAGCTTTGGCTACGAAGAGAAGGCGGGCCTCAAGCGAGGCCCGCCTCTTTCTCACGATTGACTGCGATTGACTGCGAAGGACCGCGAATCTACCGGATTTCACCGAGGTATTCGACCGGCAGCTCGGTCGGCGGCAGCTCGCCGGCATCCTTGCCGGCCTGCAGCGCGTCGAGGCCTTCCTGGTTGAAGCTGCCCGACTTCGTGGCGATGGTGAAACCACGCGGGATCAGCACGCGATCGATCACGTGGATCACGCCGTTGGTCGCCAGCACATCGGCCGCCGTCACCTTCGACGTGTTGACCCAGACGTTGCCGAACCACTTGATGACCGTGACGGTGCTGCCCTGCAGCGTCGGCACGCGCTGGTAGTAGTTCAGGTCGCCCGACAGGACGCGCCCGGCCACCACGTGGTAGAGCAGCAACTCCTGCAGCTTCGCCTTGTTCTCGGGCAGCAGCAGCGCGGCCACCAGGCCCTGCGGCAGCCTGGCGAACGCGGCGTCGCTCGGCGCGAAGACCGTCAGCGGGCCGGGGCCCTTCAGCGCGCCCACCAGGTCGGCGGCGCCGGCGGCAGCGACGAGCGTGTTGAACGAGCCGGCGGCAACGGCGGTCTGCACGATGTCGCCGGTCGGGGCCGGCAGTTCCGGCACCAGCGTGAAGCCCTGCGGCACGAGCACGGTGTCGATCACGTGGATGACGCCGTTGCTGGCATCGACATCGGCCGCGATGACGCGGGCGTTGTTGACCTTCACCGTGCCGTTCCAGAACTTGCGGACCCAGAGGTACTTGTCCGCCAGGGTCGGGACGAACTGCATGGGACGCAGGTCGCGCGAGAAGACCTCGCCGGCGGCCACATGATAGAGCAGCAACTCCTGCAGCTTGCCCTGGTTGCGCGGCGCCAGCAGCTGCGTCACGAAGCCCGCGGGCAACTTGGCGAACGCGGCATCGGTCGGCGCAAAGACCGTGAACGGGCCCTCGGCGCGCAGGGCGCCTTCCAGGCCGGCGGCCTGCACAGCCGCCACGAGGGTCGTGAAGTTGCCCGCCGAGATGGCCGTGTCCACGATGTCGGGACCGCCGGTCGCCGCGGTGCCCGTGCCCATCCCGCCCTTGCCGTCCGCGCCCGGCACGCCGGGAGCCGTCAGGCTCGACTCATTCGACGAACACCCGCTGAGCCCGGCCGCCAGGGCCAGGATCGCGAGCAGGGTCATCCAGGTAGCCCGCTTTTTCATGGTCGTTCTCCCCGTTGGGGTCTGTATGGCGCTTCCGGCCCCACTGGCCGGTTGACTGTCTACGCTCTGTCCTGTACAATACATATACAACGAATCCCCGGCAAGGGCATTTTTGGGAAAAGTTGCTGACGATGCCCGGCGCGGTTCCCCGGGCGCCGGGCCACGGGGGGCACAGGGGAGCCGAATGACCTAGAGTGGGCTCCTGTCCGGTCGCGATCCCGACAGCCGGGACCCTGACGAATGAAGGATGCGGCATGAACGACACGACCAGCATCAGCCACGCCGCGGCGCCGGTCCTCGTGACCGGCGCCAGCGGCTACATCGGCGGGCGCCTGGTGCGGCTGCTCGCGAGCCGCGGCCTTGCCGTCCGCGCCATGGTGCGCCGCCCGGAAGCGCTGCGCGCGCAGCTCTCCGCGGGCATCGACGTGGTGGCCGGCGACGTGATGGATCGCGCGAGCCTCGACGCCCCCCTGCGCGGCGTCGGCACCGCCTACTACCTGGTGCATTCGATGGGCGCCGACGCGTTCGAGGAAGCCGACCGCCTGGGCGCCCGCAACTTCGCCGAGGCGGCGCGCGCCGCGGGCGTCACGCGCATCGTCTACGTGGGCGGCCTCGGCAGCGCCGACGAGGAACTGTCGCCCCACCTGCGCAGCCGCCACGAGGTCGGCCGCATCCTGGGCGAGGCCGGCGTCCCCCTGGTCGAGTTCCGCGCGTCGATCGTCATCGGCTCGGGCAGCCTCTCGTACGAGATGATCCGCTCGCTGACCGAGCGCCTGCCGGTGATGATCACGCCCCGCTGGGTGCACGTCATGGCGCAGCCCATCGCCATCGATGACCTGCTCGCCTACCTGGTCGAAGCGCTGAACCTGCCGCCCGAAGCCGGCGGCATCTTCGAGATCGGCGGCGCCGACCGCGTGAGCTACGCCGACATCATGCGCGAGTACGCGCGCCAACGCCGCCTGCCGCTGAAGATGCTGCCCGTGCCCGTGCTGACGCCGTACCTGTCGAGCCTGTGGCTGGGCCTGGTCACGCCGCTCTATGCGCGGATCGGGCGCAAGCTCATCGAGAGCATCATCCATCCGACGATCGTCCGCGACCCGTCGGCGCTGGCGTCGTTCGCGGTGCGGCCGGTGGGCATCGCCGAGGCGATCCGGCGCGCCCTGGTGCGCGAGGACCGCGAGTTCGCCGAAACGCGCTGGTCCGACGCCCTGTCGTCGGCGGGCAACCCGCGCACGTGGGGCGGCGTCAGGTTCGGGACGCGCCTGGTCGACTCGCGCACCATCCACGTCACCGCCTCGCCCGCCGCGGCCTTCGCCCCGGTCGAGGCCATCGGCGGCGACGCGGGCTGGTACTGCTGCAACCTGCTGTGGAAGGTGCGCGGCTGGCTGGACATCCTCGTCGGCGGCGTGGGACTGCGCCGCGGACGGTCGCATCCGTCACGGCTGCGCATCGGCGAGACGGTCGACTTCTGGCGCGTCGAGGCGATCGAACCGGGGCGCCGCCTCAGGCTCGCCGCCGAGATGAAGGTGCCGGGCCGCGCCTGGCTGGAGTTCGAGGTCGTGCCCGACGGCACGGGAACCACGATCCGCCAGACCGCCATCTTCGACCCGCTCGGCTGGCGCGGCCGGCTGTACTGGTATTCGCTGTTCCCGCTGCATGAGGTGGTGTTTGCGGGAATGTTGCGGAAGATCGGGGTGATTGCGGGCGGGTAGGCGGCGGGGCAAGGATGCCCGCCCTGTGTCGAGCCTGGGGAACGGCGCAGCTGCGCCGTCCCCCACAACGCCAGCCTATGCGGGACAGAACCCTATCTCGACCCGCCGCCCGCTAGGAGGCCAGCGTTCTCCGGCGGTAGGCGCCAAGCGCGATTCCGATCAACCCCAGATGCACGACCATGAGCGAGCCTCCGTAACTGAGAAACGGGAAGTTCACCCCCGTCACCGGCACGGGCCCGATGCCGGAATTGGAAAGCAGGCTCCAGAGCACTTCCACACCGAAGAGCGCCGCCGTCCCGGCTGAAAGCGTGCGCAGATAGGGGCTCTTGAGCTCGCGAACGCGCGACGCGAGATGAATGACCAGCCCCACCCCCGCGGTCATCGCCAGGACCCCGAACACCAGCGAAGAATCGCGGATAGAGGCGAAGATGAAGTCCGTGTGCCGCTCCGCTCCCGCGACGCGCGAAAGGTCCGCGGCAGGTACGAATGAGCGGGACTGGACAGTGCTCGCGAGAAGCAGGCCGCCCAGAATCCCATAGGTCCGCACAAAGGGGCCCGTGCAGCCCGCGACGAGCATCAGGGCCAGGGTCACGCAAAAATAGAGCACCCCCGGATAGACCGAATCCGCGAAGAGATATCCCCCGAGCGGCGCGAGGCTGGCGATCAGCAGGCCCGCCTGCGCGATCCGCGTCCTTGTCGCCTGCGCCTGCAGCAACCCGGCAAGCGCGAACGCGAAGAGGATCACGCTCAAATCCACGATCTTTACCTGGAGGCCTCCGATGGTAAGATAAGGCTGCCCGGCATGGAATGCGCTGACCGACGCGCCACCGAAGAGGGACAGCGCGCAGAGTAAACAGGTCACCACATAAATCCCGAGGGACGCGCGCCTGAGCGCCGCCGGCCGCACGAAGAACAGGCCGACCAGCATCCCCAATCCCAGGAGCGACCAGAGCCCCTGGCGCCCGAGCAGTCCGAACCTGCCCATGGCGCTCAAGCCGACCGAGAGCAGCAAGCCCACCAGAACGGCGAGCGTCCAATCGAAGCGAGGCCGGTGCGCCAGGTCGAATTG
>CAIOLW010000037.1 GCA_903859215.1 uncultured bacterium | reverse complement strand
GTGACCTGGTTGACCCGCGCGTCGGTGCACTGCGCCGACAGGATGGTGGCCACCAGCAGCTGCCAGCCGTCGCCGTGGTCGAGGCTGCACTGGGTGTCGGGGAATTCGGCGCGGAGGGCCTTGATGACGGCTCGGGCCTTGGCCTGGCGGTCGGGGAGGGGGGTGAGGGTGGAGGCCGTCGGGGCGGCGGCGGGCTTGGTCTTTGGCGATGCCTTGGCCCTTGCGGGAGCCTTGGCATTTGCCGCGGGCTTGGCGGCGGCCTTCTTCGTCGGGGAGGCTTTCTTGGGAGCGGCGGCCATGCGGGACCTTTCCTGCCGACGCCCCTGACGCCCGCCACTTGCGCCCGCCACTTGCGCCTGTCAGTTGCGCCGGCGCAAGTCGGGCCGGGATCCGGCTGATTCGGGATTCTTGACAAGCCCGGGGGAGACTGCTATTTATTGCCGCCTGCCTGTCGGGCAAGTCTTTGTGGCTGTGGGACCACGCTACTGGTGACCACGCTACTTCTGGACCGCCTGCATGGCCACAATCGATTCTGGTGCGCCGCTAGCTCAACTGGTAGAGCAACTGACTCTTAATCAGTAGGTTCGGGGTTCAAGTCCCTGGCGGCGTACCAACCAACTTGTTGATGGGGAACGACCTGCAGTGATGCGGGTCGTTTCGTTTTTGTGGGCGACCTCTCCGTTGCTACACCGGTGCCACGTACCATTCGCCTGTGGCTCCCAATAATCCGATCCCACAAAGGATCGCGCCGATCTGAGCGGCACGTTGCCGCCTCACGATCGTCGCCGAGGCGGCATCTGCGTGCGGTCGGGACGGATCTGGCGGGAATAGGTGCGACGACAGGCGAGATGGCCTGCATCGCGGCAGGCGCAGGCAGGCCGCGACGACCTGCTCGCCACAGATGCTGTCGCGTTCGCGGATCACGTAACGAGGCACCGTGCCAAATGGGAAGGCTGGCCGCATGGGAGGTCTTCTACAACCTCAGCCCGAACTGCCCAGCCATTGGATGACATCACTTGGCTGGCGTGAATAGAAAGGAGGTCAGCACGCCGCCGACCTCCTTGAGATTTGCCCGTCCTACTTCACCAAAGCCATGCGCCGAACTTCCACAAACTCACCCGCGGTCAGCTTGTAGAAGTAGATCCCCGCCGGAGCCGAACGCCCCACTTCATCTCTACCGTCCCAGACCTTCTCCTGCTGGCCAGAACCCATCACCTGACCGGCGATGAGGTTCCTGACAAGCTTGCCGGCGACATCGTAGATGCCGAGGTGGACCGGTGCTGAGTCAGCCAGGCTGAACTTGATGGTCGTGGAAGGGTTGAACGGGTTGGGCTGGTTTTGCTCCAGGGCAAACTTGGCAGGCAGGACGCCGTCAGCGCCTGCCGGGAACTGCGAGGGCAATTCGTCGCTGAAAGCACTCAAGTTGCCGTGCGTGTCTTTGAATTGAATCCTGTAGAAGTAGTTGTTCATTTGCGTCTCATGGTAGGCCAACATCGCAGGCGAGCAGGATAGTGCTTCGTCCGGCGCGAAGCCCGTTGCGTTACCCCTGTAGAAGCAAGCCTGTGCCAAGTCGGGAATCTGGGGGTCGCTGCAAGCCACAACGCGCCAATCAGGGGCTTCGATCAGGAACCCATTGGGTTTTGGCGGAGCGAGGTTGTCGATTGAGTAGGCGCTCGCCACGTTGGAATAGGAAGACTTGCCGGGGTCTGAAGTGTGGGCAACGATGCGATATTCCGAGACAGGTGCGGGTTGCCCCATCGTGAAGATGTCGGTTGTGCCGATCGCGACCACGTAGGGATCGACCGCCGTCGCTGCGATGGTCGTCACGAGTGCCCAGGCGCCACCGGAACGCCGCTGGATTTCGTATCCCGAGAACTGCCCCGCGCCGTCGGGGTTGCCGCTACTCAGTGCGGTAAAGGTTACTGCCAATTGCCCGCCCTGGTCATCTGGCACATCCAGCACCGAGAGAACACGCGGGGCGGCCATCTCCTGGATGACCAGCGCGCTATTGGCCGGCACGTTGCGCTCGGTTGAGACAGATCCCGAAGCCCAGTACACCACAACGCTGTCAACGGTCGCTGCATTGCCCAAGCCGAAGAACTTGGTTGCCGAGTAGCTGTCCGGGTAGGGAGTAAGATTGCGTTCATAATGCTGGATTTGGGACTTGCCGCCCCAGTACGCCACGACGCGTGTTCCGTGAAGCGACTTGTTGGAGATGCTGGCCTGCGGGGTGACCTTGAGCCAATTGCCCGTGGCAATGTCATTCCTGAACAGCCACCCACCGTTGGCATTCCAGGTATTGGTCACAAACAGGTCCAAATCGTTGTCGTGGTCGTAGTCCAGCCAGATGCCGGTCTTGGTGTTGTTGCCGCCGCTCACGTTGATGCCGTAGGTGGCGGACGCTTCACGGAAGTCCGCGCCGTCAAGATTCTCGAAGAACAGTCCAGTGGTCCAGGGACCAAGCGTATTGTAGAAATCCAGGTCGCCGTCGCGGTCGGCGTCTCCCGCGATTGCGGCTACGTAATAGTGGTTGCCAACGCTCAGGGACGGTGTCGTCGCATCGGTGAAAGTCCACGATCCGTCGTTCCTGAACAACCACGGATGACTTGGATTGCCCCAATCCATGGTGCCGTTGTAGATATCAAGCCTGCCGTCGTTGTTGTAGTCGAATGTACAAGGGGCAAAGTGGGGAAGGGGCGGCAGTCCAGTATTCGAGATGCTGGTGAACGTGTTGTTGCCGTTGTTGCGAAGCACAGTATGACTCGCCCAGGGCGTATTCGCGGGTCTGCTGTGGGTGGCGACAATGTCCGCCAGTCCATCGGAATCCAGATCGGCGACTGACGCAAAAGCGACTTCAGAAGCCAGCACGGTCGGCAGGAAGGTGCCGGAATCATTTACGTAGAAGGTCAGGGGCCCTACCTCGCCGAGTCCATTGCCGAGGATGTCGAGGTCGCCGTCATTATCGGAATCCCAAAGCCCGACTTCCTGGAAGGTTGCTCCGGCAAAAGCGGGCGAAGTGTTCTCAACAAAGCCCGCCGAACTGCCATAGAATACCCTGAGGCTGCTGTCTTCCATAATCACCACGACGTCTTCGTGACCATCATTGTCGATATCACCGAACACGGCGTACGTGAGCAGAAGATTCTGAAGTGCCCCGAGAGCGGCATTGTCTTCGGTGAAGCCACCGTGTTGGTTGTTCAGGAAGAGTCTCGGCAGCATCCCGTCTCTTCGCGCCAGGAACAGGTCGTCCCAGCCGTCACCGTTGAAATCAATCACGCTTGGTTGGTTGACGTATGTCCAGTCGGTGAAGCCGGCCGAATCAAAGACGTTGGTGAAAGCCAGGTTGCTGGGGTTCGCGGTACGCCTGGTGAGTTGAATGTCGTCAAAGAAGGCGTCGAGGGGTACATTCGGCGGCGGGTTGCCCCCGTTGACCCCGTCCCAATCTTCGACAACAATCTGCAGCGCGCCGCCAAGTTGGCCGAAGTAGTCGGAGACCCGGAACGTCAATTCGTATGTATGCCATTGACCGTCATCGATGAGTTCGACGGCGGAGTTGTCGGGCTGGGTTCCCCAGATGAGGCCCGGGGCAAAATATCCGTGTTGCGGATCAAAGAAACCAAGGTAGCCGCCTGAATCCACCCCGTTCGTGGCTCCTCGATACCGAAACGAAAAGTGATATTGCGCAGTATCGTCCATCGCGATCGCGGTACTCCAGATATTGCCGCCGTCGGCAGTTTGCGAGAAGGCCAGGACTTGATTGCCGGGTGCCAGCGAGTCGGGGAGGAGAACGCCGTAACCGATCGTTGCCCACGCAGACAAGTCACCCTGGAAGTCATCCTTGAATACGACCTCCTGGGCCGCGACTGCGGATGAACCGATCAGAGTGAAAATGATCAACAGGGCAAAGCGGTGCACCGTCTCCCCAATCGGATGTAAGACACGTCCCAACCACCATGGATGGGCTGGCTGGGTTCACGTGGAAGCCTAGCACGGATGAGCCGTAAGTGCAATATTGTGCTGAAATTTGAACAGAGGCGAGGCGTGTCCCGGTGGCCGCCCGTGCCGCTCCGGCAGGTGGAATGGCCGGTGGGGGCACTTCAACCTGGAATCGCTCACGACAGCCGCCATTGATCCTTTGGAGCCAAGGCAGCCCTGACGGAGGTCTGGCCAGGAAAGACGAGGCTCGTGACCCCCTGGCCAACGTGGGGCCGAAGAACCTGTCCCGGGTTCGCGGCGCCAGGCCTGCGCTCCGGTGCAGCCGACCGGCAATCGAAAGCGCCCCGGCCATCCCGGCCGGGGCGCTTCTCCATCGATCGCAGTGCGCAGCGCTCAGACCTTGGCGTTCTGCTGCGCCCACACGCCGTACTGCTTGTCGGTCTTCTGGATATGATTCCGCACCCAGTCGCGCAGGAACCCCATCAGCTTGACCGAGATCATGGCCTTGCCCGCGTCGTAGTCGGCCTTGAACGCCGTGACCTGGTTCATCAGTTCGGCGTGTTCCTTCTTCTGCTGGGCCGCGCCCGGGTAGCCGATCTTGTCCAGGTAGCGCTCTTCGGAGGCGAAGTGCGACTGCGTGTAGCGGGCGAGCTCGTTGAACACACGGTCCATCTCGTCCTTGGTCTTGCCCTGCTTCATGGCCTCGTTCAGGTTGTTGACCAGGGTGATCAGCTTCTTGTGTTCCTCGTCCATCGCCGAGACATCGACACTCAGGCTCGAATTCCAGTCCAGCAGCGCCATGTTCAGGCTCCTTGCGTTGTGATGACGGCCGCGTGGCGGCCTTCCTCGTGTCGGGCAGCGGCCGCGACACCGCGCGGGCTGCTCGTCTTCCCGGACCCCGGCGCTGCCGGGTTCCAACTCAGATCTCGAAAAGTTCGTCGGACGACAACTCGTCCAGTGACAGGGTCTCCACGCTCCACTTCTTCGTCGCCGGCTTCGTCGCAGCGTCGGCAGCTGTGGCAGTGGGATCCGGGTCCGGCGTCGGCGCCGGCTCCACCGCCGGCCCCGCCTTCTTCTTCGCCGCGCGGGCAGTCGGCACCGGCTCGTTCCACGACGCCAGCTTGTCGACCGACTGCGCCAGCTGTTCCGCCTGCGCCGTCAGTTCCTCGCAACTGGAGGCCGTCTCCTCGGTGCTCGCCGCGTTGTCCTGGACCACCTGGTCCAGGCCCGCCAGCCCCTGGTTGATGCGCGCGATGCCGGACGACTGCTCGCGCGTGGCGCCGGCCACCTGCTGCGACAGGTCGTTCATGCGGTCGATGCCGCTGATGATCTCCTCAAGAGTGGCGACGAACGCCTCCGACGCCGTGACGGACGCCTCGGCGCTGCGCACTGCCACCAGGATGAGGTCGCCCGTCGATCGCGCCGCCTCGGCGCTGCGGCCGGCCAGCGCGCGCACCTCGGTGGCCACGACGGAAAACCCGCGCCCTGCGTCGCCGGCATGCGCGGCCTCGACCGCGGCGTTCAACGCCAGCATGTTGGTCTGGAAGGCAATGCCGTCGATGGTCTTGACCACCTTCGCCATCTTGTCGGTCGATTCCTTGATCTCGCCGATCGAATCCATCATCGAGTAGAGGGCCGCGCGCCCGGTCGCGGCCGCCTCCTGCGTTGAGTTGGCGGTGGAGCCGGCTTCCTCGGCATGTTCGGCGTTGCGTTGGATCACGCCGGCGATCTCGGTCAGCGAGGCCGTGATTTCCTGAAGGCTCGCCGCCTGCTGGCTGGCGCCGTGGGCCACGTTCGCGTTCGCCGAGGCGATCTGGGAACTGGCGGCGGCCACCTGCTGCGAGCCGAGCGACAACTCGACGTACGCGGATGAAAGCGGTGCGGTGAGCGCGCGGACGACACGGCGCGCATAGACCACCAGCCCGGCGACGGCCGCGGCCGCCAGCAGCAGCGCAACCGGATGCGGACGCCACCCCTGCCAGATGACGGCAAAGCCGCCCACCAGGGCCAGCGGCGCCACGCCTGCGGCCAGTACGAGCCAGGTCATCTTCGTCGTGGTCCGCATGCCGATCCCCCGGGAAAGCGGATGCCGTCGGGCACGGGTGCGCCCCCGGCGGCGCTCTCGCGCCACGAAACAGGATCGGCACTATGCGGGTAGGCTTTAGTAGACAGGGCCGGGCGCGAACGCCCGGCCCCGTGGGAAAACCGCCTTCTGCGGGCGGGGATCAGTCCAGGCCGCGCCTGACCAGCAGGGGCTTGATGCCCGGCGCCTGGCCGCGGAAGCGCTGGTAGAGGACCATCGGGTCCTCGGTGCCGCCGCGCTCGAGGATGTTCTGCCGGAACGACTTGGCTGTGGCCGGGTCGAAGATGTCGCCCGTCGCCTCGAAGGCCGCAAAGGCGTCGGCGTCGAGCACCTCGGCCCACACGTAGGCGTAATAGCCGGCCGAGTAGCCGCCCCCGAAGACGTGCCGGAAGTAGGGACTGCGGTACCGGGGCGCGACCGGGCCGATCAGTCCGAGGCGGCCCATCGCGTCGGCCTCGAACCGGTCCACGAATTGTTCGACATCCTGCGACGCGAACACCGCCGGGGCGCTGATCGTGTGCCAGTCCATGTCCAGGAAGCTGGCCGCCAGGTACTCGACGGTCTCGAACCCCTGGTTGAAGTGCTTCGCCTTCTGCAGCTTCTCGACCAGTGCGGCCGGGATGGGCTCGCCGGTCTGCCAGTGCTTCGCATACAGCGCCAGCACCTCGGGCTCCAGCGCCCAGTTCTCCAGCACCTGGCTGGGCAACTCGACGAAGTCGCGCGCCACCGCCGTGCCGCTGAGGCTCTCGTAGCGGCACTGCGAGAGCATGCCGTGCAGCGCGTGGCCGAACTCGTGGTACATCGTGTGCACCTCGTCGGCGCTCAGCAGCGCGGGCGTGCCCGCGGTCGGGCGCGTGAAGTTGCCCACGTTGTAGACCAGCGGGATGACGCGCGCGCCGTCAACCAGCTTCTCCTTGCGCAGGGAGCTCATCCAGGCGCCGCCGCGCTTGCTGTCGCGCGGGAAGTAGTCGCTGTACCAGACGGCCAGCCGCGTGCCGTCGGCGTCGAGCACGTCGTAGACCTT
>CAIOLW010000036.1 GCA_903859215.1 uncultured bacterium | reverse complement strand
TCACGTTGCTGATGGTCAGGTGCTTGACCTTGAAACTGACGGCGCTGTGCGCCGCGTCGATGTTGTACTCCGCGCCGAACGCGGGCAGCGCCGTCGCGAGCACGACCGCCAGCAGGACCGGCATCGTCTTCAGTTGCCTAGTCATCGTTATCTCCCTCCAGGAAAGGCTGCCTGGCCTTGACCAGCAGCCTGTTGAGTTCCCTTATCTCCACGCGGGTCAGGTGCCCCAACGATTCCTTGTGGACAACCCGCATCGGTTCGTCGAGTCCGGCCAGCAGGGACCGGCCGGCTTTCGTGATCGAGATCGTCACCACGCGGCGATCGGTGTCCGAGCGCTCGCGTGACACCAGGCCGTCCTTCTCGAGGCGGTCCAGCAGTCGCGTGACGTCCGGTTCCCGCGTCACCATGCGCAGGCCGATCTGCCGGCAGGGAAGACCGCCGTCAGGCTGCCCGCGCAGGATCCGCAGGATGTTGTACTGGGCCGGGCTCAGGCCGTGCTTCTTGAGGAACTGCAGCATCGGGCGGCTGAGCAGCCCGACCGTGCGCTGCAGGTTGAGGTTCAGTTCCTCTTCCGGGGAACTGAACTGCCGCGTCATGCGGAGTTCCTGTTTGAGCGTCACCATCGCCTCCCCCGTTCCAGTGTTTTGACAATATACGTTTGTGCGTTATTTGTTGCCACAAGTATTTGCGGATTCGGCGGACCCGCACGCGCAGCCCGCCGGCCTAGAGCTCGGCGCGGAGGGCCACGACCAGTTTTTCGATGTCCTGCAACGAGTTGTAGGCCTGGAGCGAGACCCGCAGCCAGGCCCGTCCGGCATGGCTGGTGACCGGCGCCTCGATGCCGTGCCGATGGCGGAGCGCGGCGTTCAGGCCCTCCGGGTCCACCGGCGGCAGGGGCACGGCCACCATCTGGGCCAGCCACGGGTCCGGCCGGCACAGCGCGGAAAGGCCGGTCTCGGCCAGCAGCATCCCGCGCGCCTCGCGGGCCAGCGCGCGGCAACCGGCCGACACGCGCTCCCAGTCGTGGTCGCGCCGGAAGGCCAGCGCCGCCGGCACGGCCAGGCACGCGGACGGGTCGCGCGTGCCCGTCCAGTCGTGCTCGTCGACGAAGCGGCTGGGGCCCGGCTTCTCGGCGCGCCAGCCCCAGCTGACCACCAGCGGCTCCACCAGTTCCTGCCGGTCGCGCCTGACGTGCAGGAAGGCGGCTCCCTTGGGCGAGAGCAGCCACTTGTGGCAGTTGCCCGTGTAGAAGTCGGCTCCCAGCGCGTCGAGGTCGAGCGGCACCTGGCCGGGCGCATGCGCGCCGTCGATGAAGGTGAGGATGTCGCGCTCGCGCGCGCGCCGCACCAGTTCGGCCACGGGCAGGACAACGCCCGTCGACGACGTGATGTGGCTGAGCATCAGCACCCGCGTACGCGCCGTGACGCCCCCCCAGACCGCCTCGACGACGTCCTGCGGGTCCTCCAGCGGCAGCGGCAGCGCGCGACGCACCAGGCTCGCCCCCGCCTTCTCGCACGCGAACGTCCAGGTGCGCTCCATCGCCCCGTATTCCTGGTCGGTGGTCAGCACCTCGTCGCCCGCCTGCAGCTGCAGCGAGCGGGCGATGACGTTGCCGCCCCAGGTCGCGTTCGGCACGAAGGCCAGGTCGTCCCGCTGCGCGCCCAGGAAGACCGCCAGTTCGGCACGCGCGGCGGCCATGCGCGCCGGCAGTGTGCGGCCCGTGTGCAGGAAATCGACCGGCTCGGCCTCCAGTTCGCGCTGCAGGCGCTGGTATTCGTCGAATACCGGCCGCGGGCAGGCCCCGAACGAGCCGTGGTTGAGGAACACGACATCCGGCCGCAACAGGAACAGTTCGCGCAGGTCGGCCATCACACCACTCCTTGCGGGTTTTCGCGCGGGATCACGGCCACGGTACCGTGGCCTCCCGCATCCGGCAACCCGATCCGTGTGCCAAAGGAAAGGACCCGGGCTTGCGGCCCGGGCCCTTCGATCGCAGCTGTCGGGGCGCCGCTACTCCGCGGTCATCGCCTCGAGCTTCAGCAGCTTCTTCCACTCGCTGTCCACATAAGCCTGGCTGGCCTCGAGCAGGTGCTCGTTGCCCGGCTTGAACAGGTGCTTGAAGCGGCCCTGCTTCTTCATCCACTCGGCCACCGGACCGGGGTCCTTCGGCTTGTGGTTGATGGTGTAGACGCCGTTCTCGACCTCGAACAGCGGCCAGAAGTTGTTGTCGGCCGCCTCCTTCGCCAGCTCCATGCCGATGGCCGGGTCGAAGTGCCAACCCACGGTGCACGGCATGAGGATGTTCAGGAACGCCGGGCCGTCCGCGGCGAGGGCCTTCTCCACCTTGGTGGCGAGGTCCTTCCAGTGGTACGGCGTGGTCTGGGCCACGTAGGGGATGTTGTGAGCCACGAGGATCTTGGTCAGGTCCTTGCGGTTCTGCTCCTTGCCCTGCTTGACCGAGCCGGCGGGCGCCGTCGAGGTGTGCGCGCCCAGGGGCGTCGCGCTCGACCGCTGGATGCCGGTGTTCATGTACGCCTCGTTGTCGTAGCAGACGTACAGCATGTTGTGGCCGCGCTCCATGGCGCCCGACAGCGACTGCAGGCCGATGTCGTAGGTGCCGCCGTCGCCGCCGAACGCGATGAAGTTCATCTTCTCGCGCTGCACGGGCAGCTCGCCGTGCTTCTTCAGCGAACGGAACGCGGTCTCGACGCCGCTGATGGTCGCGGCGCAGTTCTCGAACGCGCTGTGGATGAACGAGGTCTTCCACGCGGTGTACGGGAAGATCGTCGTGATGACTTCCATGCACCCGGTGGCGCCGCCCATGACGGTGTCCTTGCCGGCGGTCAGCATGATCTGGCGCAGGATGTTCGCGCCCGTGCAGCCCGCGCAGGCCCGGTGGCCCCCGGCCAGGAGGTCTTCGTTCTGGGTCAACTGCTTGAGATTGACAGCCATGTCGTGCCTCCTTTCCTAGAGCCTGACGCCCAGCAGGTTGATGTCCGCGATTTCGCCGCCGGCGGCGACCTTCTTCAGGTTCTCGATGACCGTCGCGGCCTGCCGCAGGTCGAAGTCACGGCCGCCGAGGCCGTAGATGTAACCGTGCACCGGCACCTGCTGGCCGTACATGGCCGAGCGGGTCTCGGTGAACAGCGGGCCGCCCTGGCCGCCGAAACTGGCCGAGCGATCGAGCACGCAGACGGCCTTGCGGCCGCCCAGCACCTTCGCCAGGTAGGCGGCGGGGAACGGGCGGAACGTGCGCAGCTTCAGCAGGCCGACCTTGACGCCCTTCTCGCGGTACTCGTCGATGACGTCCTTGCAGGTGCCCGCACTCGAACCCAGCAGCACCATCACCATCTCGGCGTCGTCGAGCTTGTACTCCTCGGCGAAGCCGTAGCGGCGCCCGGTCAGGTCGGCGAACTCGTCGCTCACCTGCTGGATGATCGCCGGCGCCTTCTCGTACGCGGCCATCTGGCTGGTCTTGTGCTCGAAGTAGTAGTCGGTCAGGTCCAGCGGACCCACCGTGATGGGCTTCTCGGGATTCAGCAGCGTGTACGCGGCATTGTACTTGCCGATGAACTTCCAGGCAGCGTCATCCGGCAGCATGTACAGCGCGTCGGCCGTATGGCTGATGATGAAGCCGTCGTAGTTCACCATGACCGGCAGGCGGACATCCATGTGCTCGGCGATGCGCCAGGCCATGATGCTGTTGTCGTACGACTCCTGCGCGTTCTCGCTGAACAGGTGGAGCCAGCCGGCATCCCGGCCGCCCATCGAGTCGGAGTGGTCGCAGTGGATGTTGATGTTGCCGCTCAGCGCGCGATTGACCATCGCCATGCAGATCGGCAGCCGCAGCGACGCAGCGATGTACACGACTTCCCACATCAGCGCGAAGCCCGCGCTGCTGGTGGCCGTGAACGTGCGGGCGCCGGCGGCAGCGGACCCGATGGCCGCGCTCATCGCCGAGTGCTCGCTCTCGACCAGGATCATCTCGGTGGTCGATTCGCCGTTGGCGACGAATTCCGCGTACTTGTGCATCATCTCCGTCTGCGGAGTGATGGGGAACGCTGCGGCGACATGAGGGCGGGCCTGCTTGAAGGCGTAGGCCACCGCTTCATTGCCGGACAGCGCGACGAGTTTCTGTTCCATGCCTCGGTTCCTTTCCGGCCTTCGCCTTATTTCTCTTCCCGGACCATGACGAGGGCAGCCTTGCCCTTCTTCGCGGGCGGGCACTCGTGGGCGCAGATGCCGCAGCCCTTGCAGTGGTCCAGGACGATGCCCTTCATGACGGGCTTGGGACCGGACGCGTCGATCTCGATGGCGGTGTCCGGACAGTAGATCCAGCAGAACATGCAGTGGATGCAGTTCTCCTCGACGAACCTCGGCACGAACGTGCGCCAGTCGCCGGTCTTGTACGTGGCGGAGTTGCCCGCTTCGCGGATGATGCCGCCCTCGTGCAGGTCTTTCGTGCTGATCATGCTCATGCCGACACCAGTTCCTTGTTGGCGCGGTCGATCGCGGCCAGGTTGCCGTCGATGACCACCTGCGAGAACTTGCTGCTCAACTGCTCGACCAGCGCGCCCTTGAGTTCGTCCAGGGAGAGCATGTCGTTGACGGCGAGCAACGCGCCGACCATCGGCATGTTCGGGATCGGGCGGCCGATGGTCTCCAGCGCAATGCCGGTGGCGTCGACCGTATGCACCTTGGCGCCTTTGACGCCGAGCTTCTTGCTCACCGTAGCCGGCGCATCGGTGGTGTTGACCAGGAACACCGTGGTTTCCGAGGTGCCGGCCGTCACGCCCGCCGCCGGGCTGTCCAGCAGGCTGGAATCCAGCACGATGACGATGCCGGGGTTCTCGATCATGCAGTGCCGGCGGATGGGTACGTCGGAGATGCGGGTGAATCCCCGCATGGGCGCGCCGCGTCGTTCCGGTCCGTACTCGGGGAATCCCTGTCCGTACTTGCCCTTGGTCAGGACAGCCTCGGCCAGGAACATGGCGGCGGTCTTGGCACCCTGGCCGCCGCGGGCGTGCCAGCGGATCTCGACCATCTTACCTGACATGCGCCTGTCTCCTTGTGGTGTGCATCCCTGTCGCTTGATGGCTGTGTTGGGGGGCTGCGATGGCATTCCATGCGCCGCCGTGATAGATTCGGCCATCGGACGGGCGAAAGGTAGTGTCGGCGGCAGCGCGAGACAAACCAAAACGCCGTTGAAACCGCTTGTTCCGAATTTGAGAATTAACATCAACACAGCGACTTACCGCGACGACAGGCAGACGATGAACGATACGTCACGCGTCATCGAGATCATGCTCGGCGGGCAGCCGAGCCGCATCGTGCTGGGGCCCCTCGCGGCCCTCGAACTGTCGCGGTTCATCCCCCAGCCACCTCCGGTGTACCTGGTCGACGAGGCCGTCGCGCGCCTGCAGCCGGCCTGGCTGGCGGCCCTGCAATCGGGGTGCGATCCCGATCGCTCCGGGACGCTCGTGCTGGCCGGCGGGGAATCGGGGAAGCAACTCGAACGCCTGGCGCACATCTACGGCTGGCTCGCGGAGCGCGGCCTGCCGCGCGACGGCACGGTGGTGGGCATCGGCGGCGGCGCCCTGCTCGACGTGGCCGGCTTCGCCGCGGCGACGTGGCAGCGCGGCGTGGGCTGGGTCAGTGTGCCGACCACGCTGCTGGCGATGATCGATGCGGCGATCGGCGGCAAGACGGGGATCAACGCTGCCGGGCTGAAGAACCAGGTCGGCGCCTTCCACCCCGCGTCCGGCGTCATGGTCGATTGCGGGTTCCTCGTCTCGCTGCCGCGAACGGGCTGGCGCGACGGGCTGGCCGAGATGATCAAGGCGGCCGTCATCGGCGACACACTGCTGTTCGACGACCTCGAGGCCGCGGGGCCCCAGCTGCGCGCCCTGTTCGGCGCCGGCTCGGGCGACGCCGGTGACGCGGTACCCGGCGTGCTGGGCGCCCTGCCGTGGCGCGACTGGGTGGCGCGCGCGGTGACCGTGAAAGCCGACGTCGTCAGGCGGGACTTCCTCGAGCAGGGACCGCGGCGCGCGCTGAACCTCGGGCACACCCTTGGCCACGCCCTGGAATCCTGGCGCGCCGGCACGCCCGAGCCGCTCTCGCACGGACAGGCCGTCGCCATCGGGATGGCAGTCGTGTTCCGCATCGCGGTCGAGCGCGGGCAGTGCCCGTTGCTCGTCGCCGTGCGCGTCAACGAGCTGCTCGACGCCTGCGGCCTCCCGACACGCTGTGCCGCCCCGCCCGTCCCCGAACTCGAGCGCCTGCTGTCGGCCGACAAGAAGCGCCGCGACGGCCGCGTGCGCTGGGTGCTTCCGCGCGGCCTGGGCCAGGTCGACCTCGACGGCGATGTCGCCATCGCCGACCTCCTGCGCTGGCTCGACTGACCGGTCACGCCCGGAACGGAAACGGCCCGCGCCCTCCCCGACAGGGAAGGCGCGGGCCGTTCGCATGCCGCATTGCGCGCGGCGCTATTTCGCCAGGACCAGCTTCACCGACACGGCAGCCGAACCATCGGCCAGCCGCAACAGGTAGACGCCCGCCGCGGCGGAACGGCCCGCGTCATCGGCGCCGTCCCATGTCACCGTGTGGCGTCCGGCGGTCAGGTTCCCGTCCACGAGCCGGCGCACGAGCCGGCCGGCCAGGTCGTAGATCGCGACGCGGGCGCGACCGTCGCGCGGCACGTCGAACGAGACGACCGTGCGCGGGTTGAACGGGTTCGGCCTGACGCCGGTCACGGCCAGCACCGAGGGCAGCTGCTGGCCCGGCACCGGCGAGGCCACCGGCGTCGCCAGGACGCGTTCGCTGAAGCCGCCGGCATGGCCGCCCGTGTCCACCGCGGACACGACGTAGTACCAGGGACCGGACGGCGGTGTCTCGAACCACTGCGTCACCGGGTGGTTCACAAGCGACATCATCTTGTCGGCGGACGGCATGAAGGTCGCTGCCGTGTCGCGGTAGACCACGTAATGGTGGATGTCGCCGGCCTGCGAGGCGTCCCAGTGCAGGCGCACCTGGCCGCCGCCCTGGGCGGTGACCGCGGCGCCGGTCACGGCCGACGGCGCCACCTGGATCGCGCCCGGGCCGCCGTGCGCGCCGATGTCGGCCCGCGACCCGTCGGGGTCCACGCAGGCTGCGTCCGGATCGCCCCGGTCCAGGCAGGGCGAGTGCTGTCCCAGGGCGCAGTCGCCCGGCGCCGCCGCCAGCAGGGGATCGCGGCTCAGGTCGTGCGCCCCGGCCACGGCGCCGGCGGCGTAGTCGCCGCCCGTGTTGCTCCAGACATTGTTCCAGTCGGCGACCATGCCGCCGCCGACGGCCGCCAGGCCGCCGCCGGTGTTCCGCACGACGATGTTGTTGCGGAACTTCATCGGGCTCGTGGCCATCGCCAGCACGCCGCCCGCCGAGCCGCCCGAATTGCCGTCCACCAGGCAGTTCGCGATCTCGCCGCTCAGGCCGAAGCCCACCAGGCCGCCGCCCAGGACCGGCGCCCGGTTCGCGCGCAGGATCGTGTTGTGCACCTGCAGCGTCGTGCCGTCCAGTTCGCAGCCGCCGCCGTTGCCCATCCCGGTGGTGTTGCGCTCGACGAGGGCCCGAGCCAGGGTGAGCACGCCGCCCGAGGCGCTGATCGCGCCGCCGCCGCTGCGCGCCCGGTTGCCCTGCAGGATCACGTCCGAGAGCGTGGCCGACCCGCCGCCCAGGTACAGGGCGCCGCCGCGATAGCACGAGCCGTTGCCCGTCAGCGACCCGCCGCTGATGTCCAACTGGGACGACTGGCCGTAGACGGCGGCCCCGAAGCAGCCGTCGGCGCTGTCGGCGCAGGCATTGCCCGTGAACGTGCAACCGACAACGGTGACCGTGGCGCCCACGGCGCTGATCGCGCCGCCGCGCGTCGCCTTGTTGCCGGAAAAGACACAGGATTCGACGCGGGGCTGGCCGCCGACGACGCACACCGCGCCGCCGTAGCCGATGGTCGAGCCGAGCCCGGCGCGGTTGTTGCGGAACTCGCAGTTGCGGATGGTGGGAGACGCGTCCTGCACGAAGATGGCGCCGCCGTGCTGGCCCAGCACCGGCGCCGAACCGTTGCCGCCGTAGCAATTCTCGAAGACGAAATTGTCGACCGACGAGAAGCTGCCTGCGCCGGCGTTGAAGCGCATTGCGGAATTGCCGCATTGCAGGCGGGTCGGCGTGGCCTGCCGGTCCTGCACGGTGAACGAAACATTCCAGCTGCCGCGCAGCCGGACGTTCGAACTGACGCTGACGCGCGAGTTGTAGTCGCCACCGGCAACCAGGACGGTGTCCTGCCCCGAACAGGCGGCCACCGCGTCGGCGATGGTATGCGCGGCCGTGGCCGGCGTGGCGTAGGGCGCCGTGTTGCTGCCCGCGGCGCTGACATAGCGGGTCGCGTGACCGACAATCTCCAGCGGATGCCGCGCGAAGGCGAATCCGTAGCGCGTTCCGTTCGTCGAACTGATCAGCAGCCGGGCGGCGGTCGCCGAATGGTTGGGCACCAGCCAGTTGTACGTACCGGTGTTGGGGACGCCCGAGGCGATCACCGTGTCGCTGCATTCCCCGTCCCAGCCCAGGCGCAGGTCGACCGAGGACGTGCCGATGCCGCTGGTGGTCCAGGTCACGGGCACGACCGTGCCGGCCATCAGCGGCGTCGTCCCGAGCTGCGGCGAGAAGTCGAAGGCCGTCGTCGGCGACGCGCAGGTCAGCTGGGTGACGCTGTTGCCGGTCAGCGCGGCGCCGTACTGCACCCAGACATAGCCGTTCTGGCCGAAGCCCGGACCCCAGCTGTTCTTGATCAGCCAGGCGCCGTTGCCGCCGCAGCTGCGGTCATCGTAGCCGACGATCAGGACCAGGTGGTTGATCGTGTTTCCGGGCGCGTCGAAACAACCGTTCGTGTACGCCTGCAGGGCGTCGCCGCCGTCGATGCCGGTGCAAACGGGCCCGTCCATCAGGGCGGTCTTGATCTGCGTGACATCGTTCGAGATGTAGCGCCAGCCGGAGATCCACCCGAACTTCAGGAACTGCGTCTGCTGGCAGGGAGCGGTCGGGGGATCGGCCGCCAGGTACGGATGGCAGTCCTCCAGGACGGCGCCGGTCGTCTGGAAGACGTTGTACGCGGCCGACGCCCAGCCGCCGCCGCAGCCGGCGCCGTAGGGGTTGCAGGACACGACCTGCTGCTCCGAGAGGTTCAGCGACACGCCGTACTTGATGAGCATGTGCGCCTCGAGCTCGGCCGTCGCCGCGAAGGCCCAGCAGCTCCCGCACGTACTCTGGTCCGCCACCGGGGTCACGCCGCCCTTCTCGACCCAGCTGAAGCTGCTCGGAAGCGTCTTGTCGACCGGCAGGATCACCAGGTGCTTGTCCAGTTCCTGCTGGTAGCCCGGCGGCGGCACGAAGCCGGTCAGCGATGCGTGCTGTTCCTCGGTCAACGTCGACGTGAAGTGGTCATCGACCGTGAACGACCAGCCGTTGTCCCGGATCCGGGCGCGCAGCGATTCGATGTCCACCGGACCGGCGGCCAGGGCCGGCGTGGCGGCGCCGAGGGCCAGAAGGAGCAGCGCGGCGGACACGGTGAGCGCCAATGGGCGACGGGCATTCGGCATCGGGGCATCCTTTCGCGCCGGCCTGGCGGCGCGCGCGGGCGCAACGACCCGCCCCGTGGGGATGAACAGGCCGCCGCAAGATCACACTGATTGACGTTTGATCATACCATACCACTGTGGAGAGCGTCATCCGCAAAGCTTCAGTCGCCGCAAGTCATTGTCAATACGACGATACCGGGTCGATATCGAGCATCGCGTCCACCCCCGGGAACGACGCCGCCAGCGACCGCAGGCAACCGGCCACCCACGCCTTGCGGCTCAGGGAAAGGTCGCCCTTCAGGAGGATCTGGAAGCGGTAACGGTCCATCAGCCGCTCGAACACGGCCGGCGCCGGCCCAAGCAGCGTCACCGGCGTGCCGGCGAAGCCTTCGCGAAGCGCCGCCGCCAGGGCCCCCGCGGCGGCGGCGGCATCGACCTGGCGCCGGGCGGCGATCCCGATGCGCGCCAGCCGGCGGTGCGGCGGGTAGCCCAGTTGCCGCCGCAGTTCGAGCTCCGTCGCGGCGAACGCGGCGAAGTCGTGCGCGGCGGCCGCGACGATCACCGGGTGTTCCGGCTGCCACGTCTGCAGCAGCACGCGGCCGGCCCCGGTGCGCCCGGCCCGGCCGGCCACCTGGGACAGCAGTTGGAAGGAGCGTTCGGCGGCGCGGAAGTCGGGGATGCCCAGCCCGTCGTCGGCCGCCAGCACGCCGACCAGCGACACGCCCGGGAAGTGGTGCCCCTTGGCCACCATCTGCGTGCCGAGCAGGATGTCGGCCTCGCCGCGCGCGAACGCGCCGAGGATGCGGTGGTGGCTGTCGCGGCCGCTGGTGGTGTCGCGGTCGAGGCGCAACAGGCGCGCCTGCGGGAAGCGCCCCTGCAGGTGCAGTTCGATGCGCTCGGTGCCGGCGCCCGACGGCAGGAACGTCGTGTGGCCGCACGCCTCGCATGCCGTCGGCACGGGCCGCGCGTGGCCGCAGTAGTGGCACAGGAGGCGGCGCGGCCGAACGTGGTAGGTGACGGCGATGTCGCAGTCGGGGCAGGCCGCCGCGGCGCCGCAGCCCGAGCACTGCAGCGACCGCGCGAAGCCACGGCGGTTGTAGAACAGGATCGCCTGCTCGCCGCGCGCCAGGGTCTCCTCCAGCGCCTGGTCGAGCGCCGGCGACAGGCCGTCGGGCGATGCGCCGCCGCGCACGTCCACGATGTCGATCGTGGGCATGGGCGCGCCGAGGCGCTCGGGCAGTTCCCACAGCCCGTAGCGGCCGGCGCGGGCGTTGGCCAGCGACTCGAGGTCGGGCGTCGCCGACCCCAGCACGACCAGCGCGCCGCATTCGCGACCGCGCACGAGCGCCGCGTGGCGGGCATGGTAGCGCGGCTTCTCGTCCTGCTTGTAGGACGTCTCGTGTTCCTCGTCGACGACGATCAGGCCGAGGTCCCTGACCGGCGCGAACAGGGCCGAGCGCGGCCCGACCACCACCCGCGTCACTCCCTTCGCCGCGTGCTCGTGGACGCGGCAACGCTGGCCCGCCGACAGCCCGCTGTGGATCGCCTCGACGCGGTCGCCGAAGCGCGCCGCGATCCGCGAGAGCGTCTGCGGCGTCAGGGCGATCTCGGGCAGCAGGAAGAGCGCGCTGCGCCCCGCCTCGAGCGCCGCGGCGATCAGCGTCAGGTAGACCTCGGTCTTGCCGCTGCCGGTCACGCCGTGCAGGAGCATGGCCGAGAACGTGCGCTCGGACAACCGGCGACGACCGTCGGTCACCGCCACGGCCTGGGCGGACGTGAGCGACGTGATCTCTCCATCAACCGTCGGATAGCGCACCGGGGCGGCGCGTCCCCCCTTGCCCACCGCCGTGCCCGGGTTCGGCGGGTGGAACAGCGGCAGGACTTCGCCCAGGGGCAGCGCGTAGTACCCGGCCATCCAGTCGGCCAGCCGGCGGCGATCGGCATCGACACGGTATTCGGGGGGAAGCACGCGCGTGATGTCCCGCAGGCGCCGGGGTTCGCCGTCGCCGGGCGCGTCAGCGGCCGCGTCGTGCGGCGGGGCCGGCTCCGTGGCGGCGACGACCAGCCCGGTCACGCTGCGCCGCCGGCCGAACACGACTTCGACGAGGTCGCCGGGGGTGACGATGCGCGAGGCGTCGGCCTCACCCGGCAGGTGCAGGTACGTGAAGGTCTGCGGCAACGGCACCGGCAGCGCCACCTCCAGGCGTTGCACAGGTCGCGGCCCGCCGGCCTTGTCTGAGTCCCTGACCGCTGCCATCGCCGCTCCCTGAAGTCGTCAAGTCGCCGGGTCCGCCATGGTAGCGCGTCGGGGCGCGGGCGTCCACGACCGGACCCGGGCGCGCAAAGGCCCGGCGATCAGCGACCGCCGGGCCAGCGGGAGGCGACGGCAGCGGCCCTACTCGTGGGCCACGCCGAGGATGGACTGCACCAGGTCGATGACCTTCTGCGGGCTGAACGGCTTGGTCACGTATTCGGCGGCCCCTGCGGCCTCGCCGGCCTCGCGATCCTCGCGACTGGAGCGCGCGCTCAGCAGGATCACCGGGATGTGGCGCGTGCGCTGGTTCTGCTTCAACTGCCGGCAGGCCTCGATGCCGCCGCAGCCGGGCATCATGACGTCCATGATCACCAGGTCGGGCGACTCGCTGGCCGCCATCGCCACGGCTTCCTCGCCGTCCTGCGCCACGAGGACGTCGAAACCCTCGGCATGCAGGCTGAAATCGAGAATATGGCGGATGTTGTGCTCGTCGTCGGCAATCAGGATCCTGCGCACGTCTGCGGCCTCCTCGCCAATGTTCCGGTGTTCGTCCCCATATCGGCAGGCGCGGCGGCGTATTGAGTCCCGAGAACGCCCCCGTCCGTTCAGTCCCTGAGCGACACCATGCCCTCGCGGTCCAGCAGGGGGCGGCGCAGGTCCCAGCCGTCACAGCCGTCGCTCTGCAGCGCCAGGATCCGGTCCCGGCGCGCCTCGACCTCGGCCAGGAACACCGGCAGCAGGCGCGGGCAATAGCAACGCCCCGCCTGGCCCGCCAGCTCGGCGACCGCCTTGTCCAGGGTCCAGGCCCCGCGCCACGGGCGGCGGCTGAGCAGGGCGGCCAGCGTGTCGGTCAGCCGCAGCAGGCGGGCGCCGGCGGGGATCGCCTCGCCGGCCAGCCCGGCGGGGTAGCCCGTGCCGTCCATGTTCTCGTGGTGGTGCCCGATCAGGCGCCGCACCTGCGGATCGACGGCGAGCGGGGCCAGGATCTCCAGCCCGGCCGTCACGTGGCCCTGCACGAGGCGCTCCTCCTCGCGGTCCAGCCGGCCGGCGCGCGCCAGCAACTGGGGCGGCACGCGGCTGAGGCCGACGTCGTAATTGACGAGCGCGAACGCCAGCGCCGCCAGTTCCTGCTGGTCGAACGACGAGCGTCGGGCGGCAGCCAGGCAGATCTCGCGGCACAGGCCGTGCAGGCTCTCGCGCCGCGGCTGCCCGACAGCCGTCGTCGCGCGCAGGGCCAGCCGCACCTGCTGCAGCGCGAGGCCTTCGTCGTGCCACGCCCCGTAGCGGGTCATCAACGCAACCAGGCGCGGGGCCATGCCCTCGAGCAGCAGGCGGTCGTCGTCGTCCAGCGCGCTGCCGTCGACCTTGTTGTTCACCGTCAGGACGCCCACGCAGCGTTCGCCGTCGCGCAAGGGCACGCACAGCAGCGACGGCGTCGTGTACCGGGGCTCGTTCACCTCGCGCAGGGCGGTCCCGTCCGCCGTCACGTCCGCCACCAGCAGCGTGCGGCCGCTTCCCCAGACGCGGCCGGCGAAGCCCGCGCCGCGACGCAGCCGCGTTCCCTGCACGACGGACCCGGGCAGGCCGACGGCCGCCCGGATCACGAGCGCCTGGTCCTCATTGTCCGGCAGCATCAGGGCGGCGGCATGCACGCCCAGGGTCTCAACCACCCAGTGCATCAGGCGCTGCAGGAACTCGCCGGGCTCGAGCCCGCCGGCCCCCACGTTCTCGAGTTCGCGGTTCAGGACCACCGGCGACCGGCGCGGCAGCAGCACCGTGAACCGGGTGCCGCGCGGTTCGACGTTCTCGGCCCAGATGCGCCCGTCGTGGTGCTGCACGATGTCATGGCAGATCGTCAGGCCAACGCCCTGTCCGCTGTGCATGCGCGTCGTCGAACCGTCGACCTGGAAGAACGACTGGAAGATCTCGCCCAGCTTGTCGTCCGGGATCCCGATCCCGGTGTCCTCGATGACGACGCGCGCGGCCGTGCCCGACTCGCCGACCGTCACCCGGACCGTGCCGCCGGCCGGCGTGAACTTGATCGCGTTGTCGAGCAGGTGGTCGAACAGCTGGCGCAGCAGGACATGGTCGGCCGAGAGGTGCACCGGACGGTCGTCGGACTCGACGACCAGGTGCAGGTCCTCGGCCCGGGCGCGCGGCGCCCAGCCCTCGGCCTGCCGCCGGATGAGCTGCGCAAGGTCGACCTCGGCGGTGTTCAACGCCGGCCGCCCCTGTTCCATGCTGTTGATCTCGAGAATGTCGCTGATCACGCCGCTCAGGCGCTGGCTCTCGCTGTGGATGACGCCCAGGAACTCGGTGAGGGCATCACCCGAGAGGTTGCCCAGGTTGGACTGCAGCAGTTCGCTGTAGGCCGAGATCGAGGTCAACGGCGTCCGCAGTTCGTGGCTTACGTTCGCCACGAAGTTGCGCTTCATCTTGGCCAGGCTGTCGAGGCGACGCGAAGCGATCGACAGTTCCGCGTTCCGCTCGGCGAGGCGATCGTAGATTCCCGCCGACTCCAGGGCCGTTGCCGCCTGGCGCACGAGGAACTCGAGCAGGCGCATGCCTTCGGGGTCGGGCACCCGGCCATCGACCGGGTCTTCCAGGCTGAGGAACCCCAACCGGTCGCCCGACGATGCGACCAGCGGCGCGATCAACTGCAGGCCGGCGCGCCACGGCCCGGCGGCGAGCGAAGAAGAAGAAGAAGAAGAAGAAGAAGAAGAAGGCAGGTCCTCGCCAACGCCGCGGCCCGGGCGCACGAGGAAGCAGTCTGAGTAGCGGCAGGCCGGCGCGGCCAGGTCGGCGAAGGCCTCCGTCGACTGCGGGACCGCCGTCAGCGCCGCCACCTCGTGCGGCGCGTGGCCGGCGAACGCGCGTGTCACGAAGGCGTTCACCGCGTCGTCCCACAGGCTCAGGCGCACCCGCCGGAACCCGCCCAGTTCCGAGGCCGCCGCCACAATGCCCTCGGCCAGTTCGCCGCGCCCGCGCGTGGCGCTCAGGCGGTTGGCCGAAGCCAGCATGCGCTCGAGCGTGCGCACACGCGCGCGCAGCGGGTCGACGGCCGCGACCGGTTCGGCGACGTCGAACATGTCGATGTCCGGAAGCGGATCGTCGACAGCTTCGCCTGCCCGCTGCGCTTCCTCCAGGGTCTTGAGCAGGCGACGGTGCATCCACGTGGTCGCCACCAGCACCAGCCCGCCCGTGAACCCCAGCCACATCCACCGCAGCGCGACGCCCAGCAACACGGATGCCACCGCCAGCATGGCCAGCGGGGCAACGAGACGCTGAACGGCGCGCACGGGAGTCATCTAACGCCCTTCCTGCACCTGTCCCGCCCGGGCGGCGAGCATGCGTCCCACGCGGTCGACAAGCTTGGCGATCACGAACGGCTTGCGCATGAACAGGTCGGCGCCCGCCTCCTTCATGCGCCCCCGCGTCTCCTCGTCCGCGCGCGCGGACAGGGCCACGATGAGCGTGCCGTTCTGCATCCGGTTGCGCCGGATCAGTCGCGTGGCGTCCACGCCGTCGAGGCGCGGCATCATGATGTCCATGATCACGACGTCGGGCTGGAAGGACGCGATCTTGTTCATGCAGTCGATGCCGTCGTGGGCGTTGGCCACTTCGTAGCCCTCGCTGGTAAAGGTCTGCGCCAGCAGGGTCGCGATCGGCTTCTCGTCGTCGACGATCAGGATGCGCGGACGGGGGGCCATGGGATCCTCCAGGCTTCGGTTCAGGTTCGCGGCGCCACGGCGCCGTCGGGATCCACCAGGGCGGCGAACGTCGCCACCACAGCGGCATCGAACTGCGTGCCGGCGTGCTGGCGGATCTCCGCCAGCGCCGCCGCCGGGTCCAGTCCGCGCCGGTAAGGCCGGTCCTTCGTGAGCGAGAACCAGGCGTCGATGACCGCCAGCACGCGCGCGCCCAGCGGGATCCGGTCGCCCGCCAGCCCGTCCGGGTGGCCGGTGCCGTCCATGCGCTCGTGGTGGTGGCGGATGAAGCCGCGGACGACCGGGTCCTGGACCAGCGGCGCAACCAGTTCGCAGCCCTGTTCGACGTGGCGGTCGACCTCGTCGCGCTCGTCCCAGCTGAGCGGCGCCGCGCCCAGCACGATCTCGTCCTCGACCCGCGCCATCCCGGCGTCGTGCAGCGTCGCCGCGTAGAGCAGGCGGCGCGTGTCGGCCGGGCTGAGCCCGAGCGCGCGCGCGAGCCGCGCCGTCAGGTGCAGGGCCTCGGGCGTCGAGGTGGGAATGCCGCTGCGCCGCGCCTGCAGGAGCACCTGCAGGGCCTCGAGCACACGCGCCTCCTGGCCTTCGAGATGGCGCAGCGCCGTCGCCACGATGCGTGTCAGCACATCAAGCTGGTGGCGCTCGGGCTCGCCGTACCCGGCCTCGCCCGCGCGACGGCCGGCGATGATCAGGCCCAGCGGCTCGTCCCCGTCGACGAGCGGGCAATAGAGGCGGTCGCCTTCCCCTGCCCACGGGCCGCCGTGCGCATCGCCGGCGACGACCGCCGGCTCGGCCTGCGCGTGGCCGTCCATCAGGAAGCGGCGCCAGCCCTCGGTCAGGATTACCGGCTGCATGCGTTTGGCATTCCGCGGCAGGCCCATCGACCCGACGGGAATCAGGGCGCCACGACCGTCCACCAGCAGCAGCGCCACCGACATCGAGCCGGTCAACTCGCCGATCGCGCGCAGCACCACCGAGATGACCTGCGAGGCCTTCTCCGGCGCCACGTCCAGGCCGGTCGCCTGCGGCAGCGCCGTCAACTCGCCCAGTTCCTTCGGCACCAGGAAGCGGAACTCGCTGCCGCCCTCGGGCAGGCGGCGCGCCTCGATGTGCCCGCCGTGCAGCTGCACGATGTGCCGCGCGATGCTCAGGCCCAGGCCGGTGCCCTCGGCCTGCTCCGCCGCGCCCTCCGCCCGGTAGAACTCGCGGAAGATGCGCCGGATGTCCTCGCTGGGGATGCCGGGGCCGTCGTCCCGCACGCTGACGGCCACCGAGGATTCCTCCTCGGACAGCACGATGCGGACGTGCCCGCCCGCCGGCGTGTACTTCACGGCGTTGCCGAGCAGGTTCACGATGACCTGGCGAATGAGGTCGGCATCCACCTCGGCCCGCGGCAGCCCGGGCGGCGCCTCGACGACGACCTGCAGCCGCCGCGCCGCCGCGACGGGCGCCAGCGCGCGCACGGCTTCCTGCACCAGGTCGGTCAGCATGGCCGGCGCCAGCGTCATGAGCTGCGGCCCGAACTCGACCCGCGTGAAATCGAGGATGCGGTCGACCATGCGCAGCAGTCGCGCCGCTTCCGACCGGATCACGCCCAGGAACTCCGCCGACTGCGGGAACGCCTCGTTGCCCGGCTGCCCCAGCAGGACTTCGGTGTAGGCGGTGATGGCCGTCAGCGGCGCCTTGAAGTCGTGGCTCGCCATCGCCACGAACCTGCCCTGCAGCCGGTTGAGGCGCCCGATCGCGTGGTTCTCGCCGGCCAGTCGCACGACTTCCGACTGCAACGCCGTCAACGCCGCCAGCGCGTTGAGCGCCGCGGAAGCCGAGGCTGCCACCGGCAGCAACGCAGCGCGACGCGCGGCATCGGCTTCGATCCCGTCCGCGCCGGCAATGGCCAGCGCCAGCGTCACCTGACCGGAAGGCCCGCCCACCGGCACGATGGTCACGGCACCGTCCAGCGGCGCCTGGGCCCAGCCGCCGCGCCCGGCGAGCGCCGGCTGCAGCAGTGCCCAACCGCCCGCGGGGCTGCACCAGCGCGGGTCGCCGTCGGCAGGGCCGGTAACCAGGCACCATGGGGCGCCTCCTTCCCAGCCCGCATCCAGCACGGAGGCCTGGCTCGCGTCCACCGCAACGGCGACGCCGGCAACGCCGGGTACCAGGCGCAGTGCGGCCAGGGCCGCTTCCATCGTCCCGATCACGGGCGAGGTCTCGCCGGCCAGCGACACGCACGACCAGAAGGCGCCGACCGGATCGACGTCCCGCGCGCGCGCAATGGAGCGATGAATGACTGTGTGCATGCGTACTCCCGCCTCAGTCGCCCGTGTGCGGGTCGTTGCCGTCACCGGTCGCCGACGGGGCTGCGGGCCCCGCCACGGCTGCGCCGGACATGATCAATTCGGGTTCCCCCGCGCGCTGGCGCCGCTCGCGCACCACCACGCTGCGCGGATTCGCCTTCCCGAAGCGCTTCAGCTCGGCCAGCGTATCGCTCAGCTCGGCAGGATGCGTGAAGCGGCCGTGAACGCCGGGAATGAGCGCGACCGTCAGCGAGATCAACGGGAAGCGCTCGCGCGCGCCGGCCCGGTTTTCCAATTCCAGCCAACCCCGCTGCGCGTCCTCGGCGTCGTGCAGGGCGAGCACACCCGCGTCGAAATCCTCGATGATGCGCCGCGACAGCTGGTCACAGACCCCGGTGCCGGTCGCCAGCACGAAGTCGTCGCCGCCGACATGCCCGACGAAGTCGCCGCCGGCGCCGTATTTGTGGGCGCACGAGACGAGCACACCCGCCAGGAACGAGATCGCCCGGTCGCCGCGCGCGTAGCCGTAGTGGTCGTTGAAGCTCTTGAAACGATCGATATCGATGTACATCAGCGCGAAGTCCTCCCCGGCCGTCAGCCGCGACTGGACTTCACGCTCAATGGCCAGGTTACCCGGCAGGCCCGTCAGTGGATTGGCCTCGCGCTCGCGCCGCGTTGCTTCAAGCAGGTTGGTCACCCGCAGCAGCAACTCCTCATGGTTAAATGGCTTAACGATGTAGTCGTTAGCGCCGCCCTTCAGGCCCGTGACCTTGTCGACCGTGTCGCTCTTGGCCGTCAGCATGATGACGGGCAGGCGCGCGGTCTCGAACCCGGCACGAATGATCTCCAACACGGAAAACCCGTCCCTGCGGGGCATCATGACGTCGAGCAGCACGAGGTCCGGCCGGAAGCTGGCCACGGCCTGCCAGGCTTCCTCCCCATCCTCGGCCAGGCCGACCTCGTATCCGTCCTGTTCGAGCAGGAACTGCAGGATCCGGCGGATGTGCGGTTCGTCATCCGCAACCAGAATCCGGGCTTTGGCGACCATTCTCGATCCCCCAACTGACAGGCACGGCGCGAGCGGTCCCTGGGCGGGAACCGTCTTCCGGAGGACGGAACGCAAAGCTCATGCCAGCAGGTCAAATGGGGGCCGGCGGGGTCCGGCGGGGGTCCGGCGGGTCAGGAGGCGGGCGACGGGCGCCAGGACGCCAGCGGGGCGCGGGCAAAGCTGTCGAGCGAGAGGGCATCGCGGCGCCCGGCGGCCAGGTGGCACGACCCGGCGTATGCGATCATCGCGGCATTGTCGGTGCAATAGACGCGCTCGGGAGCCACGAAGTGCAATCCGCGCTTCGCGGCTTCGGCGGCAACGCGCTCCCGCAGGCGCCCATTGGCGGCCACGCCACCGGCCAGGTACACCGCGCGCGCGCGCTTGAGGCGGGCGGCCTGGAAAAGACGCTGGCAGAGCACATCGACGATGGCCTCCTGGGCCTCGAAGCAGACATCGGCGATCGTCTGGTCGTCCAGCGGGCGCGGCAGTTCCTCCACGACCGTGCGCACGGCGGTCTTCAGGCCGCTGAAGCTGAACACGATGCGCTGGTCCGCCGCGAGCGGTCGCGGGAACCGGAAGCGGCCGGGCACGCCGCCCTTCGCCGCCGCGTCGATGTGCGGCCCGCCCGGGTAGGGCAGGCCCAGCAGCTTGGCGGTCTTGTCGAAGGCCTCGCCCGCGGCGTCGTCGAGCGTGCCGCCGAGGCGCTCGTACACGCCGATCTCCGGCATGTGCACGACCTCGGTGTGCCCGCCCGAGACGATCAGCACCGTGGCCGGCAGGACGAGGTCGGCCGTCAGCGCGTTGGCCAGGATGTGCCCTTCGAGGTGGTGCACGCCCACCAGCGGCAGGTCGGCGGCGAAGCAGATGGCCTTGGCCGTGGACAGCCCCACCAGCAGCGCCCCGAGCAGGCCCGGGCCGGCCGTGACCGCCACGCCGCCCAGGTCGCCCAGCCCGATCTGTTCGCGCTTGAGCAGCAGGTCGACCATCGGCAGCAGGTTCACCAGGTGCGCGCGGCTGGCCAGTTCGGGCACGACGCCGCCGAACACGCCGTGCAGGTCGACCTGCGAGCTGAGCAGGTTCGCCGCCACGCCGCCGTCGGTGTCGTAGAGCGCCACCGACGTGTCGTCACAGGACGTCTCGATGCCGAGGACCCTCACCGCGCGGCCTCCGGAGGCAGCGACGGCCACAGGCGCTCGCGCAACGCCGCGTCGCTGCTGGCCTCGCGCTCCATCGCCAGCCACTGCGGGCCGATGGCGGCCGCGACCTCGCGCACGAGCACGCCGCGGCTGGACATCTCGCGCGCGGCCGCCGTGCCGGCCAGGCCGTGCACGTAGCAGCCGAGCAGCGCCGCATCGCGCGCGGCCAGGCCCTGCGCCAACAGGCCGCCGATGAGCCCGGCCAGCACGTCGCCCGAGCCGCCGCGGGCCAGGGCGTCGTCGCCGCTCGCGTTCACGTACACGCCTTCACCCGGCACGCCGATGACCGCCGGCGAGCCCTTCAGCACGACGACGCAGCCCCAGCGGTCGGCCGCCTCGGCGGCCAGTTCCAGCCGGCGCGCCGCGACATCGGCCGTCGACAAGCCCAGCAGCCTCGCGAACTCGCCCGGGTGCGGCGTCAGCACGACCGCGCGCGAGGCGAAGGCAGGCGCCTGGCCGATACGCGCCAGCGCGTTGAGGCCGTCGGCGTCCAGGACGAGCGGCCCCGCCAGCGTCGGCAGCAGGTCGCGCACCCAGGCGTCGGTCGCCGGGTCGTCGCCCAGGCCGGGCCCGAGCACGACCGCATCGGCGCCCGCCACGAGCGCCGCGGCGGCCTCGACCGACAGGGGCGCCAGCGTGCCGGCAACGGTCTCGGGCAGGGCGCGGACCAGCGCTTCCGGGAGCGCAATGCGCAGCGGCACCTCGAGGCCCGCCGGCGCCGCCAGCGTCAGCAGCCCGATCCCCGAGCGCAGCCCGCCAAGGCCCGCCAGGTGCGCGGCGCCGCCGTAGGCGCGCGAGCCGGCCACCACCAGCAGCCGCCCGCACTGCCCCTTGTGCACGGAGGTCGGGCGCGGCGGCAGCAGGCACAGGTATTCACCGCGCTCCAGCCAGTGCCACGGCCCGGCCAGGCGATCGCAGAGGCCGGGATCGAAACCGATGTCGGCCACCTCGACCTGTCCCGCGTAGTCGCGCCCGGGCGGCAGCAGCAGGCCCAGCTTGGGCAGGCCGATGGTCACCGTCAGGTCGGCCGCCACGGCCACGGGGGCGACGAGGCCGTCATCCCCGGACACGCCCGACGGGATGTCGATCGCCAGCGTGGGCACGGCCGTGTCGTTCATCGCGCGCAGAAGGTCGGCCAGGTCGTCCGGAAGCGGGAGGCGCGCGCCGGTGCCGAGCACGGCATCGATCGTGACGGCGCACCCCGAAGCAAGCTCGCGGTAGACGTCGGGCCAATCGGACGGGCGCGGCGCCACGACCTCGACGCCCTCGGGCAGGCGCTCGAGGTTCGCGCGCGCGTCGGCGGTCAGTTCCTTCGGCGCGGCCAGCAGCATCACGACGACCGGCGCGCCCTCCTCGGCCAGCAGGCGCGCAACCACCAGGCCGTCGCCGCCGTTGTTGCCGCGTCCGCAGACGACCAGCACGGCGTCGGCCGATTCGCCGTGGCCGCAATCATCGCCGCAATCGGCATCGCCGCAGCCCTCGGGACCGCCACCGCACGGATGCTCGTGGCCATGATCGTGACCGTGGCCGCCACCCGCGTGTTCGGCGAGGAATTCCAGCGCATGGTCGGCCACGACGCGCCCGGCGCGCTCCATCAGTTCCAGCGAGGACACGCCCCCGTCGATCGTCGCGCGGTCGATGGCCGCCATCTGCAGAGCGGTGCACACCCTCATCATTGGGCCTTTCCGTCGACGGCGGTGCCGTTCAGGCGCGCCAGCACGTCCAGCAGTTGCAGGAGGTCGTCGACCACGTCATCCGGCTCGGGCCCCTGCCCGGCCACCTTGTCGGCGTACTGCGAGTAGAGGTCGCCGTAGCGCGCATAGACGGTGTGGATGCCCGCATTGCGGCCGCCCAGGATGTCGCGCTCCTTCCAGTCGCCGATGACGATGGCGCGATCCGCGGAAACGCCGAGCTTCTGCAACGCCATCCGGAACCCCTCGGGGTCCGGCTTGCGATGGCCGGTGTCGTCAAACGTCAGGACCACGTCGAACGCGTGCTGCAGGCCGAGCGCCGTCAGGCGCAGCCACGCTTCGAACCGCGGCGCATCGCTGACCACGGCCAGCTTGTAGCCGTCCTTCAGCAGGCGGTTGAGCACGAGCTTCGCGTGCGGGTAGAGAACCAGCGAGGCGTCGCGCGCGCGCCGGTAGGCGATGACCGCGGCGGCCAGCATCCGGTCGTCCGAGCGGCCGACGGTCTGTTCGAGGAAGAAGTTGAACACCCGCTGGTGCTCGATGCCCTTCTCCTTGTAGATCGCGAAGATGGCGTCGATCGCCTCGCGCCGGCCCATCACGAGGCCCGCATCGATCATGGCGTCGACTGCGGCGGCGATGGAGTCCTCCTTCGCCTTCATGAAGTCGGTCAGCGTATTGTCGAGGTCGAAGATCACTGCATCGATCGCGCGCACGGCCACATCGGCACCTTTCATTGGCGAATCCCGCGGGCCATACTAACCTTTTCCCGCATCGAATGCACATACCCGGCTTCCGGCCCCTGCCGCGCCGCCACGAAGGGCCCCGTCCCATGCAGAACCAGCAGCCCGCGTCGCCCGGCGCCCCACCGGGCCTTTGGGAGACCTGGAGCCACGGTCGCCTCCTGGCCCTGGCGGCGATCCTGATGCTGGGCAATTTCACCTGCCAGCTGCTGTGGTACCAGGTCGACCGCGGCCTCTTCGGGCCGGTGCTCATCGGCAGCGTCGGCGGCGTCTTCCTGCCCCTGCTGGCCCTGGGCCGGCGCTGGCACTGGCGGGCGGTGCACGACTTCGGCCTCGATCGCCCCAAACCCGTCGTGCTGGTCGGCGCCGTGATGATGGCCCTGGCCGCCCTGGCGCCGGGCTCCCTGCTCGCCGAACTGTCCCTGCGCCTGCACCCCGCCGACCCGGAGTGGCTGGCCCACTATGCACAGAACCTGCCGCACACGCCGGCCCAGATCGCCGTCGCCTTCGCAGCCGTGGTCCTGGTGGGCCCGTTGGCCGAGGAACTGGTGTTCCGCGGCCTGGTGCACCGCGTCTTCAGTCGTACGTGGGGGCCGTGGCCGGCGATTGTAGCGTCGGCGCTGGTGTTCGGGCTGATCCACGGCGAACCGTGGTACCTGTTCGGGCTCGTCGCGGTGGGATTGATGCTGGCGTTCGTCTGGGAGGCGACCCGGTCCCTGACCGCGTGCTGGGTGGCCCACGCCGTCCACAACGGGATTTCGCTGGGCGTGATGCTGGCGCAGGGCCCGGCCGGCGCCGTTCCGCAGAAGATCGCTCCCGCGGATGTGGCCCTGTCGGCCGCCTCGCTGGTCATGCTGGTCCTGGTCGGCCGGTGGCTCCGGCGGGCGACGCGGCACTGAGCGGAACGTCGCCCCTACTTCACGGACTCGCGCAGCCCCTTGCCGAAGCTGATCTCCCCGTTGTCGATGCGGATGCTGAACCCGCACCCGGGATTGTGGCAGACCCACGCCTTGAAGTGGATCGCCGCACCGTCACGGCCGTAATCGGACAACGGCAGCAGTACGCCTTCGCCGCATTTCCTGCATTCCGGATATTCCATCCCCCATGCCCTCCCTCGGCCCTTCGGATAAGGTGAAAGCCCCGCAGGCCGGTCAATAACATAGCAAAATACTCAGGTATCGCGCCCCCCAAAACGCGCCTCCCCGGTGCTACGTCTTCTGGGGCTTTTGGCGGGCCGCCGGGAACAGGACGTTGTTGAGGATCAGGCGGTAACCCGGCGAAGTGGGATACAGGTCCAGGTCCGTGGGCGGGTCACCGACGCGGTGCTGGTAGTCCTCCGGGTCGTGCCCGCCCAGGAACGTGAACGTGCCCTGGCCGCATTTGCCGTGCAGGTACTTCACCTCGTCGGTGCCGTCGACCTGCGCCAGCGGGATCACCGAGCGCTTGATGTACCGGCTGTGGTAACCGGTGGTCTGGCCCAGGAACCCGTTGATGACGTTGGCGTGGTCCTGGGTCAGCATCGCCGGCACGGGGTCGTACTTGGCGGCGAAGGCGAAGAGCGTGAAGTAGTCGGCCTCGGCCCCGCGCATCTGCGAGTAGTTGCTCGTGTCGAGATCCGAATACTCGTACACCATCGGGTTGGTCGTCAGCTTGATGTTCTCGAAGGCGAACGTGCGCGAGAAGTCGGCCTTTCGCCGGTAATCCGGATCGATCGGGGTGCCGTCGTACGGTTCGCCGACGATGTCCACCCCGAGCCACGCCAGGGCGATGTCGATCGAATCGGTCGCCGAGCACATCGCGAACAGGAAGCCGCCGCCCTCGACGTAGTTGTGGATGGTCAGGGCCACGGCGTGCTTCTCCTGCCAGACCGTGGCGTAGCCGAGCTTCGCCGCCAGCTCCTCCTGGAAGTGCTTCTGCTCCAGGTACCACGGCTCGAGCCCGAAGCTCGCGTAGAACTTGCCGTACTGCCCCGTGAAATCCTCGTGGTGCAGGTGCAGCCAGTCGTAGTCGTGCAGCTTCCCCGACAGCACGTCGGTGTCGTACACGATGTCATAGGGCACTTCGGCATAGGTCAGCGCCAGCGTGACGGCGTCATCCCACGGCTGCATGTACGGCGGGCTGTAGACGGCAATGCGCGGCGGCGTTTCGAGCAGCACGTCGTCCATGTTCTCCTGCGCCACGACCGCCCTGATCGACGCCACGTCGGCATCGGTCTTCTCCTCGAAGTCCACACCCAGCAGCCGCGCGTCCAGGCGCACGCGTTCGGTATCCTTCAGAAGAAAGCTGCCTCCGCGGTAGTTGAGCAGCCAGTTGACCTTGTCGCCGGCCTGCAGCGTGTGGAACGCCACGCCGTAGGCGCGCAGGTGGTTGTGCTGCGTCAAGTCCATCGGCAGCAGCAGCCAGTTCGCGGCGCGGGCGGGCCCTGCCGCCGTGGTGAACAGCAGGGCGAGGAACAGCGCGACGCGCAGGCAGGGGCCCGGGCGGCGGCGCGTTGTCAAGTTGCCTGGCGTCGTGGTCAATGCGGCAGCCTCCGCAGGTCGTCTCGAACATCGTCACTGAACAGGAAACCGGGGTACTGCGACAGCAGCCGTTGCCAGGCGTCGCGGGCCAGGTCGGCCTGCCCGTCCTCGACCAGCAGCTGTCCCTTCAGTTGCAGGGCCGCCGCCGGGTAGCGGCCGTCGGGGTGGCGCGCGACGATCTCGTCCAGTTGCGCGAGGCCGTCCGCGCGCCTGCCGGCGACGACCAGCGCGTGGGCCAGTTCCCAGCGGCCGCGTTCAAGCAGGTGCTGCGGCTCGGTCGGGTCCAGGCGCGTCGAGGCCTCCTGCACGAACCGTTCGAGCGCCTGCAGGTGCGCCACCGGCTGCGCGGTCAGGTCCGCGTATACGGCCTGCGCGTACCACTGCAGGATCGTCGGGCCGCCCCCGGGATTTTCCAGCTCCTCGGCCAGCGCCAGGCCGAGGTCCAGTGCGTCATTGGCATAGGGCGCCGCGGGATTGTCCATGGCGATGACGGCGAAACGATCGCGCGCGGTCGCGTAGTTGCCCTCGGCCAGGTCGAGCCGGGCCAGGTTGAAGTGCGCGTCGCCGCCGGCCAGCCGGAACTGCGGGTCGCGGCCGAGCGCCGTCAGCACCTGTCGGCCGCGCGCGGTGTCTCCCGCCGCCAGGTAGCACTCGCCGAGCGTCAGGCGCACCATGGCCAGGCCCTCGGTCGGCAGGTTCATGTCGGTGGCGAGCCGCTCGAGGCCACGGGCGGCAGCGGCCGCCTCGTGCAGCACGTCGCGCCGGTAGGCCGCCAGCTTGATGCGAGACGAGTAAAGGTACTCGCTGCCGGGATTCGCCGCGCGCACCCGGCCGAGCATGTCGTCGAACCGCACCACGGCAGCGCGCGGATCATTGCCCAACAGGCCTCGCCCGAGCGCCAGTTCGCAGGTCTCGGCCAGCAGGTCGGCGGCGCTCGCGCGCAGGCTGGCCGCGCCGCCGGCGACGACAAGGCGGTCCAGCAGCGGGAGCAGGTAATCGATCGTCGCCTGGGCCTCGGGCGTCTTCGCCGCCCCGGCCGCGTCCTGGTTCCGCTCGCGAAGCAGCACGACCGCGTTCTGGAGCAGTTGCATCGCCCCGTCCGGCCGGGCCAGCATCGGCTCGGCGATCGCGAACGCGGCGGCGGCCCTCCCCTCGACGATCTCGAGGTCTGCCGCCAGCACGAGCGCCGCCGTCGACCCGCCCGGCTGCCCGGCCAGGACCTGCAACCGCGCCAGGAATCGCGCGGCGTGCCCCGCCTTGTAGGGCCCCTCCAGGAGTCCCGTGCGCAGCAACGCCAGGTTGTAGGGTCCCGCCACGAGTTCGGCGTGGGCCTCGTCCGCCGCGTCTTCCTGGCGATCGACCGCCAGCAGCACGGAGGCGCGCTCGATGCCGAGGAAGTGCGGTTCGCTGAGGACGCCGCGCAGCGAGTCGATCACCGCCAGCGCCGCGCGCGGCCGCGCGGCGCCGCGTAGCATGTCGACCGCGACGATGCCCGCGCTGCGCGCGTTGGGGCTGTTGGCCAGGAACCTGTCCAGGGCCAGCCGCGCCGAGTCGGGTTTGTCGAGCGCGAGCAGCGACACGGCCAGTTCGCGCCACAGGCCGGCGTTGCGCGGTTCGTCGGTGACCGCCTTGCGGCACAACTCTACGGCCGCGGCATGGTCGCCGCGAAGCTGGTCCAGCGTGATGCGCCGGGGCACGAGTTCCCGTTCCAGCGCCGAGTGCTGCGCGAGGTCGTCCAGCATCGCCTGCGCACGCGCCGCGCTGCCCAGCAGCAGCAGGCGGTCGAGCTCGCCCAGGCGACGACGCAGTTCCATGATGTCCACGCTCCCCATCGCCGCCCCCTTCGGGAGGCGCTCGGACAGCGGCGGGCGCGTCGGCAGCGGCGGCAACCCGGGCTCGGCGGGCGCACCGCCCCCCGCCTGGGCCCGGACGGCGAGCGGCGCCGCCGCGACGAGGGCGAGCAGGAGCGCGGCGCAGACGCGCCGGACCAGGGTGGCGCGCCGCTTCACGGCAGCACCCCCGGCTCGCCGGGACGGACGGCGTCACTGCGACGCAGCGAATCGATGGCGGCGAAATAGCGCCGCACCAGCTCGCGGTACTCCAGGGGCGCGTCCTCCAGCCGCCGGTAGCGCTGGCGCGCGTCCGGCCCGCCATCGCTTTCGCCCCGCCCGGCCTCGCCGGTCTGCGGCGCGTACATCCGCGACGCCGAGCGGCTCTCGCGCCGCGAACTGTAGTCGCGCTCGCGCGCCGAATTGCGGGCGTCGAGCAGCCGGCCCAGGATGCGATCCTGCCTCTGCAGCGTTGCCTGGTCCACCTGGCCGTCACCGAGGTCGCCGCCGACCCGCTCCATCTGCCGGCCCAGTTCGCCGAGATCCCCCAGCAGACGCGCCCCGTCGCCGCTCGGGCGCTGGCGCTCGGCCTCGGCGATGCGGCCCAGTTCCTGGCCCAGTTGGGCCTGCTGCTGCCCGAGGCGCTGCATCTGCGCGCGGGCGGACTGGCTGATGCCCCGGTCGGCGAGCATCTGCCGAAGCTCCTCGGTGACGCCGTTGACCTCCGCCTGCTTCCTCGCCAGTTCCTGCAACTGCTCGCTCGCCGACTGCTGCCCGCCACCGCCGCTGCCGCCGCTGCTGGACATCTGCGCCTCGGTGAGCAGGCCGATGACGATGCGGTTGCACTCGGCAAGGCTGCGCCCAGCCGATTCGCGGGCCGCGGCCGCGCGTCCCTCGTCGAGCGCGCGCACGCCGCCGCCCATCTCCTCGATGAGGCCGTCCAGCTTCTCGAGCAGCTTCATGATCCGGTTCGGCGCCTCGCGCATGAGCACGGCCAGCCTTTCGCGCGTGCCGATCGCGGCCTTCTGGAGGCGATGCTGCTGCCGCGTCAGTTCGACGTTGCGCACGTCCTGCAGCTGGACAGGGATGCGCGACCCCAGGTCCTCCTGCCGCTCGGACAGCGCAAGCAGGTCCGCGGCCAGCCCGCGCAATGACGAAACCTGCTCCATCTTGAGGGCGGACTGCATGGCCTGCTGCGAAGCCACAAGGACGCTGTACAGCGAGCCGAGGTCGCGCAGGGCCTGCTGTTGCATGCGCGCCGCCTGTTCCGGGTCCAGCTGCTGGAGCGCCTTCGAGGCCTTGTCCATGCGCCCGTCGGACTGCTGCTTCTTCAGCTTGTCCAGCGCGTCGCGCATGGCCTGTTCCTGCTGCGAGGACGACTGGCCGGACTTGCTGTCGCCGGGCTTGCTCTCGCCGGACTTGCTGTCGCCGGGCTTGCTCTCCCCGGACTTGCTCTCCCCGGGCTTGCTGTCGCCGGATTTGCTGTCGCCTGGCTTCGATTCGCTCCGCTCGGCCAGCGCCTGCTCGAGCTTCTGGCGCAATTCGTCGAGTTGGCGGGCAAGCGCCTCCTGCCGGCGGGCCAGTTCGGCGCTCTTCGCGTCGCGGTCGCCCTGCTGCTTGCCCTGGTCGCCGTGTTCGGACGGAGGGCTTGCGTCCAGTTCGCGACTGAGGTCCGCAAGCTCCTGCTGCTTCCGCATCAGGTCCTCGAGCAGGGACGTCATTCCCTCGAGGCGCTGTTCGTCCGCCATGCGCTTCATCACCGCGAGCGCGGCGTCGAGCCGCCGCGCCAGGTCCTTCTGCGCCTGAGAGACCTGTTCCATCGCGCGCGCGACATCCTCGGGAGCCACCTTCCCGTCCGCCGCCTCGAGGCGCTTGAGCAGTTCCTCGAGGGGCTCGGAGGTGGGCGGCGTCAGCAGGTCCGACAACTGTTCGGACCGGTTCATCTGCTCCTCGGAAGTCAACCCGCCGCGCGCCAGTTCATCCATCTGGCGCTGCAGCTCCGCCGCCACCCTGGCGAGTTCCTTCTGCATCTGCTGCTGGCGCTCCAGCGCCGCCTGGATCTCCTGCTGGCGGGCCCAGTCGGTGACCGGGTTCTTGAGCAGCTCGCGGGCCAGCCGTTCGAGGTCCGCGTCCAGTTGCCGGCTGCGGCCCTGCGCGTCCGCGAGCTGGGCCCGGCTTGCGCGCGCCGAATCGGCCTGGGCCGTCAGCACGCTCGAGGCCGAGGGCAGCAGGAGGCGCAGCACCACCGACCGCCCCACCTGTCCATCGCCCGGCGAAAGGTTGTCCCTGGCTTCGACCGCGATCTCCAGGATGTCGCCCGGCACGAGTTCGAGCGCGCCCGCGTCGACCTCGAGCGCCAGCGCTGCGCGCAGGGGCAATCCCGAGGCGTCCGCCGCCTGGGCGCGCACGCGCAGGTCGCCCGCCGCCGTGTGCAGCGCCTGCCACTGCCCCGAGGCGCGGGGCCCGAAGGCGAGCGCCGCGCCTGGATCGCGGCGACCTTCGGCGCCGCCGCCCCGACCGGCGAGCAGGTCCAACCGCCGCAGGCCGAAGTCGTCGCTGGCCTCGACCAGGAGGTTGAGCTTGCCGTCCAGAGGCAGGCGACCGTCATCCCCCGGCCGCGTGAGCATCACGCCGGGAGGCTGGTCTGCCAGCGCGCTGAGGCGGTATTCGAGCGGGTCGTGCGTCTCGAGGCCGAACCCGTCGCGCAGGCCGACCGAGAACGCGACATCCGACGTCACGGCCAGGGTCGTCGAGACACCCGCGCCGTCGACCTTCATCGCCACGCTGTCCCCGCCGGCCAGGGCCAGCCACGCCGCCGCCACATCGTGGCCGGCGCGACCCGACAACGTGACGTGGCTTCCCGCTGGCACCTCGCTCAGCGCGGGCAGGCGTTCGACCTGCGTCGCGGGCAGGCCCGTGTAGGCCGGAGGCTCGACACGCGCCGAAAGTTGCGCCAGCAGCGGCGGGCGCCGCACGACGACATGGCCGATCGCCGTGGTCACGTCGCCGCGCCGGAAACGCCAGCTGAAATCCTCTCGCACGTCCGAGACCGAGGCCGTCCAGCGCCGGCCGGCCACAGCCAGCGGAGCGGACCCGGCAGCCGGCGTCGCCGCCGCAGCCGGGCTCGCGTCGAATGTCGTCCAGGCGGCCTCGCCGTACCGCACCTCGCAACGCACGGCCTGCAATTCGGCCGCGCGGTCGCTGGCAGCCAACGTGACGCCGCCCCCGAACATCACCCATGGCGGCGCGGGTTCCGCGAACAGTCCACCGTCGGCGCGCGCACCCCCGTCGCCCAACGGATCGAGCAGCAGCGCGAAGCCCCGGCCCGCCGCGGCCGGCCAGCCGGCGAACATCGCGACGGCCGCGGCGATGCCGACGCCCAGGGCCAGCGCCTGCAGGCGCGTGCGCCCGGCCGGATGCACCTGTGCGGGCGTGACCCCTTCCAGCATCTGCGCCGCGCGCACATCCAGGCGATGCGACAATTCCCGCGCGACGGCATCCGTCGCGGGCCAGCGCCCGGGCAGCCGCGTCGCCTCTTCGGCGGCGACGAGCAGGTTGTCGAAACCGCCGCGCGCCTCGACGTGCCGCGCAAAGGCGGGCAGCCCGGCATAGCGACGCCACGGCCGCCACAGGAAGTGGAAGGCCGCGCCGCCGAGCGCCGCCAGCAGGGAGACGCTCAACCCGGCCGCGATGAACCCGCCGCGCGCGGCCTGGCCGCCGGCCAACCAGACCGTCGCCGTCACCAGCGGCACAGCCGCTGCGCACCACCCGAACAGGCCGAACGCGAGCGCGCGCCGGCGCACGCGCCGCTGCAGGCGCTTCAGTTCGTGCACGGCGGTGTGCGGCAATCGTTCCATGATCTTCGCCTGTTCAGGGTCGCGTCAGCGCGTAGGTCAGGACGTTGACGGCCATGCGCGATGCAGCCTCGCGCACATCGGGAGGATCGCCGTGCACATCGGCGTCCTCGAGCCCGTCGCCGATATCGGACGACCAGCTGTAGAAGATCACCAGCCGGCCGTTCCGCACGACGCCGAACCCCTGCGCGGGGTCACCGTCGTGCTCGTGAATCTTCGGCAGGCCGGGCAGGTCGTAGTAGCAGTGGTACAGCGGGTGGTCGCTGCCCAGCGGCACCAGCTTCCCGTCGGGATACAGCTGTGACACCATCTCCCGGAACGAGGCGTTCAGCCCGTAGTTGTCGTCGGCCCACAGGAAACCGCCCGCATCGAGGTATCGGCGCAGCGCGTCGAGCTCGGCCGCGGTCAGCGCCACGCGCCCGTGCCCCGACATGTAGAGCAGCGGGTGCCTGTGCAGGTCCTCGCTGTCGAGCGTGACGACGGCTTCGCGCGCTGCGGTCGGGATACCGGTGCGCTGCGTGAACAGGGCCAGCCAGTTCGGCAGGCTGGTCGGGTTGCAGTACCAGTCGCCGCCGCCCCCGTACTGCAGCCGCGCCACGTTCACCAGCCCGTCGTCGCCGGTCGCGGCGCGCGCGGGCCCGTTGCCGGCGAGGAGGGCCAGCGACCACGCCGCCGCGCACGCGAGGCGGCGCCAGTTCTGCCCCAGGATCGTCACGAAGTCTCCCCGCCGACCGCCACGGCCAGGTCCAGCGCCGCTTCGGCGCCGGGCCCGTCCTCGCGGCCGGCCAGGCTGATGTTGCCGCCCATGCGTTCGGCCAGGCTGCGGCAGATCGCCAGCCCCAGCCCCGTGCCCTTGCTCTTGGTGGAAAAATACGGCTCGAACAGCCGCGCAGCCACGTCCGCCCCCAGGCCCACGCCGTTGTCGCGCCACCTCAGTTGCACGCGGTCCCCGGCGCGGCTCCACAGGAGCTCGATGAGCGGCGGCACCCCGGGCCGCGCCGCGTCGAGCGAGTTCTGCATCAGGTTGCCCAGGATCTTCTGCAACGATTCCTCGTGCGCGAGCACCAGGGGCAGGTCTCCGGGCGCGGCGCCCTGCACGACCACGCCCGATCCCGCATAGCCATCGACGACGCGCGCAACGACCGTCGGCAGGTCGAGCGGCCGGAGCGCCAACTCGTCAGGCCGCCCGAGCAGGCTGAATTCCGAGGCGATCCGCCGCAGCAGGTTCACCTGGTCGAGCACGCGGTCGACGGTCTCCGGCACGATACGCTCCAGTTGCGGATGGCGGTCGCGCCACGCCTGTCCCAGCAACTGGACCGAGAGTTGGATCGGCGTCAGCGGATTCTTGATTTCATGCGCCACCTGCCGCGCAAGTTCGGCATTGAGCGCCAGCTTCTTCGTGGCCAGGAACTCGCTGATGTCCTCGAAGACGATCATCAGGTCGCCCGCCGTCGCGGCCTCGTCCAGCGGCGCCACCGCGCCGCGCAGCGTCGAACGGCCGTCGCCGCCGGCGAGTTCCCCGGCCGCCGGAGCCAGGCCCCGGCCGCGCGGCCCGAGCCCGTCGCGCAGGCGCCGGGCCGCGACGGCGACCGGCTCGCCCGGCCATGACTTGCCGAGGATCGCCAGGCCGGCGGGGTTGATCACGAGCGGCTCCCCGCCGCCCGACAGCACGGCCACGCCCACCGGCACGCGCTCGAGCACCGTCGCCAGGAAGCGCTCGCGCGCCGCGAGGTCGTCACGCGCGTGCTGCAACTGCGCGCGCATGTCGCCGAAGGCGGAGGCCAGACGCCCCACCTCGTCGTGGCCCGCCGCCGGCAGCGGCGCCGCGTAGTCGCCCTGCGCCAACGAGTGCGTGGCGCCCATGAGCACCCGCAGGGGCCGCGAGAGGTTCCACGACATCAGCGCGGCGAGCAGCAGCGCGGTCAGCAGGATCAGGTTGGCCAGGCCGGCCAGGAACAGGAGGTTCGCCCGGCGCTGCGCCGCGAATTCGCGTTCGCGGCCCGGGAAAGACACACCGAGGACCGCCGGCGCCACGAGCCGCACGAGACCGCCGTCCCCGCCCCGGGCGAACGCCGGCAGGGGCTGCCCCGCGTCACAGGCGAAAGGCCGCCCGGCCGGTGACGACAGGCCGGGGCCCTGCGGATGGTCGAACAGCGTGGCCATCAGCCCGGCGTCCACGAGCGGGGGCCGCGTTCCCTCGAACAGTTCCTCGGGATGGCTCGTCAGGCGCGGCCTGCCGTCGAGGCTCAGCGTGACTTCGCCCTGCAGCAGGTCCGACAGCCCCGCCACGAGTGTCCCGTCGATCCGCTGCCGGTAGAGCAGCAGGCCGTTGTTCATGACGCCGCCGTGGCCCGCATCGACCCCCGCTGCCGAAGAGCGGTCGCCGCCGCCGCGACCGAGGGCCACCGGAACCATGACACCCGCATAGACATCCCCGCCCTCGCGAACGAGCAGCGCCGGCGACGAACGGGCCGCCTCGAGCAGCGCCGCGGCTTCCGCCGGCGCCAGGGGAATGGACGAGCCGTCGAAGAGCACGCTGCCATCGCCTGCGAACAGCACGGCGCGGCGCAGGTCGGCATCGACGGGCGCGTCCGCAGCCGACCCGCGCAACGCATCGTCCAACCGGCCACTGTCGGCCAGTTCGCGCGCCTGGTCGGACAGCAGGCCGCCCAGTTGCTGGAGGGCCATCGTCAGTCCGTCGCGCGCCTGCTGCCGCGCCTCGGCGCGTACCCGTTCGTAACCGACGCGGTCGACCGAAAGGCCGACCATGAGCAGCAGGACCAGCCCCAGCAGCAGGTACCCGGCCAGGAACTTCTCCTGGAAGCCGGGCTGCCAGCCCCTCGGCGAGACGACCCGCCGGAACCGGACCAGCGCCCCGAGCATGACGAACACGAGCACGTCGATGAGGATCATGCGCGACGCGTCGAGCATTGTGTCGCCGAACGTCGGCCGCTCGATGCCGATGAGGAACCCCTCGCCCGGCGCGCGGGCCGCCGCCGCCGGCACGAACGTCCAGCGGCAGAGCCAGTCGTGCCCGCCGACCGGGATCACGGCCCACTCGCGCCGGCCCGCGCGCAACTGCGCCACGGGCTCGTCGCCATCGGGGCCGGGGAATCCCTCGGCGCCCGAGCCCCGCCACCCGCCGTCATCGGCCAGCAGGAGAAGGACCGGGCGATCCACTTCCTGGCGTGGCTGGTAACGGCCGCCGCCGGCGGCATCCGGGTTGTCCTGGGGCGCGGTGAGCGTCGACACTCGCCATGACCGCAGCGGCGCCTCCACGCGCAGCCAGCCGCGACCCGAACGCCGCGGGGCCTCGGCAACCAGGATGTCTTCCTGACCGCCGCTGTAGAGCCGCCGTTCCGACCGGAACACGATATCATCGCCGGGACCCGCGGCCGCACCGGTGGATGTCACCCAGCCGGAGCGTGACATGGTCTCGTAGTGGAAATCGCGCAGGAAACCCGCAGCGAACAGGCTCTCGCTGCGCTCCTCGCGATCGAGGATCTCCACGAGGCCCGCAAAGTGCAGGCCATTGAGCAGCGAACTCCGGTACAGGCGCCAGGCCGCCTCGTCACGCCAGGGTTCATCCACCGTCTCGGCGGGGGCGACATCGTCCACCTGCTGCATCTCCATGAGCACGGTCTGGATGAGGCTGCGGGACCAGCCCGACTGGTCATCCGTGATCTCGCCGGCGCGACGCTGGAGCCACGCCCTTTCCGCCGCGTCGTGGACGTGGTGCAAGGATGCGTAGTTCCACAGGGCGGCCACCAGCACGAGCGCCGGCCACGCCAAGCGCGCCCCGCGTCCGTCGGACGCCCGCACCCAGGCCTGGAACCACCACACCGCTGCAGCGAGCGCGCCGGCAAGCACGCCGGTCATCGTTCCTGCGCGGGCCAGCCACGCCCCGGCCACAGCCAACACGAACACCGCGATGCCGCCGACCCGTGCCGGCGTCGCGCCGCGGGCCGTCGAGCGCGCACCCACCGCAAGGAGCCCGAGAAGACCGAGCGCCGAGACCGACAGCAGCAGCAGGACGACGTGCAGCCCCCAGAACGTGAGCAGCGACAGGGAGACGCCGGGACCGATCAGGCGGGGGTTAGCGTTGTCGGCCAGCAGGATCACGAACGCGCGCAGGGACGGCAGCAACACGGCGGCAACAACGCCGAAGGCGGCGGCCAGCCACCATGATCCGCGTCTGTCGAGACGCCGTGGGCCGGACTCCAGCCGCCGCGCCAGCCGCGCGTGGACATGGCGCACACCCACCGCGAGCAGGATCGCCGTCAGCAGCGCGTCGGCGGTGGTCGCGAACCAGCCGCCGAACGCGGGTGTCGCGAAGTAGGACGGGTCGATCAGGCTGGACCAGGAACCCGGAGGGGTCGGCATCTCGACCGCGGGAAATGACGCCACGAGCCACTGGCGGAGATCGACGGCGGCCAGGAAGGCGCGCGCAAGCAGCGCCGCTGCCAACACGACCTGGCCCCGGCCGGTCAGCGCCGCCTGCGCCACCAGGAGCACGGCCCACGACACCAGCATCAGCGCCAAAAGGCGCGCGCCGGCGGAGGCTGCCGCCGTCGCCGGAGCCCCGACCGCTGCGCGCACCCGCACGACCATCGGCGTGGTGTTGCCGTCGAGGTCCACGTCGCGGAACGCGGCGCCGGATCTCCCCTCGCCGACAGTGACTTCCAGGCCGTACACGCCGCGCACGTCGTCCGCGCGCGGCAGCATCCACTGCAGTTCGAGCAACGCTCCGCCCGGGCACGGCTGCAGGCGACGCAGCACCCAGCCGTCGCGGTACGGCTCGAGCCGCGAAACCGCAGCGACAGACCCATCAGCCGGGGACGACAGGGGCAGGGCGCCGGCCGTCCAGGCGGCGAGTTGGCCGTCGCGCCAGAGCGCGGCGGCGACCGGCAGGCGCAGTTCCGCGTCGCCCGCCGCCCACGTCGCGGGGATCGGAGCGAGCGCGCGGAAGGCTTCGCCCCCGGCGCCGGTCACCGCCCCGGTCAGGCCGGAAGCCTCCCGCGCAGCCAGGGCGGCGAGCCGGGCTACATCGCGCTCGAGGTCTGCGGCGATCTTTCCGACCGCTTCGGTCGGCGCCTGCGCGACGGCGTTCCGGGCCTGGTGCGCACCTGGTTTCGGCAGGAAGAGCGCACCCGCGGCCAGACCGACAGCCAGGACGACGGTCGCCAGACCCCAGGCCCGATGTCCGGGCCGCCGCGCCGCACGCACGCCCGTCAGCAACGGCCCGACCGCCAGCAACGCGAAAACGCCGCGCCACGGAAGCGACGCCGCTTCCGCGCTGCGGCTGGCCAGCGTCAGGACGACGCCCTGGGCCGCCACGCAGGCGATTCCAGCCACGGCCGTCGCGCGGGCCCGGGACCAGCTCATGCGACGCCTCCTAGCGGATCATGTTGATTTCGGCGAGCCGCCAGCGGCCCTCGTCGAGGGCGAGCACCAGGACAATCTGCAGTTCGACGACGCGCTCGGAATCGACCCGTCGGCGCTTCCACTCGGCCATCGCGCGCGCGCGGCCGCCGTCGACATCGTCCTGCGTCATCTTGTAGGCGAACAGCAGCGTGCGCTGGCCCTGGAACAGGTTCTTGAAGAAGTAGACGGCCTGGCTGGGGCTGTATTCGCTGGAACGCTGGCCCTGGTCGGTGACCGTGAGCCCCTCGCGGTGGACGAGCGTCGCCAGCGATGCGGCGTCACCGGCCTCGAACGCCGAGGCGAGCTTGCCGAACACGGCTCCCGGCGAGTCGGCAGCCGGACGCGCGCCCTCATCCTTCGCGGCGAGGGCGCCACCCGCCACCGGGCCCAGAAGGGCACAGCCGGCGGCCAGGACCACCAGCAGGCTGGCGGCCCCGGCGCGGCAGCGCGGCAGGGCAAGGCGGTGTCGCCGGACACGCATCGGGAAACCTTCGTTGGTACCGGTGATGGACCACGGGCAGGGAAGGGTTGCAATCCCTGTGCCGCAAGTCGCCGGGTGGTGATGGCAACCCGCGGAGCGCCAAGCCCCTGTCCGCACGGTGTTTCGCTCCGCACCATGTTAACACGCACACACCGGCGCGTATCCCGCAGAATACAGATTGTGTCCTGCAAGTGACCCGTCATGGCGTTGTCGGCCCATATTACAAAACAACAAAATACTAAAGCATTTGAGAAATGATCCGAAACCTTGCGGCATGAAGGACACCTTGCGCACGCTCCCCGCCGTCGTATCGGCACTGATCCTGTCCGCGACCCCCCTGGTTGCGAACGGGCTTTCGGCGTCGGGTACGGACCCGCATGAAGGCATCGCGTGCTCGCGGTGCCACCAGGGCGCCACCGCGAGGGCCGTGGCGGCTGCCGGTCCGAACGACCCCGACCCCCGCTCGCGGACCTGCCGCAGCTGCCACCGCGACCTCGCGGCGAAGGACTCGCCAGCCATGGTCCAGCTCGGCTTCCACGACAACCCCACGGCCGACTGCGCGGGTTGCCATACGTTCCACGAACTGGGTCGCCTCAAGACATCGCTCGGCGAGTTGAAGATGTCGGTCCAGGGCCTCGGTGAAGGCGTGCCCGCCCATTGCGCGGGCTGCCACGAGCCCGGGGCCGATCTCGGCAAGCTCTCGACCGCACACCGCGCCGCAGCCGCTCTGTACCATCGCGATGCCGCGCTGCTGGCCGGCCAGTCGCCGAGCCAGGGTTGCCTGAACTGCCACGGCAGTGGCGGCGGCTCGACCTGGCAGGCGGAGACCGGCGGGCAGTCGCTGACGTTCGACCAGCACGCCACGCATCCCCTCGGGGTCATGGCCGTCGCCGGCGCCGGCCGGGACGAGCGCCGGCTGCGTTCACCCATCGACCCGCGCCTGCGCCTGTTCGACGGCAAGGTCGAATGCCAGACCTGCCACTCGCTGACCGGCGGTCAGCGCGACCTCCTGGTCGCCTTCCCGTCGCAGCCCGAACTTTGCCTCGGCTGCCACCAGTTGAGGAACTCCGGCCAGTCCGCCGACACGCGCCTCATGGCCGTGATGGCGAATGTCCCCTAGGCGATCCGGGCATTTCCTAACCCGCCGCGATTCCTCAAGTTCATGATTGCTTATTTTCGTCCGATTTGTTATTTTTTTAACTCGTAACGGTCGAAATCCTGCGGCTGACAAGGACTTAGAAGCGCCGTCGCGCCCCGGCACCCGGGAGCGCCCGCGGCCGAGGCCTGTCGCCGAAGCATCCCCAGCCGAGGCTGCAGTCCAACCCATGCTGCCACGGAACGAACATTCGCGTCGCAGTCGCCGCGGGCGCGCCTCGCTGGCGATCGGTTCCGCGCTGGTCGGCCTGGCCTTGGTCACCGTCGTGGGGTCGCCGGCTGTGGCGCTGGACGGCCGCGTGGATGTGCGCACCCTTCACCAGGAAGGGCGTTCCGGCGACCAGGCCTACAGCAGTGACAACCTATGGGAGATCTTCGGCCTCGAGCAGGCCATCCGCTTGTCTCCCAACGCTTCCTTCAGGCTGCAGTACCTGGCCCGCCGCGAACTGCTGAAGGGCACGGCCGCCGGCACCAGCGTCGACAACACGACCGTCACGCTGACGCCGTCGGCCACGTTGTCCTGGCAGTCCACGCCGTTGCGCGCCAGCCTGTTCGCCCGTGGCAATCGCGTCGACCAGGACAACACCGGTTTGCCGACGCTGCGCGACGACAACCTCGAATTCGGCCTCTGGACCAGCGGTCGTTTCGGGCACCTGTCCGGCGATGCCAACTATCAGGACGACTCGAGCTGGCGGCGCGGCAACGCGGAGGATCGCGAGAACCGCGAGCGCAACGGCACCGGCCGGCTGCGCCTGGACCTGACCCGCCACGAAGACGTGGAGTTCACCTATTCCCGCGTCGACCTGAATTCGATCACGCTCTCGCAGCGAACGGTTTACGACACGCAGCAACTGCAGATTCGTGGTGACCGGGACCTCGTTCGCGACAAGGCAGTCCACGCGACCTGGTCGATCAACCACCGTCGATTCAACCAGCGCAACACTTTCAGCGCCGATGCGGGCCAGCAGTACCTGCCGCCGCTCGCCGGAGGCTTCTGGCTGGACGACACGCCGGGTTTCCTCGACCCCCTGGAGAACCAGCCTCAGCCCGTGCCGGCGCTCTTCGACAACGACCGCTCGACGCCCACGGTGATCAACCTCGGCGACAACGCGACGCCCGGTCGCGACTACGGCGGCGACTTCCGCAACATCTACCTCGACTTCGGGGAACCGGTCGCGATGGTGTCCGCGTTCCTGTATGTCGACCGCAAGGTCACGTTCCTGCCGGAAATGCTGCAGTGGGACCTGTATTTCTGCGACGAGGCAGAAGGCAGGGACTGGGGCTCCCCGGTCCCGGCCGGCAGTTGGAGCGCCCGCTACGTGGAGTCCGAGACGGGTCGGCAAGGCTGGGAAATCACCTTCGTCGGCGGCGCAACGCACCGGCGCCTCAAGCTTGTGGACCGGAAGATCGGCCCCACGATCGGGGACCTCTTCGTCACCGAGTTCGAGATTCTGGAGAATGCGACGACAGCCCAGCCGGAGTTGCGTTCGCGCCAGGAGCGGACGACCGCGACGGGCGGCGTCGAAGTCAGGCTCTCGTCCCGGCTGCGAGTCCACGGCGACATCGCCCTCGACCGTCGCGACCGCGCCGGCGATGGACGCCAGGAGCGGACGAACGGCGGCGTGCTCGCTTCCTGGCTGCTGGGGGGCTGGTCCCTGACCGGCCAGTACCAGGAGAGCGCCGAGCACAGCCCGAAGAGGCTCAGGACCGACTCCAACTCCCGCCAGGTCTCGCTGCAGCGGCGGAACACCGACCGCTTCGGCGCGCACATGGCCTGGGTGCGCACCAACGACAACACCTACAGCGTCCGCCAGGTGACCGAATCGGTCATGGCTGACGGCACCTGGCGCGCAGCGCCGGCGCTGACGTTCAACCAGAAGGTGACCCGCGGCTGGCGGACCAGTGCGGCCCTGGACGGCAATTCCGATTCGTGGGTCGTGTCGTCCGAGGTCCGCAGTTCCCCGCGACCGAGCATGCGGCTGGACTTCGTGCGCACCACGCGCTGGGTCGGCCAGGAAGCAGGCGCCGGGTTCACCTCGTTCGCCGAGACGGAGATCGACGCCTCGTGGGAGATCACGCCCCTGCTGTCGTGGTCCGGGCAGGCTGTCGGCCAGCGGCGCGAGAGGGAAGACTGGATCTACCGCAATTCCCTGTCCTGGATCCCCCTGCGGGGCGGCAGCGTGCTGCTCTCCTTCTCGGCGAACGACTACCAGGACTCGCGGGCCGACGACCTGCGCCGCGGCGGCAGCGTCGGGGTCGACTGGCAGGCACGTCCCCGCCTGACCCTCTCGGGAAGCGCCGAAAAGAGCTACGAGCGCCTCCTCGGCCGCGAAAGCTGGCCGTTCGGATTCCAGTTGCGGGGTTATTGGACATTTTGACCACTTTATCCCAATTTTGTCCCGGGTACGGCTGCTGACGGGAGGAAAGAACGAACCATGAAGAGCACGCGACGCCTTGTCAGAGGCACGACCATCCTGTTGCTCGCCGTATGCCTCGCCGCGATCGGCTGTGCGCCCAGGGCCAGCCAGTACGTGCGCGAGGACGTCGACTTCAGCTTCATCCGGCGCGTCGCCGTCTACCCGTTCTACAACCTCACGCAGGACGTCTACGCTGCACAGCGCGTGCAGTCGATCTTCGTGACCGAAGTGCTGGCCAACAAGGACCTCGAAGTGATCGATCGCGGCGCGACCCTAGCGGCCGTGGCGGAAATGAAGCTCCCGCTCGACCGCATCCTGAGCCCTGAGCAGATCAAGGACCTCGGCAAGCGCCTCGGCGCCGAGGGCATCTTCTTCGGCACCATCGAGGAATACGGCCTGGACCGCACCAGCCATGACCCGTCCGAGGTCGTGACCAGCGTCTACCAGCTGTGCGAGACGCAGACCGGCGGCACGATCTGGTCGTCGCAGACCCGGACCGACGGCTCGTCGCTCCTGCGGAAGTTCTTCGGCGGCGGCACGGCCGGCATCTACGACGTGGCGCGCGCCAATGTCCGCGCCGCGCTGGAGACGTTGTTCTGATGAAGACCCTCAGGCACGGAACTCACCTGGGCCTGGCTGCCGGGTTGCTCCTGACGGCGCTCCTGTCCGTGCCCAGCGCGGCCCGTGCCGACGAACCCGAGTCCGTCGCCATCGTGTTCAACCTCGAAGGCGCGCCGATGCCCGGCCTGCCGCCTGATGCCGCCGTGATCCGCCAGGCAGCCCTCGAGATCCTGACAGCCTTGACGGGAGCTTCCCATCGTCCGGCGGCCGACCGCGCGGGGACCGAGGACCTGGTGCGGCGCCACCGCGTGCGCAGCTGCGCCGCATTGCCTGCCGCCTTCCTGGCCGACCTGCGCAGCGAGCTCGGAGCGGAAACACTGCTGGCGGTGACCGTGTTGGCGGACAACGGATCGCTCACCGCGACGGTACGGGCCATCGGCACGGGCCAGGGACGCGTCGAGGCGCTCGGCATCGCCGCGGCGACTGTTTCGGAGGGCACCTGGCAGCGGTCGCTGGCCGACGCCCTGCGGCGGGCCATGCCGCCCGACGCGCCCGGCCATCGAGGCGGCGCGCCGCTCCTGATCCTGTCCAGCCGGGGCATCGGGCTGGATGCGCAGGCCGTGCGCACGGCGACCGCCTGCCTCCTGGCGGCGGCCGTGGCCGATACGAACTGGTCCGTCATCGACCCCGCGCTGGCGGCGGGCTCGGCCCTGGACACGGGAAGAGACCCCGCGCGCCTGGACAAGGAAGGCAGGGCCCAGCTGGCGGAACGCTTCGGCATCACGTGGGTCGTATTGCCCGAGGTTGTGTCCTTCGGGCAGGTCGACGGCAACGCCAACGCCGCGCCCGACTACCTGGCCGACGGCCCGGCTGCCGGTCCCCGCCAGGTGACCGACATGACCATCACGCTGCGCCTGCTCGACCTGCGCACCGGCCGGATCCGGGCGGCGTCGAGCATCATGATGCCGGGAGGAACGCCGACCGGCTGGTTCGGCGTCATCCACCCGATGACCGAACTGGACCAGATGCGCGAAGGCGCCGAGAACCTGTGGCCGCGTTTCAAACACCTGCTGGAGGATCCTACCTCATGACCACCCGCCCACTTCGCCCGTTGCGGTCCAACCTGGCGCTCATCGCCGTGTTCGCGCTCGTGAGCGCAGCCGCGGCCCGCGCGGCCGACCAGCGGCCCGTGCCGCTCGCCACCGTCGGGACCGACACGGTGACGACGGCCGAACTGGACCTCGAACTGGGCCTCATGCAGGCCAGGAACGCGGACAACGTGGCCGCGAAATTCGCGGATCCGAAAGCGATCCTCGAGCGGCTGACGCAGAACGAACTCATCATCCAGGAAGGCTACCGCATGGGCCTGGACCAGGAGTTCGCCGTCCGCAACGAGGGCAACGAGGCCGTGCGCCACGAATGCATGAAGGCGCTGCTCGACTCGGTCGCGCTGTCGATCCCCGCGGATGCTCCCGCCGTGCACGACAAGCGTCGGGACGCGGTGAAGGGCTATCTCGCCGGGCTGGCCCGCACCTTCAACGTCACGGTCGATTCCATGTTGCTGAAGTCGCTGGACTACGGGTCGGCCGACCCCGCCGTGCAGAAGCGGCTGCGCGAAAGCACTGAGGTGCTCGCCAACCTGGTGAACGGACGCAAGCTGACGGTTGCCGATTTCTCGCGTGAACTCCGGTTCCAGCAATACCACGGCCTGGTCGGCAAGCCCGATGCCGCCGAAAAACGCGACCTGTGCCTGCGCTCGTACGTCGAGGAAGTGCTGGCGAACGCCCAGATGAGGGCGCAGAAGATGGATCGCCAGCCCGGGATGGTGCTTCTCCGCCAGCGCATGGAGCGCAGTTCGATCCAGGAAGAGGCGCTGCGCGTCCTGTTGGAATTCGACTTCAAGCCGGCCGACGCCGAAGTCTCGCACTACTACCGGGGGCACACGGGCGATCTCCTGATGCCGTCACGCGTGAAGGTCGGCAGCCTCAAGGTCAAGACGAAGGAGATCGCGGGCGACCTGCGCGCGCGGCTCGAGTCGGGCACGGCCCTCAAATGGCTGGCCGAGAACGACAAGCGCGTCATCCAGGGCCCGCCCCCGTTCCCCGATGTCTGGCTGCAGCCCGTGGAGATGGGCCTCAAACCGGCCGACCTCAAGCTGAACGCGGTGCCGGAACCGTACGAGGTCCCCGACGGCTGGGTCGTGGCGCAGATCAGCGGCCTCGAGGGCGGGCAGCCCCAGCCGCTGGAGTCGTGCCGGGACCAGGTCCTGGCGATGATGAAACGGGACGCGACGCGCGACCACCTCGTCGAAATCCTGGCCCGGCTCAAGGCCGCTTCCCCCGTTGTCGTGCTGCCCGGCGCCGAGGCGGAAGTCCTGAAGGCGATCGAGGAATTCAAGAAGGCCACCGCGCAGCCCGCCGCCCCCGCGGCCCACTGAGTTAAGCAGGAGGCTCGACCGTGATTCGCTGCATCGATGTACACCCCCGCCGCCTTCGCGCGGCCGCACTGGCGCTGGCGCTGGTGGCCTCGGTCGCGTTCCACGCCGGGCCGGCCCGAGCTGCCGGCGGCTTCAAGAGCAAGGCCTGCGCGGACTGCCACCAGGAAGCGATCAAGAAGGTCAGCACGCGCAATGCGCACGCGCCCTTCGCCGCGCGCGAATGCGAGGGTTGCCACCGGCGGCACGGCGTCATCGGCAAGCTCGTCCTCAAGGCCACCGGGCGCGAACTGTGCCTGGAGTGCCACAAGGAATTCGGCGAGATCCTCAAGAGCGGTCCCGTGCACGCCCCGCTGCGCCAGGGCGACTGCACGGGCTGCCACAACCCGCACGGCACGGGCCAGCCGAACCTGCTGAAGGCGGCCGGCGACGAGAGCTGCTTCGCCTGCCACGACCGCGTCCCGTTCAACCGCAAGCACCCGCACAAGGCGCTGGCGCAGGGCGGCTGCATCGCGTGCCATGACCCCCACGCTTCGGCCAACGCCGGCCTGCTGAAGCAGCCGAGCGACCAGCTGTGCCTGTCCTGTCACAAGGACCAGGCGAAGCTCGCCAAGGTGCACGGCGACAAGGGCGGCGTCGCCGGCTGCGTGTCCTGCCACGACCCGCACGGCTCCGACGGCGAGCACCTCGACTACGCGGTGCTGCACGCACCCGTGGCCGGCGGAGAATGCTCCTCGTGCCACGACGCGACACCGGGAGCCGCGCCCGGCGCCCTCACCGTACCGCTCGCCGACCTCTGCGTGCAGTGCCACGACGACCCGGCGACCACGACCAAGGTCGCCCATCCGCCTGCCGCCGAGCATGAGTGCACGAAGTGCCATGCCGCGCACGGGAGCGCACGGCCCGGGATGCTGGTTTCCGGCCAGCGCAAGCTGTGCCTCGAGTGCCACGACAAGACCGCGTTCGACCACACGAACCGGCACGCGCCGGCCGCCGAGGGCAACTGCACCACGTGCCACGCCCCCCACGGCGGCGAGAGGCCGAAGCTGCTCAAGGAAGAGACGAACAAGCTGTGCGTGGGCTGCCACGGCGACATCGTGCCGGTGCCGCCCGTGGAAGGCCGACTGGTGCATGCTCCCGTCGCCAAGCAGGCCTGCACGGTGTGCCACGACCCGCACAGTTCCGAGGAGCAGAAGCTCCTGGTCAAGGGACCCGGGAACCTGTGCCTGGGCTGCCACACGAAGGTCGCGATGGAACTCGCGGCACCGCACACGCACGACATCGCCGCGCGGGGCGAGTGCCTGGCCTGCCACCTGCCGCACACTTCAGACCAGCCGGCGCTTCTGAAGAAGCCCGCGGCCGCCTTGTGCGCGGACTGCCACGGTGATCTCTCCAAGCAGCCGGCCGGCGGTACGGTGCACCCGCCCGCGGCCGACGGCGCCTGCGTGGACTGCCACCTGCCGCACGGCGGCGCGGAGCGCGCACTGCTGCGGCAGCCCGTGGCCGCCACCTGTGCCGGATGCCACGATGTCGGCCAGCCGACCGGCGACAACTGGCAGGGCCACGAACCCGTGGCCAAGGGCAACTGCACGGCCTGCCACGACCCACACAACGCCCCCCGCAAGGCGCTGCTGTCGACGGACGCCACGAAGCTGTGCGGCCTGTGCCACGAGTCCATCGCCGCGCCCAAGAACGCCGTGTCGATCCACCCGCCGAGCCAGGGCGAATGCCTGTCCTGCCACCTGCCTCACGGTGGCCAGGGGCACGCCTTCCTGCGGGCAAAGGTCCCGGCGCTGTGCTTCCAGTGCCACGACGAGAAGAGCAAGGGTTTCGCCGACAAGCACCTCGGGCGCGAGGCGGCCGGGCTGAACTGCCTCGGTTGCCACGAGCCGCACAACTCGACCGTGAAGGGCCTGCTGGTGGCCAAGGAGCACCCGCCCTTCGCGGACCGAGACTGTGCCACGTGTCATGTGGACGCCCAGCCGATCGTCAACCAGACCGCCACGTGCACGCAGTGCCACGACGGCCTGCCCGATGCGACGGCCAAGGGCAAGACCGTGCATCCCCCGTTCGGTGAAGGGGAATGCACCGCCTGCCACAACCCGCACGTGGCCCGGGGCGATCACCAGCTCAACAGCAAGCGGACGGCCGACACCTGCGCCGCCTGCCACGACCTGGCCGGGCTGGCGCCGAAGCCCGAGCTGGCGCACACCCCGTTCCGTGAGGGTCGTTGTGAAGCGTGCCACAACCCCCACGCTTCGTCCGAACCGAAACTGCTGACGCAGCCGGCCGCCGTGCTCTGCACAAGTTGCCACCAGAAGATCGACGAACTGAAGAAGCTGCCGGTTGTGCATGCGCCTTTCAAGACGGGCGCCTGCACACGCTGCCACAGCCCGCACGGGGGCCCCGTGGCCATGAGCCTGATCGCCGAGACGAAGGTGCTGTGCGTGAAATGCCATGAACCGGCGTCCCTGGCTGCCAAGCACAAGGGCTTCCCGGTGGCGACCGCAGATTGCGCCGGCTGCCACACGCCCCATGCGTCCAAGCTGGCCAACCTGCCGCATGAGAACGTGCACAAGCCGTTCGCCGCGGGCAATTGCGCGGCGTGCCATGTCGGCACCACCACCGCCACGAAGGCGCGCCAGCCGGAGCTGTGCTTCGGGTGCCACGACGGCGTGAAGGAGGACCTCAAGACCGGAGAGATGCATGCGCCGCTGAAGGGCGAGAAAGCCTGCACCATCTGCCATTCACCACACACGGCACCGTACGCGCCGCTGTTGCCGCGGCAGCAGTCGGCCGTCTGCGGGAAGTGCCACCAGGCCAAGGTGGAAACGAACCGGACCGCGGCGCACAAGCACCCGCTGGTTGACGGCAAGGAATGCACGGTCTGCCACAATCCGCACCTGGTGGCGGAAAAGGCGGCCGACGGCACGAAGATCCGGGAGGTGTGCCTGAACTGCCATGCCTACCGGGACCACACCGACCACCCGATGGGCGACAACTTCAAGGACCCGCGCACCGGGGGCAAGATGACCTGCGTCAGCTGCCATGAGCCGCACGGCACCGCGTTCGTGCGGTTCCTCCGGGACAACCCCGAAGGCGCGCTCTGCATCGGCTGCCACACCGACAAGCTGCGCGCCAAGCGGGATGGTTCCTAGCCTGGAAACAAGCCCTGCGGCGGGGTTCCACACCGCCGCCGCAGGGTCCGGCAAGACGGCGCGGCAGGTCGGGTCACCGGCCTGCCGCACTTTTTTCGGCGAACCACCAACCTAATTGTAGGATATACCGCAAGTTAGATTTTGAGGACGAATGTCATGTCCTATGCGCGAAACCACGTTTATTTTTTGGCGTTTCAGTTGACTTCGTCTGCCCGTGTGGTATGATATATCCGTGACAAGTGACCACGGTCACGGCGGAGTTTCGGGCAACCCATGACAAGAGCGTGACGAGTGAACCCCCATCGCCCCCATCACCACCTGAAGATGACCGTTGCAGGTGTTGCCGCGCTAACAGCGCTGTCGGGGTTCGCGTCTGTCGCGGGTGCCATGTCGATCCGGTACGAGCGCACGCTGGAACTCTCCCAGGACCACAACGGCCAGGCGCGGCCGGTGGCGGTTTCCTGTGACGCGAACCACGGCGAAGTCTGCGTCACCGAATCCGCCTACAGCGCCCTGCACGTGTTCAATGCCGCCGGCGTCGAGACTTTCCGCTCGGGCGGCTTCGCGAACCTCCTGAGCCCGAATGACGGCACGGTCGACCACGAAGGACGGCTGGTGGCGACGACGCTGGTCGATGGCCAGCGCGGCACGATCTCCCGGCTCGACATCTACGGCGAGCCCGACGGCTACCGGCCGGAAGCGCCGGCGAACGGCTGGAAGCCGGGCCACCTGGTCGTCATGCACGACGGGAACTACCTGACGCTCGACACGACCAGCGGCGTCCTGGCCAAGCACGATGCGAACACCGGCGCCCTCCTGTGGTCGGCGACCATCGGCGACGGGCAGTCCGACGACAAGTCGCTGGAAATGGACCTCGGCCGTCCCGCGGAACTGGGCGATGGCACGATCTGCGTGCCGGGCGGCAACCTGCACGTGGTGCTGGTCCTGAGTGCGGAAGGCAAGCAGCTGGAGTCGTTCGGTCGGGTCGGCTCGTCGCCGGGCCGGATGTTCTTCCCCGTAGCGGCCGCTGCCGGGCCCGACGGCGGCCTGTTCGTCCTGGACCAGTTGCGGCACAAGATCCTGGCCTTCAATGCCGGACACGAGTTCAAGTACGAATACGGGTCGATCGGGGACGCCCCGGGCGCCTTCTATCACCCGGTGTCGATGGCGGCGGATGGGACCGGCCACCTCTACGTGGCGCAGGGTTTCAAAGGCCGTGTGCAGGTATTCAGCGTCCTGGCCGACGGGGCAGTTGAATAGAAAGGTCGGCGCTGCCGAATGTCCGGCGCCGGTCCTCGGTTCGAGGTAGACGTTCACAGAAGCGTTCCGCGCCAACGGCGGGACAAACGAAACTTGCACTTGGAGGCTCACTCGTGAAGACTCTCATCAAGATCGCCCTGGTGCTGGCGCTCGGCCTGTCGGCCAGCTCGGTGCTCGCATTCCATGACGGTGGCGTTGCCTACTGCGCCGGCTGTCACACCATGCACAACAGCCAGAATGGCGCCCTCGTGGATGCCGCTCATCCCAGTGGCAACGAGTTCCTGCTGAACACCGGCACCGCCAGCGACACCTGCCTGCGCTGCCACGCCGCCTACGGTCAGTTTGCCAGCGGCACCGGCTTCGGCGCCGGCGGCGACTTCTACTGGGTCAGCCGCACGTTCAGCTGGGTGAGCCGCGGCTCGACGGTCATGAGCAAGGGCGACAGCCACGGCCACAACATCGTGGCGCCGACCAAGGGCCTCGCTGCCGACGCCACGCTGGCCAGCGCGCCGGGCGGCACGTTCGTCAGCGGCCAGATGGGCTGCACCAGCTGCCACGACCCCCACGGCAACGACAACTTCCGCCTGCTGTACGGCACCGAGATGGGCCCCTACTACGCCGGCGGCCGCTACTCGTTCGCCAACCCGGCTCCCCTGGCCAAGGGCAACAGCCGCACGACCACGTCGGGCACGGGCATCGAGTCCAACGTCGCCCACACCGTGTACAAGAGCGGCATGAGCAAGTGGTGCGCGAACTGCCACGCCAACTTCCATGACGACAACACGACCAACTTCGTGCACCCGACCCGCGCGATGGGCTCGTCGATCGCCGGCGCCTACAACGCCTACGTGAGCACGGACGACCTGGTCAGCGGCAACGCTGCCACCTCGTACTGGGGCCTGGTGCCCTTCGAGGCCGTCACCGTCGACGTGGCCACCGTCAACTCGACGAACTACACGCAGGGCCCCACGGGCACCGACGAAGTCATGTGCCTGACCTGCCACCGCGCCCATGCCTCGCCGTTCCAGGACAGCGCGCGCTGGGACATGACGGCCCGCATCATGTCCGAGTCGCACCCGCTGGCGACGGACACCGGCTTCATCCAGACCGACGTGGACCGGAAGTACTACGGCTACACGTTCGTGGCTGAGCAGAAGTCGCTGTGCAACAAGTGCCATGCGAAGGACGCCTTCGACAAGCTGTAGTCGAGGTAGGGCCTTGACCAAAGGCTGAACCGATGGGCCCGGCGGGAGATTCCCGCCGGGCCCATCGGCGTTTTGGAAAGTAGCCGGGGCTCGATCTCCGTGTTAGAATCAACGGGCAACACCCACCCTGGTTGGAGACGGCCGAACCGATGTCACTGTCCCACATGGCCCATCACTTCCGCCGCGGCCCCCGGGTTCGCGCCGTGCTTGCCGCAGCGGGTACGGCGTTCTTCGGGCTGGCGGCGATGCCCGCACCCGCCGCCGCCGTCGTGCACGGCGGCAGCGTCGGTTCCTGCGCCATCTGCCACCTGATGCACGATGCCGCGACCGGCCAGATCGCCCTCGACGGCTCGCGCCCGCTGCTGGCCGCCGAATCGTCCACCGACCTCTGCCTGACCTGCCACGGCCGCGGCAACGGCGTCTTCGGCGCGACGCCGATGGCGCCCCCGACCGAATACGGGGCCGGAAACTTCACGTGGCTGCTCGAGGACAACCTCAACGACGGCGCCGGCAGCGCCATCGCGGGCGACGCCGCGGGCCACTGCATCAACTCGCCGGATCGCGGCACCGGCGCGGACTCCCGCTGGGATCGCGCCCCCGGCGGGACCTTCCCATCGGCCAGCCTCGGCTGCACCAGTTGCCACGACCCCCACGGCGGCGGCGGCTACCGCATGCTGCACGGCCCGGGGCCGGTTCAGGGCGGCCTGGCCGTCTTCGTCTACCCGGCGCCCGTCGCCGAGGGGCTCGATATCACGAACCCCGGCGCCGGCGAATCGCCGAACCGGCACACGGCCTACCACGCCGGCATGTCCCTGTGGTGCGCGAACTGCCACGGGCAATACCACAGCGAGGGCAGCGGCTCGGCTTTCCGGCATCCGGTCGACGACAACCTCGAGGACGACGTCCGCAACCGGTACAACCGCTACGAAGGCGACGCGAATCCCAGGGGCGGGATGACGGCGACCGCATACATCCCCCAGGTGCCCTTCGAGGGCCCGGCGACATCCACCACCGGGACGGACGGGCCGGTGGCGACCGACCGCATCATGTGCCTGACCTGCCACCGCGCGCACGCCTCGTCGGCGCCGGCGGCGGGTCGCTGGGATTTCCGGCTGGTGCGACTGGTGGATGACGGCGTGGCGTCGGGGTCGTACCCGTTGCCGAGCCCTTATCCGGGGAACGGGCAGGGGCAGTTGTGCAAGAAGTGCCATGATGAGGGGCATGACGAGGGGAGGGCGTGTTTGAGTTGCCATGGGGCAACGGGCGAATCGCCCTTCCCGATGATCCGCTAGCCCTATGTTGTGCCGCCGAAAATGTGCCTGGCCCGATAGCTGCCCCTATCAGGGATGGACAACAACACCGCACACTACATCCCGCCGCACTGCCCCAACCCGAACTGCATGTATCACAAGCAGTTCGATTCCGTTTCCCGCTACAAACGCATTGGCTACTACGGGCGACGCCTGGCCCCACACCGTATCCCCAGGTGGATCTGCAAGCACTGCCGGCGCTCTTTCAGCTCCCAGACCTTCAGCGCGACCTATTGGCTGAAGCGGCCGGACGTCTTACCCCTGCTGATGACCAAGACCACCGGCGGAATGGCCAACCGGCAGATTGCGCGCGACCTGCGCGTGGCGCCATCGACCGTCGATCGTCAGCTCGGACGCCTTGGGCGCCACTGCCTGCTGTTGCACACTCAACTGATGCGCAAAGCCCCTCCGGTATCAACCGTGGCGATCGACGGCTTCGTCACCTTCGAGCACTCCCAGTACTGGCCCTTCCACCACCATTTGGCGATCGAACCCGGGTCCGACTTCATCGTCTATTTCACCGACAGTGAAGTTCGCCGTTCCGGCTCCATGACTCCCGCCCAGAAGCTCAAGCGGGAGCGCCTCGAAGCGCAGCACGGGCGACCGGACCCCCAAGCGGTGCTCAAGGACGTCACCCACCTGCTGCAGGTCGTGGCAGGGAGCCAACCGCGCCTGACCGTGCTGAGCGACGACCACCGGACGTACCCCCGGGCGATCGCGACACTGGACTGCCAGGTGACGCACATCGTGACGTCGAGCCGGGAACGCCGTGATGGCCGGAACCCGTTGTTCCCGGTGAATCTCGCCGATCTCCTGTTGCGACACAGCAGCGCGAACCACAAACGGGAGACGATCGCCTGGTCGAAGCGTCGGCAGGCAAGCGCGGAACGGCTGGCGGTGTTCCTGGTGTGGCGCAACTACATGAAGGGACGACGTGAAAAGGTGCGGTGGAGCCCCACGCCGGCGCAGGAACGAGGGATGCTGGACCACCGACTGGAAGTTGATGAGGTGCTCAGCCGACGCCTGTTCGTCAGCCGGATCGACCTGCCGCAGCGATGGGGCGAATACTACAGGAAAACAATCGACACCCGAGTACTGGCGTTGCAGAGGCGGCATGAACTGAAATTCGCCGTGTGATCCGGCAGAAAGAAAAGGCCGCGCCGATCAACGGCGCGGCCAGACACAATCTCGGCGGCACAACCACTACATCGCCGGGGAGGCGCGCTTCTTGTCGTTGATCTGCTTGTCCGACCACCACACCAACAACGGACTGGCAATAAAGATCGAACTGTACGTACCAACGAACACGCCGAAGCTCATCGCAAACGCAAAGTCCCGGATCACCGGACCGCCCATGGCCCACAGCACCACCGCCACCGTGAAGGTGGTCAGCGAGGTCAGGATCGTGCGGCTGAGCGTCTCGTTGATCGACCGGTTGATCACCTCACGGTAGCTCTCCTTGCGGCGCAGCCCCATGTTCTCGCGGATGCGGTCGAAGACCACGATCGTATCGTTGATCGAGTAACCGACGATGGTCAACAGCGCGGCAACGATCTGCAGGCTGACCTCGAGGTTCAGCAGCGAGAAGATACCCAGCGTCAGCATCACGTCGTGCAACAGCGCGATGATGGCGGCGATGCCGTACCGGAAGACGAACCGGAACCAGACATAGACGGCGATCAGGAACACGCCGACGATGACCGAATTGACGGCGGCGGTACGCAATTCGCCACCGACCTTGGGGCCCACCGACTCGGTGCGCCGCACATCGATCTGCGAGTTCGGGAAGGCCTGGTGCAACTGATCCAGCGCCACCTTCGCCACGCGCGTGGCGTCGGTGCTCTCGGCGCCCTTCCTGGCCGGCAGGGTGACGAGGAACTCGTCGGAAGCGCCGAATTCCGTCACCTGGACGCCCGCCTCGCCGCCCTTCTCGAGCACGCCGCGCACCTGGCTGATACCCGGCGACGGCGCAAACTTCACCTGCAGCACGGAACCGCCGGTGAAGTCGATGCTGTAGCGCGGCCCGCCGTGCGCGATGAGCAGGACAATGCTCGCGACAAAGGCGATCCCCGATAGCGTGAAGTTGAACTTCATTGCTCCGGTGAACTTGAAGTTTGTCTTCGTGAAGAATTCCATCATGCTGTTGGCCTTTCCCGGGTTCCGGCCCGGCGGCGGCGGCGCCCGCCAGGGCGCCCGGCCGCACTGCGCGTTGGTCAGATGCTGAGCGACTGCTTCTTCGGGTTCAGAAGCATGATTTCGGTGATGACCTGCGTCATGACCAGCGCGGTGAACATGCTCGTCAGGATGCCGATGGACATCGTGACCGCGAAGCCCTTGATCGGACCGGTGCCGAACCACAGCAGCACGATGCCCGAGATCAGCGTTGTCAGGTTCGAGTCGATGATCGTCCGCTGGGCGTTGTGGTAGCCGGCCTGCACCGCGGCACGCACCGACTTGTCCTTCCGCAGCTCCTCGCGGATGCGCTCGTTGATCAGCACGTTGGCGTCCACCGCCATGCCGACCGTCAAGGCCACGCCGGCCAGGCCCGGCAGCGTCAGCACCAGGTTGAACTGGGCCAGCACCGCCAGCAGGATCAGGATATTGGCCGTCAGCGCGGCGACGGCGATCAGGCCGCTGACGCGGTAGTAGACGACCATGAACAGGACGACCAGCAGCGAGCCGACGAGCGACGCGTTGACGCCCATGCGGATCGAGTCCGAGCCGAGGCTCGGGCCGACCGTGCGCTCTTCGGCGATCGAGATGTCCGTGGGCAGGGCGCCGGCGCGCAGCAGCAGGGCCAGGTCAGTCGCCTCGGCGTTGCTGAAGCGACCCGAGATTTGCCCGCTGCCCGCGATGCGGGACTGGATGGTCGGGGCCGACGAGATGCGTCCGTCCAGCGAGATCGCCAGGCTGCGGCCGATGTTCTCGCCCGTCAGGCGCGCGAATTCGCGTGCGCCGCGATTGTTCAGGCTGAAGTTGACCATCCACATACCGGGGTGTTCGTGGTCGGCCCCGGCCTGGGCGTCGGTGAGCTGGTCACCCGCGACGGAAGCCTTGCCGTCCACCAGGTAGAGCGGGCGCAGCTTGCGCGCGCCGGACGTCACCGGCTCCATGCCGAGCTGGAACTCGACGCCGCGCAGGCGGGACAGCGCGCGGGGGTCCTCCAGCATGGCGGCGATGCGCTCGACGTCCTCTTCCGGCACGAACATGGGCGTGCTGGAAATGCCCGGCTGCGTGACGAGCAGGCCCGAGAACGGGCGCTGGGCCAACTCGGTGGGATCGGTAGCCGCAAGCGAAGTGTCCGCAGCGACGGGCGCGGGCTTGTCGCCCAGGAACGCCTGGTCGAGGCGCGCCAGCGCGTCGGTCAGTTCCTCGGGCTGCCGCACCAGGCGGAACTCCAGCTTGGCGGTCTTGCCCAGAAGCGCCTTGGCGCGCTCGGGGTCCTGCAGGCCGGGCAGCTTCACCACGATGCGGTTCGTACCGAAGGTGGTGATCTCGGGCTCCGAGACGCCGAATTTGTCGATGCGGTTGTAAAGGATCTCCTTCACCCGCTTCAGCGAATCGGCGGCCTGGTTCGGATCCATGCCGGCCTGGTCCACTTCAAGGACCAGGTACATACCGCCCTTGAGGTCGAGTCCGCGGCGGATGGCCTTGGAATCGATCTCCTCGATCTGCGCCAGGCGCGTCGGGTTGGCCTTGGCGGCCTCCCGCTCGGCGTGCGAGATCGAAAGGGCCTTGAAAGTCGGCAGCATGCCGTAAGTCGCCAGAAGGATAATGACGGCACACAGCCCTGCTTTCATCTGCAGGGAACGGTTCATCTTGGCACTCCCCGGACATCAAGCCCAACCGTGGTCACGACAAAGAGAAGCAAGAACAAAGAGAAGCACGACAAAAAAAAGCACGCCGTTGATCGCACGCATCGGCATGCCTGCCGGCGTGTCGCCCGCGCTCCCGGTGGGGTCGCGGAACCCGGCCTCGCGCCTTAAATGGCGGTGAACATGATAGCACAACGGCCGGGCGTAATCCAGAAATTCAGGTCTGGCTCAGACTTCCCGTAATCGATGGGCCCGGGACCCCAATCCCAGGGCCTCGGCCCGGGCCAGAAGGGGCCCCGGATCCTGCGCGTACCCCGTCCACTCCGCCAGGGGCGCCGACAGGCGGTTTCCCAGCAGTTCGAATGTCGCGGCGTCGAGGGCCACGGGGTCCCGCGAGGCGACCAAACCGATGCCGGCGATCGGCAGACGCCGGCGGGTCTTCGAGGCGGTGACCGGCCCGCTCAATTGAACAAGGAAATTCACATAGATGGCGCCAGATTGGCCCGCAGCGCCGACAGGCAAGGCGGGCGCGGAACCGGCAGCGGCCTCAGCGACCGCCTCCTGGAACGCCTGCAGGCCGCCGGCTTCCTCGGGAGCGATCCCCGCCATGAAACACACCCCCATGCACTCCCCGCAGCCCGTGCACAGGTTGTGGTCGATGGTGGCACGGCCGGCCCGGATCACGATCGCGTCGTACAGGCACACGTCCAGGCAGCTGCCGCAGCCCGCGCACAGGGGTGTGTCCACCTGCGGGCGGATCCCCTGGTGCAGGGACAGCTTCGCCAGCCGGTCGGCCAGGTCCAGGCCCAGCGTCGCCACCGCACCGACAGCGCCCAGGTGCGGGTGCGCCCGCACCGGGTTCAGCACGCACAGCCCCCCCGCCCCGCGCAGGATACCGGCCAGCGCGTGGCCGGCCAGGCGCCGGCCGGGCTGGCCCGGGACCGGCAGCGCGGGCGGCCCGCCCGGGTCGTCCGCAACGACGAACGGCAGGTCCGGCAGGGCGCCGAAACCCTTGGCCCGGGCCGTGGCCTCGAGGGCCTGGGTGGTCTCGAGCCCGCGCGTGCTGACCGAAAGCGTGTCGGTGGTCACAGCGCCGCCGCGCGCGCCCACGAGCGACGTGGCAGCCTCCAGCGCCCAGGCCGGGGCAATGCCCGCCGGGCGGCCGGGCGGCCCCACGTGCACCTTGACCACCCACGGCCCGCCGCCCGCGCCGCGCGGATGCGGACCGGTGGCCTGGAGCAGGCGCCGCAAGCCGGGACGCGGGTCGGCCGGCGCAAGGTCCGCGCCGCCTTGCGACGGCAGGCGCCACAGGAAGACCTCAGCGGCCATTCGCCACCTCCTTCGCCCCGGCGGCGGTGGCTTTCTGGTGCGCCATCAGCTCCGACACCGTGACGAAACGGACGCCTTCCGCCTCGTAGCGCGGCAGCTCGCGGGCCAGCACCTCGGCCGTCGCGACGTACGGATGCGCAATGCCGACGGCGCCGCCCTGGGCCCGGGCGGCGGCCACCAGTGTGGCCAGGTTCGCCGTGATCGCTTCTTCGCTCCAGCGGTCGGCGTCCAGGAAGATGCGATTGCGGAGGGCCGGCACGCCGGCGCGGCACGCCTCGAAAAAGGCGACGGAGGCCGGCGACGTCAGGCTGTCCACGAACCGCAGGTGACGACGGGCCAGGCCGCGCATGAGGACTGACATCAGCGTCGAGTCGGCCGTGGCGGCGCTCCCCATGTGGTTGTTCACGCCGCGGGCGCCGGGCACGGACGCCAGGGCCAGGGCCAGGCGTCGCTCGACCTCGGCGGCCTCCATGCCGGGCACAAGCACCGGCTGACCCGGATCGCTCTCGGGGTAGTCCAGCGGCTGCATGGGAAGGTGCAGGAAGATCTCCCGCCGCGCCGTGGCCGGGTACGGCGGGACGAGCGAGGTCGTCGCAATATCTTCGCCGGGGCCCGTTCCCGCCGGCAGGTCGAGCGCCGTCGCCAGCGCCGCGATCTCGCCCGACCGCGGCAGGCAGGGCAGCACGGCAAACGTCAGCGGTTGCGGCAGCGCCAGGATCACGACCTGCGGGCCGTTCAGCGCCTGGCCCCAGTCGTCGACGATGATCGCGACCAACGGACCCGCTGCGGCATCGAATGCCGGCGGCGGCACACGATCGCCTCCGGGGCCCGAGTCGCCGCCGGCCGCAGTCGACGCCGCGCCGCCGGATGCGTTGCGCGCGCGACCATCTGGGGTTCCCTTCGGGCCGCGGTCGTCACCGCCGCAGCCCGCCAGGTTGACGACCCACCCCAGGACCAGGCACACAGCCGCCACACGGCGCACGAAGCGGGCGCAGCGGGCGGGTCGGTGGCGGGCACTGGGATTCACGGCGCTCTCCGGGCGGGACGGTCACGGCGGTGGTACGCGGCATTCTAAGCCACGGGAGCCCAGGTGGCCAGCACGCGCCATCCCGGGGCAACAGACTGGGCCTTCGCGCCCCGTCGTGGCCAGGACAAGGCCCGCCGGCCCCGACTCGAACGAAGAGCCCGGCGGTGGTGACCGCCGGGCCCGGGAAAGCTCACCGATGACCGGTCCGGACCGGCGCCCGGGGGGCGCTACTTCGCCGGGGGATCATCCGTCAGGTCGATCTGACCGACCATCTGGAAGTACGGCTTGGTCACGCCGCCGACCGTCGAGTCCCGCGACGTCACATAGAATTGGATGTTGCCGGTGACCTTCAGAATCGAATAGGTCGCCCCGCGATCGAACAGGAACTGCACCGAATACAGCGCACTGCGCGCATTCGGGATCCTGTCGTTCGCCGGCGAAGTCAACCACACACCCACGCGCTGGAAGGTGTTGAACTGGATCGTCTGCACGCCGGGTACCGCCACGTTGTTCGGGTCGTACACATCCTGCTTGGAGAACATGCGCTCGTGGATGCGCAGTTCTTCCTCGAGGTCGAAGGTCTCGCCAACGTCAGGAAACGTATTGCGCGTGCTCTGCTGCAGGACCGTGATGTAGTTATGGCCCAGCATCTTGCGAAATTCCTGATAGTCCATCGTCTCGTAGATGTACTGGAAATTCGCCATCAGCTTGTCTTCGGAATCAGGGAACTGCAGTTTCTGGGTCGGATTGCAGTCCGTGCACGGCGGGACGTCGGGGGGCGAAAAGATGCAGCCACCCGCCGCCGCGAGCAACAGAACCAGCGCCACAAGGCCCAACCTATTTACTCTCAACATGTTGTCCTCCGCGTGGCCAGGGCTCCCCGGGGTGACAGGGATCGATGGATAAGGAAGCCGTCGTTCACCTACGGGGTCCATCCCCCGATTTTACCATATAGAACGATTATTTGCTAGCAAAACTTCCCCGCAGCACCCCCAACGTTGACAGCAACTGGCCCGAGTCAGGATCGCTTTCCCCCTGCCGGTCACGCCACTCACTAATATACCAAAAGTTTCCTTCCAGAGTAAACTTGATATCGGCCAGGCCCCGGTAGCGCACACGCGACGCATCGACCTTGCTGGTGACGATCACGTCATAAATGACGTTTTCCCAAAGCGACTCGCTGCCCGAGGACGGCGGCACGACGAACTCCGGGTTCCGCATCTGGGCCACGATGGTGACCTTCGAGTTGTAGAGAGCATTGATGAACGCCAGTTCCTTGTCGCGGTTCCACGTGGCGAAGACGCCGGGAAACTGGTTGTCCGCCGCCGAATCCGGTTCGTAGAGGAACGACATGGAACTGATGGCAGCCTCCCACCCCGGCGCGTGCGTCGCGTTGGCGGACGTCTCGAGGTTGTCCCATGTGTTGACCGGCGCGATCTGCTCGAGATAGCGCACGATGTTCCCGGTCTCGGGGGGCTCGGCCTCGCGCGGAGTCAGCAGGCAGCCGCCCACCACAGCGCACGCCAGTAGCGCCGCCGCCACCTGCGCCGCAAGGCGCACCCGGCTCAGAACAGCCACTTGAGCCATACATCGGCCTCCCAGAAGTCCGCGCTGCTGGCGGTGACGCTCGGTCCGTAGGCGCTGATCTTCTTGACCATGGCCGAGACCTCGAAGTCCCGCTGGGCGCCCCAGGTCCTGTCGACGCGCGTGCCCACGACGATCTCGCCCGAATCGGTGCGCGTCTTGGTCGTGGTGCGACCGAGCGAGGTCTTGTCATCCCGCGTCCGGTACGTGCCGCACTCGAGCGAGACGCCCGGCGTCACGGTGTAGGCCAGGTCGAGGCGGATCTTCGAGATGTCCTGCTCGAGGTCGCGGTTGTAGAAAGCGCTCCCGGCGGCGTCCTCGACCGACTTCGTGGCGTTGAAGCGCCGGTTTGAATCGTGGCGGACGGTGACCCGCAGGCGCTCGTTGGGCACCAGCATGACCTTCGTCACGAGGTCGCCGCGCTTGTTGTAGTCGTCCTTGCGCGTGACCGACGGCAAGTACGAGTACAGGTAGTCGGTGTACTGGATGTAGACGCGGTAGTTCTGGTCGATCGTGATCCACGGCGCCAGGTTCCAGCTGAACCCCGGCACGAGTTCGTAGGATTCCTTGATGTTGTTGTTGGACGAACTGCTGCCGCGGATCGAGATGTCCCGCGTCTGGCGGTAGCTGAAGACCATGCTCGTGCGGAACCGTCCGGCCCACGCGCGTTCGAGCTTGCCCGCGAAATCGGCCTGCAGGCGATCCTTGTCGTTCTCGTTGAAGCGGTTCTCGGCCACGTCCTGCGTCAGGTCCTCGTGGTACTGCAGGTTCAGGCGGGTCGCCTTGAACAGCCGACGGTACCAGTTGAACTGGAACTCGCGCCTGCGGACGAGCTGGCGGCCACGACTGCTGGTCGCGGCCTTGATGCGCTGGTCGTCCCAGCTCTCGCCGACGGTGCCGAACGCCACGAGCGAATCGCGCCCGGCGTTGTAGGTCAGCGTCATGTCGGCGCTGTCCTGGGCGCGCTGCTTCAGGCCGGCAAGTCCCGTCGCATAGGCCAGGTCGTCCGTGGTGTGGCCGCCCTTGATCTCGCCGCCGAAGCGCCCGAGCTTGAACTTGTGGGCAACGTCAAAGGTCAACGCATCGTGCGTCTCGAGCTCGGTGAGGACCTTGTCGGGCTCGTCGATGCCCACGGTATCGACAAGGCCGTTCGCGTTGCGCCGGAACTCGAGGTACTTCTTCGCGAAACTGCTGCGCGTCATCGCCACGTGGCCCGTACCGATGCCGCGGTTGAAGTAGACCCCCACGCCGATGCTGTCCCCGTGCGCCGAAGACGGGCTGGACAACGCGGCCAGCAGGCGCGTGCCCCCGGTTGCCGTGCCCGCCAGGCGCCCGGCCAGGATAAGGCCCGGCGCCAGGGCCCAGCCGCTCTGCACGCCGCCCTGCGCCGTGCCCTCGCGGAATTCGCTGCGCTGGTTCTGGTTCAGTCCCGCCTGGTCGTTGAAGTTCGCGCCCAGCCTCACCGAGTTCATCAGCCCGAGCCCCTGGAACTTCTGCTGTGACGACGACAGGTTCACCAGCTTGTTGTCCATCTTGTACAGGTTGGCATAACCGGCCGTGTTGGTCGTGCGGTCCTCGCTCCAGTTCCAGTTGCCGTCGATGGTCGTCACCAGGGGCAGTTGCTTGCCGAAGCCGTACGAGAGGGTCCCCTTCCGGCTTTCGACGTTCTTCTCCTGCTTGCGGAACTGGTCCCAGTACCATTCGAGGTGCGACTGCGCCTGCGCGCCGGCATGAAGCTGGGCGACCGTGTTCCACTCGCCGAACCAGGTGTATTTCTGCACATTGGCCTTGATGCCGGCCTTGGGTTCCTGCGTCATGCCGAGGAAGAATGCGCCGTTGTCGGCGGCAAAACCGCTCGCAGCCGCCTGGCTGAGGGCCGCACCGAGGCCCGTCGCCGTCGAGTCGACCGGCGCGGATTCCGAGTCGTCCTGCGCGCGCGTCGCCACCGGCGCCAGGGCCAGCAGCAGGAACAAGCCCGTTGCCAGCGGCCGCCAAGGGCTGACGCGGCACAGGCCGCACAGGAAGTGGTTGTTTCGCTTCGACGCAGCCACGCGCATCAACCCACGTCCTTCCGTCGCAGCAACCGGGCCAGGGACCGGTACCCTTCCGGGGTGATCTGTTCGGGGCGCGCCTCGGGATCGAGGCCCGCCTCGCGCGCCAGCGCCTCGGCCACGGCCGGCTCCAGCGTGAACTGCGTCCGCAGCTGGGACACCAGCTTCTTGCGGCGCTGCCCGAAAATCTTCTTCACGACCTCGCGGAAATACGCGAACTCGTCGTCGCCCATGTCCCCCGCGGGGGTCAGGCTGACCACCGCCGACTGCACCTGCGGCCGCGGCCAGAACACGCTGGCCGGCACCGTGCGCACCAGGCGGATGTCGAACACCGAGCCGAGCAGGATCGACAATACCCCGTAGTCGCGCCCGCCGGGCGTGGAAGTCAGCCGCTCGGCGACTTCCTTCTGGATCATGAAGACCGCGCCGGCGATGCGGGCCCGCAGTTCCGCGGCCCGGAACAGGACCAGGCTCGTCAGCACGTAGGGCAGGTTGCCGGCGATCACCGGCCGCTGCCCCGCCGCGGCCAGGGCCGCATCCCAGTCCAGCTTCGTCAGGTCGCCGGCGACGACCCGGAACCCGGGCCGGTCGCCGAATTCGTTCTGCAGCAACGCGCAGAGCTCGCGGTCCACCTCGACACAGGCCACGGTGCGCGCGCCCGCCAGCAGGTGCACGGTCAGCGCCCCGCCGCCGGCGCCCAGTTCCAGGATCTCGTCGCCCAGGGCGAGCGCATCGCCGGCGATCGCCCGGGCCAGGTTGCCGTCGAGCAGGAAGTTCTGCCCGCGGCGCTTGACCGGGCGGATGCCGTACTGCCGGAGCACTTCCTGCTGGCTGCGACTCACGGCGTGATGGCCTTCCCGGGACGGAACAGCGCGGTGAACGACGCGTCGGTGCGCCGCTCGACCTCGCCGGGTTCCATTTGCAAGATCCCGGCCACGGTGTCAAGCACGAGCCCCAGCCAGGCCGGCTCGTTCCGCTGCCCCCTGTGCGGCACCGGCGGCAGCCAGGGCGCATCGGTTTCCAGCAGGAGCGGGTCACAGCCCGCGCGGGCCACCATCCCCGGCAGCGTGGACTGACGATAGGTGACCACGCCCCCGATGCCCAGCCTGAAACCGCGCTCGAGGGCCCAGTCCACCGCCCGGTTGTCACCGCTGAAGGCGTGCAGCACGCCGCGCCGGGGCGGCAGGCCCACCTGGTCGACGAAGGCGAGCATCGGCTCCCAGGCGTCGCGGACGTGGAAGACCACCGGCAGGTCGCGCCGCGCGGCGAGTTCCAGCTGGGCCGCCAGCGCCGCGTGCTGCGCCGGCCGCGGCGACAGGTCGCGGAAGAAGTCGAGGCCGATCTCGCCGATGGCCACCACCTTCGGGTGGCGGCTCAGCGCCTCCAGTTCCTCGAGGCGGCGGCGGCCATCGTCGGTCAGGCGGCCTTCCTCATCAGCCAACAGGAGGGCGTCGTGCGGGTGGATGCCCACCGTGGCCCAGACGTCGGCGTACTGTTCGGCGAGCGCCAGCGAGGCGCGGCTCGTCTGGAGGTCGTAGCCCACGTTCAGGAACGCGGTCACGCCCGCGGCGCGCGCGCGCGCGACGACCTCCCCGGCCTCGTCCCCGAATTCGTGGCGGTTCAGGTGGACATGGCTGTCGATCACGCGGGACCCCGGCGGCAATTGCCGCCCCCGCAGCCGCCCCGCTCGCCCGGGGGAAGCTGCTCGTCCCAGTGCACGCGATCGACCGGCCACTTGAGCAGGCTGCCGGGCTCGCGACCATCGACGGTGACCGTCTCGCACAGGAGGTCGACCTGGCGCACCGTGGCCGGCCCGTCGGGCGTCGTCACGAGGTGGCCGACGCGCGGCAGGCGACGACGGGCCTCGCGGTAGTGGTCGTCCTCGAACGCCAGGCAGCAGCGCAGGCGGCCGCAGGGGCCGGAGAGCTTGGCCGGGTTGAGCGGCAGCTGCTGCGTCTTGGCCATCTTCAGAGTGACCGGCGCGAATTCGTGGAGGAATCCGGAACAGCAGAATTCGCGGCCACACACCGCGAGGCCGCCCTGCAGGCGGGTCTCGTCGCGCACCCCGATCTGCCGCAGTTCGATGCGGGTGCGGAACGCCGCCGCAAGGTCGCGGACCAGGTCGCGGAAGTCGACGCGCCCTTCGGCGGTGAAGTAGAACGTGATCTTGCGGCCGTCGTGCTGGCGCTCGACGGTCACCAGGTTCATGTCCAGCCCGCGGCGCCCGATGCGCTCGCGGCACACGTCCCACAGCGAGGACTCCTCCTCGCGGGTGGCGGCCAGGCGCTCGAGGTCCTTCTGGCCGGCGAGCCCGATCACACCCTGGTGCTCGGCGACGGCCCACCACTCGGCCCGGCCCGGCCCGATGTAGGTGACGCGCCCGAGGTCCCGGCCCCGGTCCGCGTCGACCAGGCAGTGATCGCCGACCCTGATCTCGACGCCGCGCCGGTTGTGGTAGTAGGCCCTGCGGCGCCCCTTGAACTGCAGCACGACAATGGTCTCGTCGCCACCAGCAGGCGTGGCCTCATCAACAGGCGTGGCCTCATCAACAGGCGTGGCATCGACCGCCGGTGTCGGGGCTTCGTCCGCGCTCACGGGCGGTCGCCGACGCGGGCCTTGCCGCGCGGGTGGGCCGGGTTCAGGATGCCGTTCCGGGTCGGCCATGCGCCAACAGCCCTTCGAAGAGAACGGCCATCACCAGGCCGATGTTCAGGTTGCGGTCGATCTCGCCGCAGGCGGCGTCGATGCGCGCCATGTCGGCCAGGAGATCCCCGGTGGGCCGCGCGGCCGCGACCTGCCTCACGACACCGGCGGCCTGCGGGAACCGCGGCTGCCAGGTGCCTCCCGCCTCGCGGCACACCAGGGCGTCACTGTAGTGGAGGTTCAGCAGTTCGCACAAGCGGATGGCGCGCGCGCGTCGGTCGGCCGCGCCCTGTTCACCGGCCGCGCCCGCCCCCCGCCGGGCCGGCGGCGCCTCCACCGCGTGCGAATAGGCGCCCCGGTGCAGCTCGTCGGCAGCGATCGCCGCCTGCCCGCGGCGGCCCTCGGCGATCCAGGTGAACATCAGGCCCGCCCACTCGGCCAGCGCCCGTGATTCCGGTTGCAGCAGGTCGTGCGCGAGCCGCGCGTTGCCCTGGGCCAGGCGCGCCGCCCAGCCGGCCTGCCCCGGGTCGACCCCGCCCAGGCGGGCCAGGTGCCCGGCCAGCTCGTCCGCGGGCCACGGCTCGAAGCGCACCTTCTGGCAGCGCGACAGGATGGTCGGCAGCATGCCCTCGGTGCCGGTGGTCGTCAGCATGATGACGGTGTCGGCCGGCGGTTCCTCGAGGGTCTTGAGGAAGGCGTTGGCGGCCGCCGTGTTCATGCGCTGCGCATCGGCGACCACGGCCACCTTCCAGGGGCCCTGGAACGCGCGCACGCGCAGGAAGCGGATGAGCGAGCGGACCGTCAGGGGGCCCGGGTGCTCGGGATCGCCGATGTTGACCTGGGCGGTGGCCGACTCGGCGGAGCGCGCGAACGGGTCGGCCAGCTTGCGGTCCAGGAGTGCGCGCACATCGGCTTCGTCGATGGCGGCCGGGGCCGGCCCGATCCAGCGGATGTCCGGGTGCTGGAAGCTGGCGGTCTTGACGCAGCTCTCGCAGGGCTGGTCATCGCTGCAGGCGCCCGGTCCCGCGCAGTTCAGCAGGCGGGCGAATTCCAGGGCGGTGCCTTCCTTGCCCGAACCCTCGGGGCCCACCAGCAGCAGCGGCTGGGCAAGCCGGTCGCGATCGCGCAGGCGCAGCAGGCGGTCCAGGATCGCAGTGCGGGCAATGAAGGATGATGCGGCCACGCTGGCTCCCCCCGGGGCGACCGCCGCCCGCGACGGCCGCACCGCGCACCGCTCAGCGGGAACGCAGCCAGTCGGCGGGGTCCAGGGGCGTGCGACCGTGCCGGACCTCGAAGTAGAGCTGAGGCGGCTCGCCGCCGCCGGGACCGCCGACCTCGGCGATCACCTGGCCCTGGGCCACGCGTGACCCGCGGGCGACGAAGACGCCGTTCAGGTAGGCGTAGAGGGTGTAGTAGCCCTCGCCGTGGTCCAGAATAACGCATCGTCCGAAACCGGGCAAATTGTCACTGAACTCGACGGTTCCGACCGCGACCGCGGCGACGGGCGCCCCCACCGCGGCGCTGATGTTGATGCCGTTGTTCAGCGTGACGGTCTTGAACCGCGGATGCACCGACCGACCGAAGCCGCGCAACACGTCGCCCCGCACCGGCCACTCCAGGCGGCCCGCCAGTTCAGCCAGGGGCTCGGTCCGGCCGGTCGCGACCGCAGGCGGCTCCTGCCGCCGCCGGTCCTCGAGCCCGTCGAGCACCTCGAGCAGCTTCTGCTCGTTCTGCGACAGTTCGAGCAGGCGATTATTCACGCCGCGCCGGCGATCGTCCAGTTCGCGCAGGGATGCGACCTGTTCCGCCTGCAGCCCCTCCAGGCGCGTCGCCTGCTGCGCGCTCTCCTCGCGCGTCTGCCGGATCTCCGACAGCGCGGCGTCCAGGTCGCGGCGCTCGCGCAGGACGGCCTGGCCCTCGTCCCGGGTGCGTTCGACCAGCCCGGCATCGAGGCGCGCCAGGGTGCGCTCGAACTTCACGCGTGACATCAGGTCCGAGAAGCTGCCGGCCGTCAGCACCATCTCGAGGTTGTTGCGCTGGCCGCGCACGTACATGCGCCGCAGGCTGTGCGCGAGCGCCAGCTTGCGACCCTCGTACGTGTCGACGCGGTGCGAGAGTTCGTCCTCCAGCCGGCGGCTTTCGGACAGCAGCAGCGACTCCTTGCGGACCATCCCGCCGACCAGGCGCTGCGTGGCCTCGATCTCCTGCGAAATCTCCTCGTTGTCGCGCCGCGCGTCGGCGGCCTGCGCGTTGAGGCCGCGGATCAGGTCCTGCTGGCGCTTGATCTCGGCGCGCACCTTCTCCAGGGCCGCCGTGTTGTCGGCGTTGCGGGCGGGGTCGGCGGGCGTCGTGACGGCGGGCATCGCGGATGTCGTCGCGGATGTCGTTGCGGACGTCGCCGGCCGGGCCGGGTTCACGAACGCGCCCCCGGTGGCCTCGCGGGGCGGGTCCTGGCGCGGGACGTCCTGCGCCGCGAGGCGTTGCGCGTGACCCGCCAGCGCGGACAGCGCCAGCAGGCAAACCAGGAACCGCGGGCGGATGGCAAAACGCATCAGATGTCGCTCCGCAGGGTCAGGTACTTGCGCATCGCGGCCCAACTGCCGGCCAGGCCCAGCGTCACGCAGAACATGACGAAGCCCATCAGTTGCGCCGGCGAGAAGAAGACGAACCCGCCAAGGCTGCGCCCGAGGACGCGGCCGGCGATCGCCAGCAGGCCCATCGCGAGGATGCCCGCGAGCAGGCCCTGCACGGCGCCCTCGCACAGGAAGGGCGTGCGGATGAACGCATTCGTGGCGCCGACCAGCTTCTGGACCTGGATGATCCGCGCGCTCGAGGCGATGGTCAGCTTGACCGTGTTGGAGATCACGAAGATCGCGGCCAGGAACACGATCAGGCCGGCCACGAGCGAGGCCATCTGGAAGCGGAACGTCCAGCGCTCGAGGGCGTCGACCCAGTCCTGGTTGAACAGGATCTCGGACACCTCGTCCCAGCGCGTCACCTCGTCGCGGACCGCACGCACCGCATCGGGTGTGCGGGCCGCGGGCGTGAACGTGACATGGTACGAGGACGGCAACGGGTTGCGGTCGAGCAGGTCCAGCAGGGGCTCGTCCTCGCCCAGCTGCTGCCGGAACTCGGCCAGGGCGGCCTCCGCATCGATCCACTGGACCTGCTGCACGCCGGGCAGCGCAAGCAGCCGGGGCCGCAGTTCGGCCAGGCGCTCGGTCGGCAGGTCGTCGCGCAGGTAGACCCGCAGGTCCAGGCCGCCGCGGGCGGTTTCCAGCAACGTGCCGAGGTTCAGCGTCACCAGCGTCAGCACGGCCAGCACCAGCAGGGCCGAGGCCATGATCAGGATCGTGACACCGGTGGTCAGCTTCCGGCGGCTGAAGCCGGCCAGCGACTCGCGGGCGAGGTAGTTCACCTGGGCGCGGTTAAGCATGGGCGGGCTCCCTGCGGGCCGGGCGCTGCGCCGTGGGGGCGGCCTCGGCCGGCGCGCGGTACATGTGGTCGACCAGGCTTGCCGAACGGTCGACCGGCACGCGGCGACGCTCGTCCGAGAGCAGCCGGCCGCCGTCGACCACCAGCACGCGCTGGCCGAAGGTCTTGACGATCTCGTGGTCGTGCGTCGAGAACAGCACGCAGGTGCCGCTGTCGTTGACGCGGAACAGCAGGTCGATGATCTCCTGCGCCGTCACCGGGTCGAGGTTGCCGGTGGGCTCGTCGGCGAGCAGGATCTTCGGGCTGTTGACCATCGCGCGCGCGATGGCGACGCGCTGCTGCTCGCCGCCCGACAGCTGTCGCGGCAGCCGATGACGCTTGTCGTAGAGGCCCACCTGCGTCAGCACGCGCATCACGTTCTGCAGGATCTGCAGGTGCGGAACGCCGACCACGAGCTGCGCGAAGGCGACGTTCTGTTCCACGCTGCGGTCCTCGAGCAGGCGGAAGTCCTGGAAGACGAAACCGATCTCGCGGCGGAGCTGCGGCACCCGCCCGCGGTTCATGCGCGTGGCGGGCATGCCGCGCACGATGACCTGCCCCTTGGTCGGGAACGCATCCATCGCCACCAGGCGCAGGATGCTGCTCTTGCCGGCGCCGCTGGGCCCGGTCAGGCAGACAAACTCGCCGTTGGCGATCGAGAACGTGACGTCCGCGAGCGCCTTCTGGTCCTCGTACTCGAGGTCCACGTGGTGGAAACTGATGATCGCGCGCCCGTCGGGCGTGCTGCCGGAAGACCATGCTTCCGGGCCCGGACGGGGATTGGCGGGCGGTCGCTGTGTTGCCAAGGCTGGGCTCCCTGCGTGGATCGGGCACGGCCGGACGGGCCGGGTGGCATTCCCCCGGCTCCGCTTCCGGCCCCTGTTCGGCGCAGGTTTTGCACGTTCCGTGCCCATCGGCCGGGCCACAGGGCCCGCAGGAATCGCCACCGCGAGGGTAAGACGTTGTCTGAACGCCTTTTGAGCCTGTGCATGATCATCCGGGACGAGGCCGCCATGCTGCCCGGATTCCTGGCGTCCGTGACCGGCCTGTGGGATGAACTGGTCGTCGCCGACACCGGATCGGCAGATGGTTCCCCCGACCTGGTCCGCAATGCCGGCGGCCGCGTCGTGGATTTTCCCTGGCGGGACGATTTCGCCGCCGCCCGCAACGCCTCGCTTGCCGGGGCCACGGGCCGCTGGGTCCTGTTCCTGGACGCCGACGAACGCATGGGCCCGGAACTGGCCGGGGCCATCCGCGAACTGGTCGCCCGGGACGGCAATGCCGGCGCCGCCACGGTCGTCATGCGCAATGCGCTGCCGGGCGGGGGCCACAGCGAGGCGCGCCTGCTGCGCCTGTTCCGCAATGCGCCCGACATCCGCTTCCGCCACCGCATCCACGAGGACGTCGCCGACGACGTCGCCACCTTCCTGGGCCGCCACGGCCTGGCCATGCGGCACCTGCCGGGCGGCGTGGACCACCTGGGCTATGCGCGCGCGGCGGCCACGGCCCGGCACAAGAAGGAGCGCGACCTGCGCCTGCTGCGGCTGGCGCTGGCCGACGACCCGGACGATCTCTACTGCCGCTTCAAGCTGCTCGAGCTGGCGCGATTCTGGGACGACCGGCCCCTGTGGGAATCCGAGGTCCCCACGGCCCGCCGCGCCTTCGAAGCTGCGCCCGACACCACCCTGGACGGCCGCGCGTGGGCCGCAGACTGCGCGGCGTTGATCGCGCAGCTGCTGCCCGGCGCGCCCCTCGAGGCCCTGTCGTGGCTGGACCGGCAGGCGCCCCGCGTGCCACAGGGGCCCGCGTGGCACCTGCGCCGCGGCGCGCTGCTGGAAGCCGGCGCGAACCTGGATGGAGCCGAACTCGCCTACCGGGAGTGCCTGTGGATGGCCGACGACCCGACACCGGGAGCCGGGAACCGGACGCGGGCGCTGCTGGGCCTGTGTCGCGTCGCCGCCCGGCGCGGCGACCTGGCGGCAGCGGCGGGCCTGGCGCGCCTGGCTGCCGACGGCGAACCGGCCGACGCGGAGGCCCTGCTCGCAGTGGCGGCGTTCACGCCCGCCCCGCAGGCGGCCGCGTTCCTGGCGGACCACGCCCGCCGCAGTGACGACGTCGCGGTCGCAGTGGCCCGGGCGCTGCTGGCCGCCGGCCGGCCCGAGCAGTCCCTCGCCGTCCTCGCGGAGAACCTGGCCGCACCGCGCCGGGCCCTCGGCGCCGCCTTCGTCGCCGTGGTGCTCGGCATCGCGCTGGACGTGACGGTGGAGTTGGAAGGCCCCGACGCCGACGCGGAACTGCGCGCCTGGCTGCAGGGCCTGTGGAACGCGCCGCGCGCCGGCCTGCGCGACGGGTTCGTCGAGCGGGCCGGCGCGCTGGCCGATGCATTCCCCTGGCTGCCTGATTGGATCGCGGAACGGGCGCCCGTCCCGGTCAGCTCTTCTCCTCGATGAAGAAGCGCTTGCGCAGGTCCTTGACGTAGGTCGCCAGCGCCGCCTCGATCTTCTGGGATTCCACGGCCTGCCTCAACTGCTCTGAAAGTTCCTCGTAGGTGAACGTGTGCCCCTGCTTGCGCGAGATCATCTTGAACACGTACCACCCGGCCGGCGTCATGACCGGTTCGCTGACGGCGTCCGCCGGCAGGTCGGTGAGCGCCTTGCGGAACGATTCGCTGAGGTCCTCGAGACGGAACGTGCCGAGCATGCCGCCGTTGCGCGCCGACGCGGCATCCGCACTGACGTCGGCCGCCACGAGCGAAAACGCCTCGCCGCCGGCGACCCGCGCGCGGGCCGCCTCGGCCGTCGCCTTGGCGGCCGCAATGTCCTGGTCGGTCACGCTGATCGGCAGGAAGATCTGGCTGATCGCGCGGCGACCGTCCTCCTGGACGGCGTCGAGGCGGACGATGTGGACGCCACGGGTCGTGACGACCGGCTCGCCGACCTGGCCGACCTTCAGCGCGAAAACGGCGCTGGACAGGCCCTCGTCGTAGAGGTCATCGCGCCCGACGACGCCCACGACACCGCCGCGCGCGGCCGCCGCATCCTCGGAATACGCCTTCGCGGCGTCGCCGAACGGCATGCCGCGCGACAGCGCAGCCTGCACCTTCGTGACCTTCTGCTGCACCAGTTGGCGCGCCTCCCGCGACGGCTGCACGGCGACGAGGATGTCGGCGATGGTCACGCTGTCGGGCTCCGAAGGCATCTCTGCCAGGTGGGCCTGGTAGTAGTCGCGAACCTCGTTCTCCATCACCTCGATGTCGGGGCGGATGAATTTGCCGACGACCAGGCGCATGTACTGCTGGTCGCGGAGCTGTGAGGCCATGCGGGCGCGGTAGTCAACCAGCGTCATGCCGCTGCGGGCCAGCTCGGCCTCGAGCGCCGCCAGGCTGCCGAACCGTTCGACGAACTGCTGGATCTTCTGCTCGACGCTGCCGGCGATGGCTTCCTGGTCGACGCTCATGTCGGCCAGCTTCGCCGCGGCGATGATCAGCTTGCTCTCGATCAACCGGTCGAGCACCTCGCGCCGCACGGTGGCGTCGTCGGCGGTGATCTCCTGATTGGCATACTGGCGCTCGAGCCGGTAGAGCTCGGTTTCGCGCTCGACATCGCTCTGCAGGATCGGTTCCTCGTCGACGATCGCGACGACACGGTCCACCAGGACCGGCGTATTCCCTTCCGCCGGGACGGCTTCGGGGGCCGGAACGGGCTCGGCCCCCGCCGCCGGGCCCGCCAGGGGCCCGGCGGCGAGCGCCAGCACGAACAGGAGGCTACTTGCCGGGAGAAGGCGCCGCAGTCTGGCTCGCCGCATCGGTCAGTTCCTTCCACGAGCGGGTCTTGTTGAGCCGATCCTCATGAATGACGACCGGCACCTGCTGTTTCCAGCCTTCGAGCGCCTTCTTGAAGGCCTCTTCCTCGCGCGCGTTCCGGATGCGCTTGACGACAGCCTCGGCCACTTCTTCCATCTTCTGGCTGCGGGGCGGGTTCACGCTCTCGAGCAGGACGATCTCCCAGCGGCCGTCGCCGACCGCGAGGGGCTGGCTGAACTTGGTGGGCTGCAGCGCGAACAGGCCATCGCGCTCGGGGCCCTGCGAATCGACGCGGACACCGCTGACCTCCGTGCCGCCGGCGGCCTCGGTCTCCTTGGCGCCATAGGTGTTCAGCGCCTTGCGCCAGGCCATGCCGCCGCCCAGCGCGGCGAAGGCCTGGTCGGCCGTCGCCTTGTCAGCGAGCACGATGCGCTTGCCCGAGCGCGTCTCGGGCAGGTTGTAATCGTTCTTGACGAGAGCCCAGGCCGAGTCCAGCGCCGCGGGCTTGACGTCCTTGTCGTAGCCGACGCCTTCATCAAACAGCTTCTGGACGAGCATTTGCTCGACCTTGACGTCGACCTTGGCCAGCACCCCGGGGTCCTTGTCCAGCCCGCGATCCTGGGCGTCGAAGTTCAGGAGAGCGCGGTCAATCTCGTCGCTGACCTTCAACTTCAGGCCGCCGACCATGTCGCCCCATTTCGGGCGCTCGAACACGTTCATGCGGTCGTAGGCCGCCTTGAAGTCGCCCAGCGTGTACTTCCGGGGCTCGCCCTTGTACTCGTAGCCGTAGAAGTCCATGTCCATGTCGCGCGGGTCCAGCTTCAGCGGGACGAGGTCCTCGCGCTTGAGCGCATTGGTAGTTCCCGGGTAGAACATCGACTCGTCGGGCGGCAGCCCCTCGTAGGCCTTCATCAAGGCATCCTCGCGCACGTACATCTTGTACTTCGTGTGCAATTCATCCTTGAAGGTGTCGATCAGGCGCATCTGGGCGTGCGTGATGATCGACGCCGTGATGCTCTTGCGGGCTTCTTCCAGCGGGGGCTTCTTGCCCTGCTCCTCGCTGTCGACCTTCAGGACCCACCAACCGTACGCCGAGGGCACAGGTTCGGTGATGTCGCCGACCTTCGCGGCGAAAATAGGATCCTCGAAGTTGGCGATGAAGCGGCCGTACGGCACGTCGATGTTGTACGACATCCCCGGCTTCTGCAGGCCGTCGTGGAACTCGCGGAAAACGTCGGCCCAGTCGGCGCCGGACATCGCCTTCTCGCGCGCCTTCACCGCATCTTCGCGCATGTTGGTGATCAGGTAGCGGCACTTGCGGATGCGGCCGAAGTTCTCGTAATAGGTCTGGATGGCGGCTTCGGATACGACGGAGGCCGGCTTGTTGACGAAGCGCTCGCGGGCCGCGGCGACCGACTCGTACGACGTCAGCGTCTTGCGGGCCGTCTCGATCTTCGCATCGCTGTCGAGCCCGATCTTCCGGGCGGTCGCCACCATGATGTCCTTGTTGATGATGGAGTCGAGGAACTTGCGTTTGCCCGGAAGCAGCGCCGTGTCGAGAAGCGCGCCGCTGTCGTCGCGAGGCAGGTCGCTCTCGCTCATGCCCGCCAGCGTGCTCTCGTAGGTCGCGACGGTGATCTCCTTGTCGCCCACCTTGGCCAGGACGACAGCGCCCGGCTTGCCCCGGCTGCCGCAACCGGCGCCGAAAACGGTGACGACCGCCACGAAGGCCGCCACGACCAGGGCGGAGCGGTACGAGAATCTGCGTGACGGGCTCATGGGATCTCCTTGGACTTGGACCGGCTCAGGACTTAACTGACACGGGACTTTGACCGGACACGGACCGTGGTCAGCCCTCGAGGCTGACCCCCTGCAGGGCCGCCAGGCGGTCAAGCACGGCATCCGCCACCGCCAGATGTTCCTCGCGGTTGGCCGGCACCTTCATGATGAACTGGTCGATGGCCTTGAACTGCAGGCCTTTGGGGCCTGACGCCATCAAGCCTTGTATAATAGGCGGCGCCGGTTCCCTTCCGCCAGCGAAAAAGAAGTCGCAGCCCTGCCGCCCGCCCCGCACCTCGACGATGCCCAGCTTCCCGGCGCGGATCCGCAACCTCTGGATTTCCAGCAGGTTGTGAACCGGGGCGGGAAGCGGCCCGTAGCGATCCTTGAACTCGTCCCGCAGCCGGTGACACGCTTCGGAGCGGCGGGTCCGCGCCACGCGTCGGTACAGGTCCATCTTGTGCTGGGGGTCGCCCACGTAATCGTCGGGCAGGTACGCCGCGACGCGAAGATCAACCTTCACGTCCAGCGGAGCAACACCGCCGCCGCCCTGGAGTTCCGCCACGGTTTCCTCGAGCAGCCGGCAGTAGAGGTCGAAGCCGATGGCCTCCATGTGGCCGTGCTGCTCCTCGCCCAGCAGGTTACCGGCCCCGCGGATCTCCAGGTCGCGCATCGCGATGTGGTAGCCGGAACCGAGGGCCTGGAACTCCTCCAGCGCCGCCAGCCGGCGGCGGGCCTCGGCCGTCAGGCGCTCGCCCGGCGGCGTCATCAGGTAGGCGAAGGCGCGGTGGTTGGAGCGCCCGACGCGACCGCGCAGCTGGTAGAGCTGCGCCAGGCCGAAGCGGTCGGCGCGATCGATGATGATGGTATTGACGCGCGGCATGTCCAGACCCGACTCGATGATCGAGGTGGACACGAGCACGTCGAGCTCGTGGGCCAGGAAGCTGGTCATGATCTTTTCCAGCTTCTCTTCGTCCATCTGGCCGTGGGCCCAGCCGACCCGCACGTTCGGCATCAGTTCGCGGATGAGCTGGGCCATGCCCTCGATCGTCTGCACGCGGTTGTGCACGAAGAACACCTGGCCGCCGCGGTGCAGCTCGCGCAGGATCGCCTCGACGAGCACCCGCTTGTCGAAGGCGCAGAGCTCGGTGTGGATGGGCAGGCGATCGCGGGGCGGCGTGTTGATCAGCGACATGTCGCGCGCGCCCATCAGCGCCAGGTAGAGCGTGCGCGGGATCGGCGTCGCGCTGAGCGTGATGGCGTCGACCTGCCGCTTCATCTCCTTCAGGCGCTCCTTGTGGCGCACGCCGAAACGCTGTTCCTCGTCGACCACCAGCAGGCCCAGGTCCTTGAACTTGACGTCGCGCGACAGCAGGCGGTGCGTGCCGACCAGGACATCCAGGCTGCCGGCGGCCAGGCGCGCGAGGACGTCCTTCTGCTCGGCCGGCGTGCGGTAGCGGTTGAGCACGGCCACCTTCACCGGAAAGTCGCGGAAGCGCTCGCTGAACGTCTCGCCGTGCTGCGCGGCCAGCAGCGTGGTCGGGCACAGGATGGCGACCTGCTTGCCGGCGGCGACGGCCTTGAATGCGGCACGGATGGCCACCTCGGTCTTGCCGAAGCCGACATCGCCGCAGATCAGGCGGTCCATCGGCTCGGCCCCCTCCATGTCGCGCTTGACCTCGTTGATGGCCGTGAGCTGGTCAGGCGTCTCGTCCCAGAGGAACGAGTCCTCGAGCGCGCGCTGCAGGTGGCCGTCCGGCGGGAAGGCGTAGCCCGGCTTGGCGCGGCGGGCGGCATAGAGATCGATCAGCTCGGCGGCCATCGCGCGGATGGCCTTGCTGGCCTTGCCCTTGACCTTCAGCCAGCTGCCGGAGCCCAGGCGCGCGAGCGGCGGGTTGGCGCCCTGGTCGGAACTGTAGCGCTCGACCTGGTCGATGTTCTCGACCGGGACGTAGACCTTGCCGTCGTCGGCGTACTCGAGCAGCAGGCACTCGCGCTCGACGCCCTCGACGGTGATGACGCGCAGGCCCTGGTACTTCCCGATGCCGTATTCGAGGTGCACGACGTGCTCGCCCGGGCGCAGCGACGCGCGTTCCTTCACCACGCCGCTGCTGCGGTGGCGGGCGCGCACGGGGCGGCGGTAGCGCTCGAAGAACTCGTGGTCCGTCAGGCAGTACAGGCGCGCGGCGGGCCAGGCGAAGCCCGCCGAGACGCCGCCGACGAGTGGGCGCGTGCCCGGGGCCGCGGCGGTGTCCTCGTCCAGCAGGTCGGCCAGGCGCTCGGCCTGGCCACGGTTGTCGCACAGCAGCAGGACTGCGTCGCCGGCGGTCTCGCGCGCGAGCATTTCCGCGCACAGGGCGGCCACAGCGCCCCCTCGCAGCGACTGCGCGGTGGTCGGGAAATCGACCACGGCGCGCGGTTCGGCGTCGAGCCAGTGGGAGGCCGCGTCGCCGGCGATGCGCGATTCGGCCAGTTGCACATGGCGCAGGCGCCGGGCGGCCAGCTTCGCCGTCGGCTCGACCAGCTCGTCGATGCGCGGCAGCACGGGGTCACGCTCGGCGCGCCCCTCGCGCAGGCGCGGCAGTTCGGCGTCCAGCAGGTCGGACTGTTCGTTCAGCCGGACGGGGTCACACCAGAACACCGTCGCGCCCTCGGGCAGGTAGTCGATGAGCGTGGCCGTCGGGCCGGTCCAGGGCAGGTAGCTCTCGATGCCGTCGTCGACCAATCGGTCCTCGAGCCGGCGCTGCAGGTCTTCCAGCGCGTCGGGGTCGGGTCCCTCGGGCCGCGCCGCCAACTCCTGCTCGGCGCGGGCCAGGCAGGCCAGGCAGGCATCGTCGTCCAGCCAGAGGTGGCTGACCGGGATGATGACGGCTTCCTCGGTGCGCTCGACGGTGCGCTGCGACTCGACCTCGAACAGGCGCAGCGACACGATCTCGTCGTCGAAGAACTCGATGCGCAGGGGCCGGTCGCCGGGCGCGAAGACGTCGAGCAGGCCGCCGCGCCGCGCGAAATCGCCGATCTTCGCGACCATGCCGGCGGGACGGTAGCCGCCCCGGGCCAGGAGTACGCCGAGCTGGTCCGGGTCCAGGCGCAGGCCGGTTCGCAGGCGGATGACCGCGTGCTCGAGCGTGCCGGGCGCCATCACGCGCTGGCGCAGCGCCGCGAGCGACGTCACGCCCAGGACGCCGGCCTGCGTGCGCAACCTGTGCAGGCCGACCAGGTAGTCGCCGGCCGTGGCGGCGTCGGGCGAGTTGCGGTCGAAGGCGAGGACTTCGGGTTGCGGCAGGTAGCACACGGCGCCGGCGCCGAGCCAGACCTCGAGGTCGTCGGCGAGGCGGTCGGCGGTCTCGCGGTCGGGGGTCACGACCAGGGCCGGGCGCCCGCTGGCGGCGTGCCACGCGGCCAGCATGAGCCCGGGAGCGCCGCCGCGCAGGCCGGTCACCAGCAGCGGGCCCTCGCCCGGCCCCTGCAGGGCGGACCTCAGCGCAGCGACGGCCGTTTCGAGGCCCTCGCCCGCCACCTTGTCCAGCAGGGCGGCGTGCAGCAGCCCACCCGGGCCGCCGCGCGACGTGTGCGAGGCGTCGGTCATATATCCTACCGGGCGCCCGCGGGAGCGCCCCCGCGGCTCAGAAGGTCGCCCGTTGCTCGTTGAACGGTGTGATCAGGCGCAGGCGCTCGATGATCCTCGGCAGCACCCCGGTGACGTAGTCGACCTCGGCCTCGGTGTTGTAGCGCGACAGCGAGAACCGGATCGAACCGTGCGTCAGCGTGAAGGGCAGGCCCATCGCGCGCAGGACGTGGGACGGCTCGAGGCTGCCGCTGGTGCAGGCCGAACCGCTGGAAGCGGCCACGCCCGCGCGATCGAGCAAAAGCAGGATGCCCTCGCCCTCGATGTAACGGAAACTGATGTTCGTCGTGTTGGGCAACCGGTAGGCCGGATCGCCGTTGGCCTGGCAGTCGGGGATCGCCGCCAGCAGGCCCTGTTCGAGGCGGTCGCGCAGGCGGCGCACCTCGACGTTCTCGCGCTCGAGGCCGGCCGTGGCCAGGTCGCAGGCGACGCCGAGGCCGGCGATCGAGGCGACGTTCTCTGTGCCGGCGCGGCGGCCGCGCTCCTGGTGGCCGCCCACGATGAGCGGGCGCAGCTTCGTGCCCTTGCGCACGTAGAGTGCGCCGACGCCCTTGGCCGCGTGCAGCTTGTGGCCCGAGATGGCGAACAGGTCGACGGGCAGGTGTTCGAGGTCGAGCGGCAGCTTGCCTGCGGCCTGCACGCCGTCGACGTGGAACACCACGCCATGCGCGCGCGCAATCTTCCCGATGGCCTCGATGTCGAACAGCACGCCGGTCTCGTTGTTGGCCATCATCACCGACACGAGGGCGGTGTCGGGCCGCAGCGCGGCCTCCACGTCGCCGGGGTCCAGGCGCCCGGCGCCGTCGACCTTCAGGAACGTGACGTCGTAACCGTGGCGCTTCTGCAGTTCCCGGCACAGGCCCAGGACGGCGGGATGCTCCACCTCGGTGGTCACCAGGTGCCGCTTTTCAGGCAGGGCGTACAGCGTGCCGACGATGCCGAGGTTGTCACCCTCAGAGCCGCCGCTGGTGAAGACGATCTCGCTGGGCTGGGCTGCGCCCAGGAAGGTGGCCACCTTCTGGCGCGCCACGGCCACCTCGTCGCCGGCGCGCGCGCCGAACGAGTGCATGCTCGACGGGTTGCCGTAGTGCTCGGTCAGCAGCGGCACCATCTTCGCCACGACCTCGGGGGCCACGGGCGTCGTCGCGTTGTTGTCGAAGTAGATGCCGGCCGCCGGGCGCGGCGGCAGACCCTCGAGCAGGCCCGGCTGGCGGCCGTCGGCGCTCATCGCCGGCCCACTTCGACGACGACGAGGCGCGGGTCGACGAACTCGCGCAGGCGCGGCTCGACGAGCCCGCTGATCGTGACGGACGACGACCGGCAGGCGGCGCACGAACCGGTCAGCCGCACGTGGACCCGGAGGTCGGCGTAGCGGACGAACTCGATGTCGCCGCCGTCGGCGCGCAACGCCGGGGCGATTTCGGTGGCCAGGAGTTCGGTGATGCGGGCCACGATCGCGGCGTCGGCAGGCGCATGGGCGGGCCCGGTCGCCACGGTCGCAGCGAGCGGCGCCAGTTCGATCAGGGGCGCTCCCGCAGGCACGGCCGGCGCGACGCCAGAGGCGCGTCGCTCCTGGCATTCGCGCAACAGGTCGGTGATCTCATGGTGGCAACTTTCGCAGCCGCCGCCGGCCTTCGTGAAGTGCGTGACTTCCTCGATCGTCTCGAGGCCGTGGCGCTCGATTGCGTCGCGCACCGTCTCCTTGGTGACCTGGAAGCAGTGGCACAGCAGCGAGGTGCCGGCCAGCAGGTGGCAGGGCACTTCCTTGCCCTGGCGCTTGTAGTAGTCGAGCATGGCCGCCTCGAGCGCCTCGCGGCCCATCACCGAGCAGTGCATCTTCTCGCGCGGCAGGCCGTCCAGTTCGTTGGCGATGTCCTCGTTGGTCACGCGGGAGGCTTCCTCGAGCGTCTTGCCGCGGATCATCTCGGTCAGCATGCTGCTCGAGGCGATGGCGCTGCCGCAGCCGAAGGTCTTGAACTTCGCGTCGGCGATGCGGCCGTCCTCGCCCAGGCGGAACGTCAGGCGCAGCGCGTCGCCGCAGGCCATCGACCCCACCTCGCCCACGCCGTCGGCGTTTTCCACTTCACCCACGTTGCGCGGGTTCAGGAAGTGGTCCATGACCTTGTCGGAATAGTTCCACATGGCGGTGGCAGGCTCCTGCGGTGGTGCATCGGGCGGCGCCCGGCAGCGAAGGATCGATCGACCGGGGGCCCGTCAGGCCACGGACATTCCCCGACATCCAAGATGAGACGACTCCGCGCCGATTTCAACTCCCGGGGTCGGCACGGCCTCCGGAACCGGCTCCCAGCCGCAATTCGACCGCCAGCAGCGCGACCGCCAGCAGGAAGGCCCACGGCGACAGGTTGCGACCGGAAAGGGCCTGCGCAAAGCCTTCGCGGGCCGTGCCCGACAGGTCGGCAGCCACCTCGAGGCCCAGCCCGTGCAGGCGCTGGCGCCAGCCGGCGGTGCCGTCGAAGGCGCCGGTTGTCTCGGCCGGAGGCACGGCGACCGCGGCCAGGGCGAGCGTGTCGGCGCCGGAGGTGAAAGCGACGAAGCCGGCGCGGTCCACGGCGTCGCACCCGAGCCAGGGCACGGTCCCCTTCCAGGTGAGGTCGGCCGCGCGCCCGGTCCCCGGTTCGGGGCCATCGACCCGCAGCGCGCCGGGGTCGGCCAGCGCGCCCGGCGACGTCACGCGCGGCCGCACCCGCAGGTCCTGCCCGACCAGCGCCTCGGTGGCGCCCTCGCGGCCGGCGTCCCGGCCCAGCCATGAGACAATGCGCTGCAGCAGGGGCAGCGCCATCGGGCTGCGGGCCAGGTCGTCGGCCTCCGGGCGCAGGTCGGCCGCCAGCAGGGCCAGCCGGCCCTGGCCGACTTCGCGCTCCACGAGCAGGGGCTCGCCGCCGGTCAGTTCCAGGACGACACGACCTTCGCCGGGCTCGAGCCCGAGCCAGTGACGCCAGCCGATCTCGGTGATCGCCTTCAGGGCATCCGGGTCGAGGCCGGCCACGAGCGGGTGGGACGCATCGACCAGCCGCGCATGCACGCCGTCGCCCCCGGCCGTGCGCGGCGCGGCGACGGGCGGCTGGCCGAGCGCCGGCAGCAGCGTCGAACCCAGTTGCGCGGCGACGAGCGGGTCGCCGGCCATCACGAACACGCCGCCGCCCTCGTTCAGGCGCGCCACGAGCGCGTCCTGCGCGACGCGCCCGAGCGCGCCGGGATCGACCAGCGCGATGACGCCAGCGGCGGCGATGGCGCCGGTGGTGACGTCGTCGCTGGACCGGGCCGTGACGCCGTACGGGCCGACGGCGGCGCCGGGCGCCAGGGCCTCGACCAGGTAGCGCCAGCCGCCGCGGCCGGCGGCGCCGTCGCCCGGACGGTCGGGCCCGTGGATGACCAGCACCGGCAACAGCGGCGGCACGGCCAGCACGAAGGGGCGCCGGTCGTCCGCCGGCAGCGCGTCGCTGTCGGTACGCACCCAACCCGCATGCAGGCCAGGACCCGGGACCGAGAGGGCGAATTCGATCGTCGCGGCCCGGCCGGCCGCGCCCGTGGCGACGGCCTCGGCGACGGGGTGGCCGTCGAGTTCGAGCGTGAACGACTGGCCCGTCCGGGCGGGCACGACGGTCGCGCGCACGGGCGCCGCTTCGCCGGGGCGCAGGGCGCGCCGGGGGACCTGGACCTCCACCACGCCGCCGGCGCCGCCGCGGTCGCCGGCGACCTCGCGCAGCAGGATGCGCACGGCGCGCGCACGGGTCAGCGCCGCCGCGGCCTCGGGCCACGATGGGGTCGCCGGCACCGCCTGCAGGTCGCCGGCCAGGACGATGTCGACCGGGGCGCCCGGGGCCCGCGCGACCTGCCTGGTCGCCTCGCGCAGCACGGCATCGAGGTCGAAGCCGCCGTCACCCGGTCGGGTCGTCGCCACGGCGGCGGCAGCGGCCTCGCCGGCCGGCAGCCAGTCGCCGAACAGCGCGGAGGTGCGCCCGCCGGCGACGATGACCTGGACCGACGAGCCCGCCGGCAGGCCGCGCACGAGAGCGGCGACATCGTCGCGCGCGGCGTCGAACACGGTCCCGGGGCCGCGCCGCGCCTGGCTGCTGGCGCTGGCATCGAGCACGAACAGGTACGCACCACCGCCGGCCGCCGAGGGCAACCCGCCCCAGCGCGGCCCGGCCGCGCCCGCCACGACCGCCAGCAGGGCCAGGACGCGCAGCAGCAGGAGCAGCCAGCGGCGCACGCCCAGGGAGCGCGCCTTCTGCGACTGCGCCTGCTCGAGGAAGCGCAGGTCGCTGAATGCAATCTTTCGCGCCCGGCGGCGGCTGAGGAAGTGCAGGATCACCGGCAGGGCCGCCGCGGCGGCGCCGAAGAGCAAACCGGGGTTCAGGAAGGAGAGGGGCATCAGTACAGCCGCCGGCGCTTGCGCAGGTAGGCGCCCAGGCCGCGGGCGAACGGCGTGTCGGTCGTGATCTCGACGAGGTCGACGCGCTGGCGGCGGCACTCGCGCCGCAGGTGCTCGCGCCAGGCCTCGAATTGCTCGCGATAGGCCGCCTGCATATGAGCCGGTTCGAGCCGCACGCTGCGCCCGGGCTCTTCCAGCGACTCGAACTGGACCTCGCCGCTGAAGTCGAGGTCGACCTCGCGCGGGTCCAGGATCTGGAACACGATCACTTCGTGGCCGCGGTGCCGAAAGTGCTTGAGGCCCGCAATGATCCGCTCGGGGTCGTCCATCAGGTCGCTCATGAGGATGACCAGGCCGCGGCGGGGCACGCGCTCGGCCACCTGGTGCAGCACGCCGCCGAGGTCGGTGCCGGTGCCGGCCGGCAGCTTGTCGAGCACCTTCAGCACCTGGAAGAGCTGGCGACGCAGGGAGCGGGCGGGCACCGACTCGAGCGGGCGGTCGTCGAACGTCATCAGGCCGACGGCATCGTTCTGGCGCAGCAGCAGGTAACTGAGCGCGGCGGCCAGGTAGGCCGCGTACTGCTTCTTCGCCGGGCGCGATTTGTCGCCGCTGAAGTCCATGCTGGCCGAGCAGTCGACCAGGATGGTCGCCCGGAGGTTCGTCTCCTCGGTGAAGACCTTCAGGTAGTGGCGGTCGGTCTTGGCCACTGCTCGCCAGTCCATGTTCGCCACGGGCTCGCCGGGGATGTACTGCCGGTACTCGGCGAACTCCGCCGAGAACCCGTGGTACGGGCTCTTGTGGAGGCCGAGCAGGAAGCCCTCGACCACCAGTCGCGCCACCAGGTCCAGGCGGCCCAGTTGGCCCGCCAGTTCCGGCGTGAGCAGGTCCGAGGTCACGGGGCGACCTCGGCCATGATGCGGTCGATGATCTCGTCCTTGCCGACGCCCTCGGCCTCGGCGTGGAAGTTGGCCACGAGCCGGTGGCGCAGCACCGGGTGCGCCAGGCGGCGGATGTCCTCGAGCGAGGGCGTCGGGCGCCCGGCCAGCAGCGCGCGCGCCTTCGCGCCGCGCACGAGATACTGCGCTGCGCGCGGGCCGGCGCCCCAGGCCAGGAACTCGGCGGCCGCGCGCGATTCCTGGTCGGTGCCGGTGCGCGTGGCGCGCACGAGCCTGACCGCGTAGCTGGTCACGTTCTCGGCCACCGGCACGCGACGGACGATGTCCTGGCAGGCCAGCACCTCGGGGCCGTCGAGGATGCGGCTGATCCCGCCGCCGCCGGCGCCGGTCGTGCTCTCGACGATCGCGACCTCCTCGTCGTACGACGGGTAGCCGATCTTCACGTTGAGCATGAAGCGGTCGAGTTGCGCCTCGGGCAGCGGGTACGTGCCCTCCTGCTCGATGGGATTCTGTGTCGCGAGCACGAAGAACGGGTTGCCCAGGTCGTGCGTCTGGCCGCCGGCGGTGACCTGGTGCTCCTGCATCGCCTGCAGCAGCGCGGCCTGCGTCTTGGGCGGCGTGCGGTTGATCTCGTCCGCCAGGATCACGTGCGCGAAGATGGGCCCGTGGATGAAACGGAAGTGCCGCTGGCCGGTGCCGTGGTCCTCCTCCAGCACCTCGGAGCCCGTGATGTCGGACGGCATCAGGTCGGGCGTGAACTGGATGCGGCTGAACGACAGGTCCATCACGCGCGCCACGCTGCTGATGAGCAGCGTCTTGGCCAGGCCCGGCACGCCCTCGAGCAGCACGTGGCCGCCGGCGAAGAGCGCGATCATCAGTTCCTCGACCACGGCGTCCTGGCCCACGATGACGCGGGCGATCTCGCGGCGCATGGCGTGGTAGTGGTTCCTCAGTTCGTCGATGCGGGCAGTGTCGTCCACGGGTCGTCCTTTCCGGTTCCGGCGGGATTCGTTGTGCGGGCCTGACGATACCGCCGCCGGCCGCCGGCGTCCACCCCGGCCGGGGCTGGCCCGTCCGGCGGCGGCGTGGTACCTTGCCCCCTCGTGACCCCGGCCATCCGCGCGAAGGGACAGGATAGGTGCACAAGAGACTCTACCGCACCGTCGAGCGCCTGCTCGAGACGATCGACGATTCGTCCGGCGGCGAGGCCATGCTCCGCGAGGTCCTGCGCCTGCTGGTGTACAACCCGGCTGCCGAGACGCTGGGTATCGTCAGCGGGCGCCTCTACCGCGAGCAGAAGCAGGACTACTGCCTGATCGACAGCGTGGGCGGCCTTGGCGATGCGCTGGCGGGCAAGACCGTCAGCAAGGACTACCAGGTCGTGCGCGACATCGAACGCCGCCGCCTGTGGGTCATCTCGCCGCAATCGCCAGGGTTCGACCCCGCGGTCGAGGCGCAGTTCGGCGACACCGACTCGGCCGCCATCCTGGTCGGGCGCGACCCCAACTACATCCTGAGCCTGAGCATCCGGCACCACGGCAGCGAAGAGGACCTGCTGGTGCTGCTGGAAACCATCCGCGCGGCGGTCGGCCTGAAGCTGCGGATGCAGGCATTGGCCAGCCAGATGCGGCAGGCGCGCAGCATCCAGCACTCGCTGTTGCCGGGACGGATGCCGCGGGTGCCCGGGTTCGACATCGCGGCCGTCTCGCTGCCCGCCGACGAGGTGGGCGGCGACGTCTACGACGTGCAGGAAGTGGAGCCCGGCACGATCGGCTTCATGCTCGCGGACGCCAGCGGGCACGGGCTGCCGGCGGCGCTGCAGGCGCGCGACGTCGTGGTCGGGATGCGCATGGGCCAGGCGCGCGGCGAGAAGATCAACGCGACGGTGGGCCGCCTCAACCGCGTCATCAACCAGGGCGGGCTGGCCAGCCGCTTCATCTCGATGTTCTACGGGGAGCTGGAATCGACAGGCAGCCTGGTCTACGTCAACGGCGGCCATTGCCCGCCGCTCCTGGCTTCGGCGAACGGCCAGGTGCGCGAGCTGATGACGTGCGGGCCGGTGCTCGGCCCCCTGCCGGAAGCGGTGTACAAGCGCGGCTACGTGACGATGGAGCCCGGCGACGTGCTGCTGGCGTTCACCGACGGCGTCACCGAGCGGCTGGACCCGACGGGGCCCGGCGGCGAGGACGACCTGCACGAATACGGGCGCGACCGCCTGGCCCGGTTGCTGATCGCGCACCTGGAGGACGACGCCGAGACGATCGCGGCGGCGACGATCGAAGACGTGCGCGCGTTCGGCGCGGACGCACCCCTGGCCGACGATGTGAGCCTGCTGGTGATCCGGCGGCTGCCGGCGACGGCCTACCCGCCGGTCGGCGGGCTGGCCACGGTGGACACCGGCGTCAGCCGGTAGAGCGCGACCGTCCACGGCTGCTTTTCCCGCAGCCCGACGCCCGCCAGCTCGCAGGTGTGCAGCAGTTCGAACCGCACGCCATGGACCGTGCGGCCCTCCCAGCGCGGCGGTCCGTCGGTGCGGTCGACCAGGAAGGCGGGTGTGCGGCCGGGCTCGGCCTGCACCCAGTCGCCCGAGGCGACCATCGCGTCGAACCCCTGCCGGAGCCCCAGCACCCGGACCGGCGGGCTGACCAGCCCCATCAGGTCGAGCACGCGCATCCCGCTGAGGTACCCCACCGCGCCGATGTCCAGCGCGGCCACGGTCTGTCCCGGCTCGGCATTTTGTCGCAGCCAGCCGGCAATGCCCCCGTAGCACGAGCGCACGCCGGCGGGGAACGAGCGCGCGTGCGGCACGACCTGCGAACCGAAGATCCACCCGTTGAACACCAACGCCACCGCAACGCCTGCCAGGGCCACGAGACGACCGACGCGCCGCGTGGCGGCGCTCAGGTCCGGACCGTTGAGCAGCCACTCGACCAGCAGGCTGACCGCCAGCAGGATGACCGGCGCGAGCGGGCTGACGTAGCGCGAGATGACCCACACCTGGCGCATCGCGTAGCCGCCCAGCAGCATCGCCGTCCAGACACCGGCCACGCCCACGAAGGCGACCGGTCCCCACACCGACCACGCGGCCATGTCGTTCGGCGTGCCCCGGGCCGCGACCGGTGGCGGCGGCGGCGGCGCCACGGGCAGCCAGTCTTGCGCCTTGCGGCGCGTGATCAGGACCAGCGCAACCAGCGCCACCGGGACCAGGAGGTAAGCGCCGAGGACCGCGACCAGCGGCTTGGCGGCGAGCGCGAGGCGGCCGACCAGTTCCACCGGGTCGCGCAGGAGGGATCCGCTCTTGGCCGTGGCCGTGTCCGGCAACGCGCGGCCGAAGGTGACCTGGGCGTAGAGCAGCCAGGGGCCGGCGCTCAGCAGCCAGCCGCAGGCGGCGGCGATCGCGGGCTCGTACGGGCGCGCGCGGAACCGCGCGTGCACGCCGCCGACGGCGCTGGCGCGGTAGTATTCGAACCACAGCAGGATTGGCAGCGAGGCCGGCGCCAGCAGCAGGAACTCGGGTCGCACCAGCCCGGCCAGCCCGGCCGCCACGCCCCAACCCAGGTAGCGGCGCCACAGCGGCTCCCGCGTCAGCCCCCAGCCCAGGTCGCGGCCCGAGACCAGCGGCCACAGCAGGACCAGCAGCGCCAGCGTGGCCAGCGGCGTCTCCATGCCCGAGAACGTCCAGCGCAGGAACCACGGGTCGGCCGCGACCGCCACGAGCACGACGAGCTTCCAGGTCTCGGGGTACGTGAGCCGGCTGAGGATGGCGTCGACGACCAGGATCACCGCCATCCCGCAGATCGCGCCCAGGAACCAGGCCGCCAGCGCGGGCGTCAGCCCCAGCTTCAGGAGCAGGGCCAGGCCGAAGATCCACAGCGGGCTGGTGGCGCCGTAGGTGGGCTCGCCGGGGTTGAAGGAGACTTCGCCGTGTTCGAGCAGGTTCCGGGCATAGCGCAGGTGGATGAAGGTGTCGTCGGTGATGTAGCCCCGCAACAGGAAACCGCCCACGGCAAGGATACCGAGGGCGATCACGAGGCGAATCAGGCGCAGTCGCGGCATGTCACAAGGATAAACCCTGCGGCACCCGCCCGTCCACGCCTTAGCGCAGGAACATCGGCAGGTTCTCGACCCCGCGGATGATCGGGCGGTACTCCTGCGGGTCGTAGAACCGGGCGACGTCGACCCGCTTGACCCCGCTGACGATCGCCGCCAGGTCGACGGCGGCATAGCGGCCGTCCCGGAGCGCGGTCATCAGGCCGGTGCGGCCTTCCAGCAGCAGGTCCATCGCCAGGTTGCCGAAGTTCATGGCCACCATGCGGTCGAGCGCGTCCGGCGGCCCGCAGCGCATCATGTAGCCCAGTTGCTGGTACGTGAGCCCCTGGCCGGTCAGCTTCTTGAGCTGGTCCGCCGCCCACAGGCCGACGCCACCGAGCTTGCGGTGCCCGTACGCGTCCTCCTCGCCCGTCTCGACGATGTCGCCGTCGTGGTGCACGGCGCCCTCGCTGATGGTGACCATCGCGTAGTGGCTGGGATTGTCGCGCTTGTCGCGGGCGACCTGCTCGGCCAGCCGGTGGATGTCGAACGGCACCTCGCTGATGATGGCGCGATCGACGTGGGCCAGGTAGCTGGAGACCAGGCAGGTCTCGCCGCTGTTGCGGCCGAACAGCTCGACCAGGCCGATGCGCTCGTGCGAGCCGATCGGCGTGCGCAGGTCGCTGATGGCCTGCACCGAACGCGTGACGGCCGTGCTGAAGCCGATGCAGAAGTCGGTCCCGTAGACGTCGTTGTCCATCGTCTTGGGGATGGCGACCTGCGGGTAGCCGGCCTTGTGCAGGCGCGCGGCGTAACTGAGCGTGTCGTCGCCGCCGATGGGGATCAGGGCGTCGATCTCGAGGTGCTCGAGGTTGCGCACGACGACGTCGGTCAAATCGGCGGGATACTCGAGGCCGGGCACCACCAGGTGCGCCGGCATGTCCTTCTCGCGGACGCGCCCCGGGTTCGTGCGCGAGGTGTGCAGGAAGGTGCCGCCGGTGCGATCGATGGTCCGCACGTGGTTCCAGGTGAGTTCGGTGCGCCAGTGGCGGTTCCAGTCCTCGTCGGCCTCGGGGCGGTAGTTGATGAGGCCGCCCCAGCCGCGGCGGATGCCGACCACGGCGATGCCCTCGCGCTGCGCGCGGCTGACGACCTGCTTGATCGCCGAATTGAGGCCCGGAACATCGCCGCCCCCGGTGAGGATGGCGATGCGGCGCGGCTTCTTCGTCATGTGGATCTTCCTCCCTGACCGATCTTCCCTGTCCCGGTGGCCCTGCGGCGTCATGATCGGCGATCCAGGGGGTGGAGGCAAGCCCGCCGCCGGGCAATCCACTCTCCCGGCCGGCTCCCGCCGCGCCCTGCGTTCAGTCCAGCCCCACCTCGGGGCAGCCGGCCGCCAGGAACGTCCCCCGGCACGACATGTTGGCGATCCTCCGCATGTCGTCCTCGCTGAACCCGAAGGTCTCCATCGCCAGTTCGTACTCCCGCGACAGCGTGGTGCTGCTGACCGTGGGGTTGTCGGTGCAGAGGGCGACCTTGATGCCCGCCTCGAGGAACCGCGGCAGCGGGTGGTCCTTCAACGCCGCCACGGCGCCGGTCTGCAGGTTCGACGACAGGCAGACTTCGAGGTAGATGCCCTCGCGCGCGAGCCGCTTGATGAGCTCGGGGTCCTGCCCCGCGCTGGTGCCGTGACCGATGCGGTCGGGGTTGAGGTTGTCGAGCGCCTCCCAGATGCGCTCGGGGCCCTCGCTCTCGCCGGCGTGCGCAGTGGTCTTCAGGCCCATCTTCGCGGCCAGTTCGTAGGCTTCCTTGAAGAGCACCGGCGGGAACGGCGCCTCGTGCCCGGCGATGTCGAAGCCGACCACGCCCGCGCCGTTGTGGAAATCCTCGCGCTCGCCGAGGATCTCGCGCAGGAGGATGCGGGCCATGTTGCCGCCGTGGTTGCGCATCGCGATCACGATGATGCCGACCTTGAAGTCGGGATGCTTGTCCACGAAGGCGTCGAAACCCTTGCGTGTCGCGGCGAGCACCTGCCGGCTGGTCAGCCCGGCGCGGCGGTGGATGAGCGGGTTGATGCGCAGTTCCAGAAGCCGCACGCCGTCGAGGTACGCATCCTCGGCCAGTTCGTAGCTGATGCGCCGGATGTTGTCGTAGAACTGCGTGTACTGCAGGGGCACGTGGAACTTGTCGAGGTAGTCCAGCAGCGTGCTGTCCTGGCCTTCGTCCCACTGCAGGTAATGCCGGAACTGCTCGAAATCGAGGCCGGGCACGGCGCTGTAGTACTTCTCGGAGAGTTCCCAGAGCGTGGCCGGGCGGATCGAACCGTCGAAGTGGCGGTGGATATCCGAGAGATGCAGCGTGTGGATGAACTCCCGTCGTTCCTGTGAGGTCATGATTCTCCTTTTCGGTTCTGCTGCCGGCCCGGCGCCCCGGCGGGGGACCCGGGCGGGATCCGGATAAATTCCGACCACGATAAGGTGGAACGCTTCCGGTGTAAAGGGCTTCGGAACTTCTTGGACTTCCGGAGTTCGCGGCGATAGATTTCGACCGGAGGCATTCACTTGGGCCATGACGCCCGTGACGCCCATCGGCGCCAGCCGGGTGCCAGGCCGCATGTCATCCGCGGGTCCCGCGATGGACCCGGGAGCGGAGCAGGCACTGCGATGAAGGTCAATACGAAGGTCCGCTACGGGCTGCGAGCCATCCTGCAGATCGCTGAGCATTACGGCGGCGAGCCGGTCCCCATCAGCGCGATCGCCGAAAGCCAGGAAATCAGCGGCAAGTACCTCGAGCAGGTCGTCGGCGCGCTGCGCCGGTCGGGCCTGATCGTCAGCCGCAAGGGTGTTCGCGGCGGCTACACGCTCGGTCGTCCCCCCGCCGACATCAACCTGTGGGACGTGATCAGCGCCCTGGATGCGCACACCGCGCCGGTCGACTGCGTCACCGAGCCGCACACCTGCGACCGCTCGGGCGATTGCCTGACGCGCTCGATCTGGACGCTGCTCGACGCCCGGCTCAAGGAGTTCTGGACCAGCTTCACGCTGGAGGACCTCGTGAGCACGATGCGCCACGAGGGCCACCTGGACCTCCAGCAGCTGGACGCGGCGATCTCGCAGACGTCGCGCTAATACACCCGGCCCGCGCCCGGCGCCCGGCATGCGGCCGGCGTCCGTCCGCGCGTGCCGCCCTGCCGGCGGGACTGGCTCCCGCCGACGCAGATACGGGGGAACATCATGGATTTCATCGCTTCCCTGCGCGCCCGGGCCGCCAGCCTGGGCAAGACCATCGTGCTGCCCGAGTCGATCGACGACCGCACGCTCCAGGCCGCCGGCCTGATCCGCGACGAGAAGCTGGCCCAGGTCGTCGTGCTGGGCGACGAGGCCGTCGTCGCGGCCCGCCTCGATGCCCTGCACGTGCCCGCGAACGACCTGCGCATCATCGACCCCCTGCGCTCGAGCTACCGCGCCGACTTCGTCCGCGAATACCACGAACTGCGCAAGCACAAGGGCATGACCGAGGAGGAAGCCTCGCGCACGCTCGAAGACCCGCTGTTCTTCGGCGCGATGCTGGTGCGCCGCGGCCTGGCCGACGGCATGGTGGCCGGCGCGGTCAACTCGACGGGCAACGTGCTGCGCGCCGGGTTCCAGATCGTCGGCATGAAGCCGGGCACCTCGATCGTCTCGAGCTGCTTCGTGATGGTCAACCCGGCCTGGACCTTCGGTGATGCCGGCCGCCTGGTGTTCGGCGACTGCGCCGTCAACCCGCAGCCGAACGCCGAGCAGCTGGCGGACATCGCCATCGCGACGGCCGCCACCGCGCGCGCCCTGTGCGGCTTCGAGCCCCGCGTGGCGATGCTCAGCTTCAGCACGATGGGCAGCGGCTCGGGCCCCGACGTCGACAAGGTGGTCGAAGCGCTGGCCATCGTCCGGAAGAAGGCCCCCGACCTGGCCGTCGACGGGCCGCTGCAGCTGGACGCGGCCATCGTTCCGGCGATCGGCAGCAAGAAGGCCCCCGGCAGCACCGTGGCGGGCACCGCCAACGTGCTCATCTTCCCGGACCTGGACGCCGGCAACATCGGCTACAAGCTGGTGCAGCGGCTGGCCGGGGCCGAGGCCGTCGGGCCCGTGCTGCAGGGCATGGCCCGCGGCGTGAACGACCTGTCGCGCGGCTGCAGCGTTGACGACATCGTCAATGTCGCCGCCATCACCGCGCTGCAGAGCGCCTGAGGACGGACCGGAAATGTTCAACGTCCTGGTGATCAACTGCGGCAGCAGTTCGCTGAAGTACCAGCTGATGGACATGAATGTCGAGAAGCTGTTGGCCAAGGGACTGATCGAACGGATCGGCCTGGACAAGGGCATCCACACGTTCAGTCCTGCCGGCGGCGCGGCCGTGAACGAGGAACTGCCGATCCCCGACCACGCCCGCGCCTGCGAACTGGTACTGGCGGCGCTGCTGGACCCGGGACACGGCGTGCTGAAGTCGCTGGACGAGATCGTCGCCGTCGGCCACCGGGTCGTGCACGCGGGCGAGAAGTACTCGGCGTCCGTGGTCATCGACGACGACGTGCTGGCCGCCCTGCGGGCCTGCGTGCCCCTGGCGCCGCTGCACAACCCGGCCAACATCACCGGCATCGAGGCGACGATGAAGGTGCTGCCGTCGGTGCCCAACGTGGGCGTCTTCGACACCGCGTTCCACCAGACGATGCCGGACATGGCGTACATCTACCCCATCCCCTACAAGCTCTACACGGACTACGGGATCCGGCGCTACGGCTTCCACGGCACCAGCCACCGCTACGTGACGGCGCGCGCGGCGCAGATGCTCGAGCGCGACCTCAGCGACCTGAACTTCATCAGCTGCCACCTGGGCAACGGGGCGTCGGTCGCCGCGGTGCGGGGCGGCAGGTCGGTGGACACGTCGATGGGCCTGACGCCGCTGGAGGGGCTGATGATGGGCACGCGCAGCGGCGACATCGACCCGGCGCTGGTCGGCTTCCTGTCGCGGACGCTGGACCTGGACCTGAACGGCGTCGAGAAGATCCTGAACAAGGAAAGCGGCCTGCTGGGCATCTCGGGCATCAGCAGCGACCTGCGCGACGTGGAACGCGAATACGCCAAGGGCAACGACCGCGCGCGGCTGGCCCTCGAGACGTTCGCCTACCACATCCGCAAGTACATCGGCGCCTATGCCGTGGCGCTCGGGCGCGTCGACGCGATCATCTTCACCGCCGGCATCGGGGAGCACGCCTCGCTGGTGCGGGAATGGGCCTGTCGCGGCCTGGACGCCATCGGCGCCACGCTCGATACGTTCAAGAACGCCACGCGCCACGACGAGTCGATCATCAGCAAGTCCAGCTCGCGGGTACGCATCATGATCGTCCCCACGAACGAGGAACTGATGATCGCGCGCGACACCGCCGATCTGGTGCGGCGCCCGGCCTGACGTCGTCAGGCTGGGCCCGCGCCGCGCCTCAGGCGCCCACAGCCGCCGACTGCCTCTGGAAGTGGAACGAACCTCTCATCACGACGGCGCCGCCGGCCGTCAGGTCCACCGCCGCGGCGCACCCCCCGCTCGCATGCACGGTCAGCTCGGCCATCGTCGGGCGGCCCAGGGCGTGTCCCTGTTCGGTCACCACCGTCACGCGATCGGCCGCCGGCATGAGCCCGTGCTCGACGGCATAGGCCGCCATCGCGCCGAGCGCGGTGCCGCTGGCCACGTCCTCGTCGGCCCCCACGTGCGGGTGGAAGAAACGGCAGTGGAAATCCGCCGCGTGCCCGTAGGTGTCGCGGCAGAACAGCGTCAGCCCCCCCACGCCACGCTCGTCGGTCAAGGCGACGACAGCCTCGGGCGAGCCGATGGCGCCGCGGATCGCCGCGCGGTCGTTGATCGGCACGATGATCTGGTCGAAGCCGCACGACACGCGCTGCGGGCCGTGCCCGCCCAGCCCGATCATCTCCACCGGCACGCCCAGCGCGGCGGCGACCTCGGCCGCGGGCACGAGTTCGCCGAAACGCGGCGCCGGCAGGCGCAGGGTGACGAGCGCCTGGCCGTCTTCAGCCAGGTGCAGGCGCACCGGCAGCATGCCCGCCCCCGTCTCGACCAGCAGGTCGAGCCCCTCGACGGAGGGCTTGTAGAAGCCGCGATCAGCCATGGACGCGAAGGCCGCGATCAACACGTGGCCGCTGAGCGCGGCCTCGCGGCGGCGCGTGAAAAAGCGCAGCTTGACGTCCGCCCGCGGGTTGTCCGGCGGCAGCACGAAGCCCGCTTCCATCGACAGTTCGCAGGTGATCTGCATCATCTCCGCCTCGGTCAGGCAGGAGGCGTTGGGGATGATCGCCGCGGGATTGCCCGTGAACGGCCGCGAGGCAAACGCATCGACGATGTGGAAGGGGATGATCGCCATGGTGTCCTCGTTTCGCCGTGGCGGCTTCCCGGCGAAGCCGCCGTTCAGGCCAGGGTCGCGCCCGGGGTGGGCGCGCCCAGTGTGCGAAATTCCAGCGGACCAGGCTGAGACCACAATCTACCAGAATTCGCCGCGGGCCACAACGGCGTGGCACCCCCGGCGCCCGGAACCATATATTCCCGGTTCGGTTCAGGAACCCTTTCGACGACTCCCCCTGACCGCGCCCGAAAGGAACCCATGTCCGTCCGGATCCGGATCCTCATGGCGGCCGGCCTGTTGCCGGCCCTGCTGGCGGCAGCCGTCGCCCTTGCCGAGCCGACGCCGGCTGCGCGCGTCGCCGAACTCCAGCGCGCCGGTCACGTGGCCGAGGCGCTGGCGTTGTGCCGGCAGGAGAACACCGCCCGCCCGGGCGACGCCGACATGCTCTACAACCAGGCCTGCCTCGAGAACCGCTCGGGCAATGCCGCCGCTGCGGCGGACTGCCTGCGGGCGGCGCTCGCGGCCGGGTTCGACGACCTGGACTTCGCGCAGACCGACCCCGACCTGCAGGGCGCCGCGAAGGAAAGCGTGCATGCACTGCTGGACGAGCATCGCCGCCGGCTGGGCGAACTGGCGACGCAACGGGGCGGCCGGCTGGCGGTCGGCAAGCCGGCGACGTTCGCCCTGGCCGCGCCGGGTGGTGCCGGCGGCACCGCCACGTTGACGGTCACCTGGGTGGCCACCGGCCTGGACCTGCGCCTGGAAGCCGACGACACCGGCTCGCGCTTCCTGCCGACGACGGGCGCGAGCCCCTGGGCCGGGAAGGGCGGCGTCATCGTGGCCGTGGGCGACCTGCCGGCGGGCGCCGGGCTGACGAACGATGCCTTCGTGTTCGGGTTCGGCTCGGACAAGGGCGCCGGCGTCGGATCGCTCTTCGTGGTCGAGACCGGACGCTGGCAGCGCGTGCGCGAACTGCAGCCGAAGTTCCGCGGCGCGGGAACATCCCACCTGATCATGGACGCCTCGATCCCCTGGACGGCCATCAGTCCCTTCCACCCTCTCATCGACGGCGCCCTCGGGCTGGATGTGGCGCTCCTGACGGCCGACGGCGAGCTGGGGCCGAACCTGGCGCCGAAGAAGCTGTGGCTGCAGCCGGACGCGGCGCACGTGCCGGTGGCCCGCCTGGAGTTCGACCTGGCGACCGCGCCTGCCGGAGCGCTCGAGGGACGCACGCCGGCGACGATCATCAACGGCCGCGCGGTGGCCCTGAACCTGGCGGCGACCGCGGACGGCGACGGCGACGGCACGCTGACCATCGACTTCCGCGACGGAGACGGGAAGTCGCTGCTGGCCGCCGGCCCGAAGGAAGAAACGGTGACGCTGGCCAAGGGCCTCAACGCCATCAACCGCGCCGTCGACTTCAGCCAGGTGCGCCGCGGGCCCTGCCGCATCGAGGTGTCCCTGAAGCTTCCTTCCGGGCTGCAAAGCAACTGGTCGACGTGGCTCCTGAACCTCGGGCAGGGATGGCAGGAGTCGTATCACGCGGCGATCGGCAAGCTGCCCGCCGACGAGCAGCCGACCGCGCAGTACTTCCTGGCCGCGGTCACCGACGGCGTGGCGCGGCATCGCGCGCGCCGGCACCCGGGAGCCCTGACGACCACGCTCGGGGACCTGAACCTGATGCTCGCGCGCTTCAAGCAGACCGGCTCGCTGTTGCCGGCGGAAGGCCTGGCGCCCTTCGTCTACCTCGGCCCCGGCGGCGCCGATCGCCTGTGCCACCTGGTCGTGCCGACGGGCCGTCCGGCGGGCGCGAAGCTGCAGCCCATCGTACTGGTGGGCCAGGATGCGGACGACGGGCCGCGCCTGGCGGGGCGCATCCAGCGCTACCTTGAACAGGGGCCCGGGAAATCGGCCGGCGAGGCGGCGACTGTCGCGGACACGACGGCCTCGAAAGCCACGGCCGAGACGACAAATCGCGCGGCGACAAATCCCGCTGCGACAACTCCCGCGGCCTGGCCGGTGTTCGTCATCGCCGCCGCCGAGGACCCCGCCACCGGCGCGTCGCCGGCGGCGGAACTGCGGGCCTGCGTGCAGTGGGCGCAGCAGCGGTTCAGCGCCGGGCCGGTGCTGCTGGCTGCCCAGCGCGCTGCCGTCGCGCCGGCGCTGGCGCTGACGCGGGACCGCGACCTGCGCATCAGCCGGCTGTTGCTGTTCGCCGACGAGACCCTGTCCCCCTGGCCCGGGGCGACGCCTGCGGAACTGGACCGGCGCGTCGGGCCGCCGCCGCCGCGCGCGGACCTGACCTGGGTGAACTTCGCCCAGGAAACGGCGCTGGGCGGCCAGGGCGTCGCGCTGCGCGAGGCGCTCGGGCGCCAGGGCTGGCCCGTGCAGGACATCAAGGCCCACGGCGGTTCGAACTTCACGCAGATCGCCGACTACACGTGCCTGTGGCGGGCCCGGGCCGCCACGCCGGGGCGCTGACGAGCCGACGCGGGCCCTGCGGCCACGCGACCGGCAATGGGGATGCGACGTTGACCACCAGCCGCCTGCCAGCCCTCAGACGCCGCCTGCACACGCTGGCGGAAGCGTCCGGCTGCGAGCGCGGGACGGCCCTGTTCGTCGCCGCGCGGCTGGCGGAGTGCCAGCCGCAGGAACTGCTGACCGGGCTCGGCGGCCACGGCGTGGCGGCCCGGTTCGACGGCGCGACCGACGGCCCCGCCGTCGTCCTGCGCGCCGAGCTCGACGCGGTCGCCGTGCCCGAGACGCTGGCATTGCGGCATGCCTCGCGCACGCCGGGCCTCTCCCACAAGTGCGGGCACGACGGACACATGGCGATCCTGCTGGAGGTGGGCCGCCGCCTGTCGCGCACGCGTCCGCGGCGCGGCCGCGTCATCCTGCTCTTCCAGCCCGCCGAGGAGACCGGCGCCGGCGCCGCCGCCGTGGTCGCCGACCCGCGCTTCGCGGCGCTGAAGCCCGACTGGCTGTTCGCCCTGCACAACCTGCCGGGCTACGACGTCGGGCGCGTGCTGGTCCGGCCGGGCGCGTTCGCCGCCGGCAGCGCCGGGATGCGCGTGCAGCTCTGCGGCCGCGCGGCCCACGCGGCGCATCCCGAACAGGGACGCTCGCCCGACCGGGCGATGAGCGATCTCATCACGGCCCTGGTGACGCTGCCGCCCCGCGACGACAGCCCGGACGCGCTCGAACTCGTCACCGTCACGCACGCGCGCCTGGGCGAGCCGGTGTTCGGCATCTCGCCGGGCGAGGCGGAGATCCTCGCCACGCTGCGCGCGGACGACGACGCGGCGCTGGCGGCGCTGCGGCGGCAGGCTGCGGCGGTCGCGCGCGCGATCGCCCGGCGCCACGGGCTGCATTGCGAGATCGGCTGGGAGGAGATGTTCCCGGTCGCGTGGAACGACGTGGACGCCGCCGCGCTGGTCCGCCGCGCCGCACGCGCCGAAGGGCTGCCGTTCGCCCGGCCGCGTGAGAGCGCCTTCCGCTGGTCGGAGGATTTCGGCGTGCTGGCCCGCCTCGGGAAGGGCGCGCTGTTCGGGCTGGGCGCCGGCCGGCGCCATCCCGGGCTGCATGCGGAAGACTTCGACTTCAACGACGACCTGCTGCCGATCGGCGCCTCCCTGCTGCACCGCCTGGCCCTCGACGCCCTTCAGGAACCCGCCGGCAGCCGGCGCAGGCGGTAGACGATCGTCTGCGCATCGCGCCAGGCGACCGCCACGCCGGCCAGGCCGTCGAGGTGGTCGCACATGGACCCGTCCGAGAACATCTGGCGCTCGATGGCTCCCACCACCAGGAAGTCCGCGCCGCGGGCGCGCGCCTTGGCCACGAGATCGGGCGGGTCGCTCGCCTGGCTGGGGTACGGCGCGTAGGCCAGGTGCGCGTAGTGCGCCAGGTGGCCCTTGCGCGCCATGAGCACCGGCCGGCGGCCCGGCGACTCCCTGAGGGCGTCGGCGGTCCACGCGGGCGCCGCGGCGATCGCCGCAGCCAGGTGGCGCGGCTGCTGCCGGTCGTAGAACAGGATCGACTGGTGGATGTGGCCGGTGTGCAGCGCGACCACCAGCGCCACGACGACGCAGGCGGCCTGCGTCCGCAGGCGCGGGAGCCGTTCGAGCGCGAGCGCAGTCACCAGAGCCCAGGCCGGGACCATCGGCAACGCGAACCGCGGGCGGTGGAAGACCGCCCCCAGCGCCAGGAACATCAGGACGCCCAGCAGGAGGTAGGCGACCTGGCGGCGGTCGGGCCGGCGCCAGGCGAGCACCGCCAGCGCGGCCAGCGCCACGCCGCCGTAGGTCAACCCCGGGACCTCGTTCAGGTCGGCCACGAAGTGCCGCGGCAGGTTCGCCAGGAAGTGGCCGGCGAAGTACACGGGGTCGTGCGCCACCAGCGCGCCCAGCGAGCGGAAACCTTCGGCCGGCACCTCGACGGCGCGCGCGCCGCCGTAGAACTCGTCGACGATGTTCTGCAGGTTCCGCGACGCGAGCCAGCGCCCCGACTGGTGGTGCGTCACGGCCAGCCACGGCGCCGCCACCGCCGCGAATCCCGCCCACACGCAGGCGGCCGCCAGCAGCCGGCGACGGCGGGCCTGGTGATCGGGATCCACCAGCAGCAGCACCACGGCGGCCCAGGCCGCGACCACGATGCCGATGTCGCGCGTCAGCCAGGCCAGCCCGGACAGGGCGCCGACGGACACCCACGTCGACCGCCGCGGCGGGCCGCACAGCAGCAGCGTCGCGGCGGCCGTCACCAGCAGCATGAACAGCGGGTCGGACGCCGCCTTGTGCGCATGGATGAAGAAAACCTTCGTGAAGGCGGTCAGGACCAGCGTGACGGCCGCGACACGCGGTCCGGCGAGGCGGCGCGCCAGCCGGTGGACGAGCAGGAGCGTGCCGGCGGAGGCGACGAGGCTCAGGATGACCGCCGCGCGGTACCAGTCGCTGCCCAGCGGCGCCAGCGCAGCGTGCACCGGCGCCAGCACCAGCGCGTAGAGTGGGCCCTTGAACGGGTAGTCGGCGACGTCGAGGTGGCCGGCGGCCACGGCCTGGGTCGCGGGCGCCAGCTCGGCGAAGAAATCGGCCTCGACGCCGAGGTCGCCCCACGGCGAGTGGCGCAGCGACAGGGCCAGCCCGACCGCGACGAAAACCAGCGCGAAAATCGCCGGCCACCACCGGCGCGCGAGCGCTCCCTTGTCCACCGCTTCAGTCCCCTTTCGCGGGCGTTGCCGCCTGCCCTCGACCCCATATTTCGCCAGCCCGCCGGCCCCGGCAAGCGCCAATCGCGCAAGGAGCTTACCCGCCCCGACCGGGCAAGTTGATAACGAGGATCATCGCGCGCCAAAAACGGTTGAGATGGCCCCGCCTGCGACTTAATGTTTCCGAACCCATTGCCTGCAGGCTTTCCGTCTCCAGCCCGGGAGAGCGCTTTCATGTCTTCATTCGGATCGGTCGCCTGGTCATCGGTCGGGAAGAAGGTGATCACCGGGCTGACGGGCTTCATGCTCATCGGTTTCGTCGCCGTCCACCTGCTCGGTAACCTCACCCTCTTCATCGGCCCGCACGCCTTCAACGGCTACGCCCACTTCCTGGAGACGGCCGTGCACGGCTGGCTCATCTACGCCTTCGAGGTGGGCCTGATCGTCATCTTCGCCTTCCACGTCGTGGCGGCGGTGACCGTCGCGGTGGCCGACAAGATGGCCGCGCGCAAGCAGGGCTACAAGTACGCGCGCAACGCCGGGGGCCGCAGCCGCAAGACGCTGGCCTCGCGCTCGATGATCATCTCGGGCGCCGTGCTCGCCTTCTTCGTCATCGCGCACATCTTCCTGTTCAAGTTCGCGGACCACGAGCAGACCGCCGAGGGCGTGAAGAACCTCTACAAGACGGTGGTCGGGACCTTCCAGAACAGCGTCGGTTTCACGGCGTTCACGGTCGTGGCGATGGTCCTGCTGGGCATGCACCTGCGGCACGGGTTCTGGAGCGCCTTCCAGTCGCTGGGCTGGACCAACGACCGCTGGCTGCCGATCCTGACGCGCGCGGCGCTGGTCATCTCGATCGTGCTGGCGATCGGGTTCATCCTTCTGCCGATCTGGCTCTACCTCAACGGCGACCCCAACGCCATGCCGGGAGGTCACTAGCATGACGACGGGAAACCGCGTCCTGGACGCCAAGATCCCCGGCGGCCCGCTGGCCGACAAGTGGGATCGCCACGAGATGGAAAACCCGCTGGTGGCCCCGGGCGGCAACCGGCGCAAGCTGACGGTGATCGTCGTGGGCACCGGGCTGGCCGGCGGCGGCGCCGCGGCGACCCTGGGCGAGCTGGGCTACAACGTGCTCAACTTCTGCATCCAGGACACCCCCCGTCGCGCGCACAGCGTGGCCGCGCAGGGCGGCATCAACGCCGCCAAGAACTACCAGAACGACGGCGACAGCGTGCAGCGGTTGTTCTACGACACGATCAAGGGCGGCGACTATCGCTCAAGGGAAGCGAACGTGTACCGCCTGGCGCAGCTGTCGACCGGCATCATCGACCAGTCGGTGGCGATGGGCGTGCCGTTCGCGCGCGAGTACGGCGGCGCCCTGTCGAACCGCTCGTTCGGCGGCGTGCAGGTCAGCCGCACGTTCTACGCGCGCGGCCAGACCGGCCAGCAGCTGCTGCTGGGCGTCTACAGCGCGCTGGTGCGTCAGATCGAGGCCGGCACCGTGAAGATGTTCCCGCGGCACGAGATGCTCGACCTGGTCGTCGTCGACGGCCGCGCCCGCGGCATCATCGCCCGCGAGCTGACGACCGGCGAGATCAAGCGCTTCGCGGCGGACGCCGTGGTGCTGGCCACCGGCGGCTACAGCCCGGTGTTCTACCTGTCGACGAACGCCGTCAACTGCAACGCGACGGCGATCTGGCGGGCGCACCGGCGCGGCGCGCTGTTCAGCAACCCGTGCTACACGCAGATCCACCCGACGGCCGTGCCGCAGATGGGCGACTACCAGTCCAAGCTTACCCTGATGAGCGAGAGCCTGCGCAACGACGGGCGCGTGTGGGTGCCGAAGAAGCCGGGCGACAAGCGACGGCCGAACGAAATCCCCGAGAGCGATCGCGACTACTACCTCGAGCGTCGCTACCCCGCCTTCGGCAACCTGGTGCCGCGCGACATCGCCGCCCGGGCCGCCAAGGTCGAGAGCGACCTCGGCAAGAGCGCCTACTTCTCGCCGCAGTCGGTGTACCTGGACTTCGCCGAGGCGATCGGCCGGCTCGGCAAGGGCGTCGTCGGCGACCGTTACGGCAACCTGTTCGACATGTACCGCGAAATCATCGGCGACAGCCCCTACGACACGCCGATGATGATCTACCCGGCCCCCCACTACACGATGGGCGGCCTGTGGGTGGACTACAACCTGCAGGGCACCATCGAGGGCCTGTTCGTGGCCGGCGAAGCGAACTTCTCCGACCACGGCGCCAACCGGCTGGGCGCCAGCGCCCTGATGCAGGGCCTGGCCGACGGCTATTTCGTGGTGCCGCGCGTGGTGGCGTCGTACCTGGCCAACGCCAAGGCCTCGACCGTGAAGGCCGACCACGACGGCTTCAAGGCCGTCGAGGACGAGTCGCGCACGCACATCCAGCGCCTGCTGGCCATCAAGGGCAAGCGCACGGTCCGCGACATGCACTGGGAACTGGGCCGCACGATGTGGGACAAGGTCGGCATGGCGCGCAACGCCGGCGGCCTGAAGGAAGCCATCGCCGAGATCGGCAAGCTGCGCGAGTCGTTCTGGCACGACCTGGCCCTGACCGGCGGCGCGGACGACCTGAACAAGCAGCTGGAGCAGGCCAACCGGTTGTGCGACTACCTCGAACTGGGCGAGCTCATGGCGCGCGACGCCCTGATGCGCGAGGAATCGTGCGGCGGCCATTTCCGCGAGGAACACCAGACGCCCGAGGGCGAGGCCCTGCGCGACGACGCGAACTTCGCGTTCGTCTCGGCGTGGGAGTACACGGGACCCGGCAGGGAGCCCGTGATGCACAAGGAACCGCTGGCGTTCGAGAACGTCGAACTGAAGACCCGCAGCTACAAGTAAGGGAAGGTTGGTCCGATGAGCGACAGTTCCGCAAAGTCCGGCATGACGATCCACCTGAAGATCTGGCGGCAGGCCCGCTCCGCCGCGCAGGGCCGGTTCGTCGACTACACGGTCAGCGGCATCCAGCAGGAGATGTCCCTGCTGGAGATGCTCGATATCCTGAACGAGGACCTCGTCCGCAAGGGCGAGGAGGCGATCGAGTTCGACAGCGACTGCCGCGAGGGCATCTGCGGCACGTGCGGCATGGTGGTCAGCGGCGTGGCCCACGGCAAGCATGCCGGGACCACGACGTGCGAGATCCGCATGCGGCAGTACAAGGACGGCGACACGATCACAATCGAGCCGTTCCGCGCCGGGCCGTTCCCGATCATCAAGGACCTCGTGGTGGGCCGCGAGGCCTTCGACCGCATCCAGCGCAAGGGCGGCTTCGTGTCGACGAACGTCGGCTCGGCCCCGGACGGCAACGCCATCCTGGTCTCGAAGCTGGCGGCCGACGACGCGATGGACGCGGCCACCTGCATCGGCTGCGGCGCCTGCGTGGCGGCGTGCCCGAACGCCTCGGCGTCGCTGTTCGTCAGCGCCAAGATCAGCCAGCTGGCGTGGCTGCCGCAGGGCGGCCCCGAGCGCGGCCGGCGCGCGCTGGCCATGATTGCGCAGATGGACGCCGAGGGCTTCGGCGACTGCTCGAACCACGGCGAGTGCGAAGCAGTCTGCCCGAAGCAGATCTCGATCCAGAACATCGCGAAGATGCGCCGCGAGTACGTGAAGGCCGCCTGGACCGGCGCCGACAAGTCGCGCAGCAGCGGCGGCGACTGACCCCCCTCTTCACGATGTGCGGCGCCCGGCGACAGGCACCGCTGGACAACGAAAATCCCGGACATCCGCAGCGCCGAAGGCGCGAGGACAGGCCGGGATTTTCGTTGTCCGACGGTGCCTGTCGCCAGGCGCCTATTCGAGGCCGCCCAAGCCCCCACCCGTGTTGACGGCCTGCAACAGGAGCAGGGCCGCCTGCAGGTCGCTGGCCTTGCTCTTGTCATCGGTCGTCACCGCGTACGGGGCCGAATTGAGCAAGGACTCGGACCACGCGGACAGCGCGCCGACGAGGGCGGCATGCTCGACGATGCCCCGTCCGGCGACGTAGTTCAACTCGGTGGCCAGCAACTCCTGCGCAAGCTTCTCCTCGTCGGTGGTGTACCTGCGGGTCAGGATGCGGTAGGCCTCGCGCAGCTCATTGCCTTCGGTGAACGTGAACGGCCCCGACAGGAACAGGGTCTGGACGGTCGCCAGGAGGCCGCGCAGGTCCTCGCCGTTGTAGCGCAGCGAGTCCGGGTTGCAGTTGCAGCCTTCGTCGGGATGGTGCCCGCCGCCGTGGTCGCCACGGTCGCGGATCCGGTCGCCGCCGCGATCACCCCGTCCGCCGTCGCTGTCGCCCTCGCCGTCGCCCTCGCCGTCATCATCCCCGTCGAGGTCGTGCCCACCCTCGTTCACGATCGCGCAGCGGAAGAGGCGGCGCCAGGTCGTGCGCGTGTAGCCGTCGGTCTGCAGGTCGCCACTCTGGATCCGCTCGAGGATGCCGGCGGCGTCAGGTACGAACCCGAAGTACTCGGTGGACATCTCGGGACCGACGGTGACCACGCGCGAAAGCGCGCCGGTCGCCGTGAACGAGGCGGCCAACTCGGCATTGAACGAACCGGCCGGGCCGCTGGACGGGATCTCCATCGTGTACGTGCCGGCCGGGACGTTGAAGGAGAAATGACCGTCCGGGCCGGAGATTGCCGTGTAACTGGTTTCGCTGTCCGGCTGCGACAGGAGCACGGCGACGTCCGACTGGCCTGTCTCGGTCGGGTCCTGGACGCCGTCATGGTCGGCGTCGATGAAGACGACCCCGGGAGCGTCGTAGCGCACAGGCTCGCTCTTCTGCTTCGGCACGGACAGGGCCGCGCAGGTCCAGCCCAGCGTCGCGCCCAGCGATGCGTGCGCGTACGTCGAGACCAGTTCGACCGTCACGGCCGTCTCGCCGGCCGGCACGTCGACCGGCAGTGAGAGCGAATCCCAGAGGTCGTTGCCGGTGCCGCCGAGGACGTTGTCGAAGTCCTGGATGCCGGCGCTGGTCGTCGCGCGGACGCGGTTCGGGCGGTGGTCACCCACGCTCGCGGCGAGGATCACAAGGTTGGCGACACGCGCAGTGGCTGCAGGCTCGAATGTGAACACCTGCGGTTCCGTGGGATTGAGCACGCCGGTGAAGCCGAAGAACGCCAGGTCCATGCCGTCACGGAGCGAGATGTCGGCCGGCGTCCCGTCGTCCCAGATGGCGACGAGGCTGATGCCGCCGTTCTTGTCACCGGGCATGATCATGTCGTTGAATTCGGAAACGGTCAGCGTGTTTGCGCCGGCACTGACGAGGTTCAGGCCGGTGACGTCGGCCCGGTACGCCGAGAAGTACCACGGCCCCAGCCACCAGACGAAGTCGATCGGGCCGCCGATGAGTTGCCCCTGCACCGGGATGCCGTTCAGCTTGATCTGGCCGTCGCCGCTGTCGGCCAGCGTGCCGCCCGCCCAGTACGCGAAGACCTGCTTGACCTGGGCGCCCGCGGGAACGTTCACGACCACCTCGGCGGACGTGACGCCGGCCATGCAGGCGCCGCCCTGGGACAGGCCCGAGCCGCCGAGGACCGGCACCGACGGCGGGCCGAGCACTTCGCTGCCGTCCTTGTCGGCGGGAGGAAGCACCGCCACAGGGGCCGTCGGGGTGACGGGCGACCCGACGTTCTGGTCGAAACTGCAGCCGGCGGCGATCGCGAGACAGCCGCACAACATGATTAAGATCACATTACGCAACGACATAGGATGCTCCCCCGCAGAAAGAATGGCTCCGCTGGCAGCCGGCCACGGTCGCCCGGCTGAGTCGGCAATCCGGCCCACAGCAAAGTAGACTAGCATAATACACAATGATGTCGTGATTATTTTTGAACCGGGGTCGCGGCCTTCGGCCTGACCCGGTCGGCCCACCGGCGGAGCGAATCGGCGCTTGCCGGGTTCCCGAGATCCACCTGGACCCTGGCGTAGTCGTCCAGCACCTCGGCCAGGTCGGGATGGTCGGGACCGAGGCTGGCCTTGAAGATCGCGAGCGCCTTGCGGAAGTAGCCATCGGCCTCCTGCGCCCGCCCCTGTTCGCGCAGCATGCGGCCGAGGTCGCGCAGGGTCCAGCCCACATCCGGGTGCTCGGCCCCCAGCGCCGCGGTGCGGATCGCCAGCGCCCTTTCGTAGTCCGGGCGCGCCTGGGCCCAGCGCTTCTGGTCGCGCCGCAGGTTGGCCAGGTTGTTCAGCGTCTGCGCGACGTCCGGGTGCGCCGGCCCGAGCGCCTTCTCGCGGATCGCCAGCGCGCGCAGGTACAAGGGCTCCGCCTCGCCGAAGTTGCCCTGCTCATGGACGACCAGGGCCAGGTTGTTGATGGCGGTCGCCGTGATGGGATGCTCGGGCCCGAGGATGCGCTCGTAGATGCCCACCGCCCGCCGGTACATGGCCTGGGCTTCGGCATAGCGCTTCTGGTGGTGGTAGAGCATTCCCAGATTGTTCAGCCCCTTGGCCAACTGCGTGTCGTCGGGGCCGCCCACTTCTTCCCAGATCGACAGCGCCTCCATGTAGAGCCGCTCGGCCTCCGCAAAATGGCCCTGGTTCCAGGCGAGCAGGCCCAGGGAATTGTCGCTGGCGGCGACCTCCGCGGCGCGGGGGCCCAACTCGGCTATGCGGATGTCCAGCGCCTGCCGGTAGAGCGGCTCCGCCTCCGCGAAACGGCCCTGCCGCCGGTAGACGCTGCCCAGGTCGGTCAGGCCCCCGGCCAGCAGCAGCCGCCCGTCGTGGTTGGCCTGGTCCACCAGCAGCAAAGCCTCGCGCAGCGTGCGCTCGGCGTCGGCATAGCGCGCCTGCGCGATGTACAGGCCGGCCAGCTCGCCGAGGGAGGCCGCCTTGTCCTGGGGCGGCACGCCGGACGTCGTGCGCTGGATCCCGGTCGCGCGCAGCAGTTCGGGCTCGGCCTCGTCGTACAGGCCCAGCTTGCGGTACACGCTGCCGATCGTGCTGAGCAGGCGCGCCTGGGTCAGCGGCTGCGCGCCCAGTTCGCGGTCGATGCGCTCGCTGCCCGAGTCCAGGATCTCGCGCGCGGTGATCGTCCGGCCGCGCGCATGTTCGGGATCGGCCGCCTCGAACATCCCCACCAGGAAGCTCGACACCTGCCGCGAGCTCTCGGCCTCCAGCCGGGCCCGCCGCTCGGCGCGGACGGCGCGGACCAGTCCGGTCGTGGTGCCGGCAATGCCGAGGAGGACGGCCACCAGCACCAGGGCGCCGGCGAATACGCCGGTGCGGTGTCGGCGCACGAACTTGCGCGTACGGTAGCGCCGCGAAGGCGGGCCGACGCTGACCGGCTCGTCGCCGAGGTAGTGGCGGACGTCGTCCGCCAGCGAGGCCGCGGACGCATAGCGGCGGTCGCGGTCCTTCTCGAGCGCCTTCATCGTGACCCAGTCGAGGTCGCCGCGCAGCGCGCGGACGAGTGCCTCGGGATCGGTATCGCGGCAGGCGGCGCAGCGGATGGCGGTGTCGGGATCCTGGCGGTCGATGTTCGCCAGGCGCACGCTCGGCCGGGGCGGCTCCACCTCGCGGATGGTCCGCAACACTTCCAGGAAGTTCATCGCCGCGAGGTCCTCGCGGCGGAACGGGCGCTGGCCGACCAGCAGCTCGTAGAGCAGCACGCCCAGCGCGTAAACGTCGGTACGCGTGTCGAGCCCGGCGTCGCTGAGCCCTGTCTGCTCGGGGCTCATGTACTCCGGCGTGCCGATCAACTGGCCGGCGCCGGTCGTCAGCAGGTTGTCGAACTGCTCGGTGTCGAGCGCCTTGGCCACGCCGAAATCGATGATCTTCGGCATCGGTTGGCCATCGGTCTCGGTGACCAGCACGTTCGAGGGCTTGAGGTCGCGATGGATGATGGCCTTCTGGTGCGCGTGCTGGACACCCTCGCAGATGTGGATGAACAGTTCGAGCCGCCGGCGCAGGTCGAGCCGCTCCTCGTCGCAGTAGTCGTTCAGCGGCACGCCCTCGACGTACTCCATCACGAAGTACGGGCGCCCCTCATCGGTGGCGCCGGCGTCGAGCACCTTGGCGATGGACGGGTGGTTCATCATCGCCAGCGCCTGACGCTCGGACGTGAAGCGGGCGATGAACTCGGCGGTGTCCATGCCGCGCTTGACCATCTTCAGCGCGACGCGGCGGCGGATGGGCTCCTGCTGGTCGGCTTCCCAGACCAGGCCCATGCCGCCTTCGCCGATGGGGCGGCGCAGCAGGTAGTGCCCGATGCGGCGGCCGGGCCCGATCGGGTCGGGCTTCGGGACGGCGGTTCCCGGGGACATCGCCATGGTATGATCGGCGGGCTCCGGCGCAGGAGGCGGCAGGTTGATGGTCGGGTCGTCGTCGTGCACGACGGGTCTCCTGCCGACAGGTTCGGGACGGGCCGGGGCCGGGGCGGCCGCGGGAGCGCCGACCGGGAAGGTACAACGTACCACCGGGTAACGCCGGTGGTCAACGAGGCCGCTGGCGCCGGGCCGGCCGGCGGCGCACTATTGCGGGCCCCGTCGCCCCCGGCGCGGGGCCCGTTCCCGTCCGCGGCCTGCGCGGCCGCCTGAACCGACCGCCCACGGAGCCGTCGATGATCGCCCTGGCCAACATCTCCAAGCGCTACGGCAGCCAGATCCTGTTCGTGGAGACCTCGCTGCAGGTCAACCCGGGCGAGAAGATCGGGCTGGTCGGCCCCAACGGTTCCGGCAAGACGACGCTGCTGCGCATGCTCGTCGGCGAGGAAGCGCCCGACGAGGGCGGCGTCTCGATCCCGCGCAACCTGACGATCGGCTACTTCCGGCAGGACATCGGCGACATGGCCGGCCGCCCTGTGCTGGATGAAGCCATCGCCGGCAGCGGCACCCTCGGCGACCTCCATCATGAACTTCACGACATCCAACTGGCGCTGGCCGACCCGGAACAGGCCGACCACATGGAAGCGCTGCTCGAGCGCTACGCCGAGGTCCAGGACGCCTACCACCACGGCGGCGGCTACGAACTGGAGGCGCGCGCGCGCGAGGTGCTGCAGGGGCTGGGGCTGGACGACGCGCAGATCGACGGCGACGTCGGCGCGCTGTCGGGCGGCTGGAAGATGCGCGTCGGCATGGCGCGCGTGCTGCTGGGGCGGCCCGACGTGCTGCTGATGGACGAGCCCACCAACCACCTGGACATCGAGTCCATCCTGTGGCTGGAGAAGTTCCTGAAGGGCTATCCCGGCGCGCTGCTCATGACCTGCCATGATCGCGACTTCATGAACCGCGTCGTCGGGCGCGTGGTCGAGATCGACGCCGGCGAGTTCATCTCGTACACCGGCGACTACGACTTCTTCGAGCGCCAGCGCGCGGTGCAGGCCGCCAACCTGCAGGCCCAGTACGAGCGGCAGCAGTCGATGCTGGCCAAGGAGCGCCGCTTCGTCGAGCGCTTCGCCTCGCACGCCGCCAAGGCCGCGCAGGTGCAGAGCCGCGTCAAGAAGCTGGAGAAGCTGGACCTGGTCACGCCGCCGAAGCAGCGCCGCGTGGTCGAGTTCGAGTTCCGCCAGCCGCCGCGCTCGGGCGAGGACGTCGTCGAACTGAAGGGCGTCAGCAAGGGCTACGGCGCACGCGTCATCTACGACGGCTTCGACCTGGTGATCCGCCGCGGCGAACGCTGGTGCGTGATGGGCCGCAACGGCGCCGGCAAGACGACGCTGCTGAAGCTGGTGGCGCAGGCCATCACGCCGGACGCGGGCACGGTCAGGCTGGGCGCCTCGCTGAAGCTGGGCTACTTCGCGCAGCAGTCGCTCGAGCAGCTCGACGGCACGTTGACCGTGTACGGGCAGGCCGAGAAGGCCTTCCCGCAGGCGAACGTCGGCACGCTGCGCAACCTGCTGGGCGCCTTCCAGTTCCAGGGCGACGACGTCGACAAGCCCGTGCGCATCCTGTCGGGCGGCGAGCGCTCGCGGCTGGTGCTGGCGCTGATGCTGTTCGACCCGCCGAACTTCCTGGTGCTGGACGAGCCCACCAACCACCTGGACCTGCAGACCAAGGACACGCTGGTCGCCGCGTTGCGCGACTTCGAAGGCACGATGCTCTTCGTCAGCCACGACCGCACGTTCCTGCGGGGTTTGAGCAACCGCGTGCTGGAGCTGCGGCCCGAGGGCGACGGCGAGCCGGCGCGGCCGCCGCTGGTCTACGAGGGCACATACGCGGAGTTCGTGACGGCCACCGGCAGCGAAGCGGCGGGCGTCCACCGGTAGGCGGGCGCGCGGGTGGACAAGCGGAGCAGGTTCACAAGCGGAGCAGGTTCACAAGCCGCGCGGCGCCCGGGCGAGCGGCGCCGCGCGGCTGGCGCCGCCTGGCGGCGGCACCGGGATTCAGGCGCCCCATGGGGGCGCGGGTGCACCGGGCATTCCCCCGGTCGGAGGCTGGTCTCCCGGGGGCGTTCGCGGGCATTCTGCAACGCCCACGGCCTTCCTGGCGCACCTGTACGGATCAGGGCAAGATCCGGTCCGCAATCGCCACCCGCGCCACACGATGCCCTGCCGGCGCCCCGCTTGACGGCCGCCCCGGCAAGGGCGATTATCCCTTATTGACAGCGGTCAACCAACATCAGCCCCGGTGAGAGGTCCGTCATGTCCCACCATATCGACACCCTGCTGCTGCTCGCGCTGCCGGCCAGCGGCAAGTCCGAGGCCCGCCGCTACCTGGCCAGCCTGACGCCCGAGCAGTGCCATGCGCAGTTCGGCATCGGCCAGACCGTCCAGCTGGACGACTTCCCGTACGTGCACATCATGCGGCGCGTCAGCGACGAACTGACGGCGCGCGGCCGGCAGGGGCTCTTCTTCGTCTCGCCGGCGCTGCCGTTCCGCAGCCCGGTCGATTGGCTCACCCTGATCGAGCTGATCAACGAGGACTACGACGACCTCGTGAACAAGCGGCGCCCGGCGCCCGAATCGGCCGCGCTGTGGCTGTTCCGTCGCATCGACGCCGCGCGCGTGCGCGCGGGCGGGCAGGCCGTCATCGCCACCCTGGGCGAAGACCTGTGCCGCGAGATCGCCGGCCCGATCGAGAAGGAGGCCCGCAAGCTCCTGGACGACAAGGTGGCCGAGGTGCCCGACACGCTGGAGGGCAAGACGGTGGTCATCGAATTCGCCCGCGGCTGCGCCGACGGACAGGTGATGCCGATTCCCCACCCCTACGGCTACCGCGCCAGCCTGGCGCAGCTGAGCCCGGCCATCCTCGACAAGGCGAGCATCCTCTACATCTGGGTGACGCCCGAGGAGTCGCGCCGCAAGAACGCCGCGCGGACCGACCCGAACGACCCGGGCAGCATCCTGCACCACGGCGTGCCGCTGGCCGTGATGTACGGCGACTACGGCTGCGACGACATGGCCTGGCTGCTCGACCACTCGGGCCGTCCCGATGCCGTGCGCGTCGAGCGCGACGGCAAGGACTACCACCTGGCCCTCGGCCGCTTCGACAACCGCGTCGACAAGACCTCGTTCATCCGCGAGGAGCCCGCGCAGTGGTCGGCCGCCGACGTGGCCGCGCTGCAGAAGGGCATGCGCGAGGCGTTCGACCAGCTGGCGCACGGACTCGGCGCCTGAGCGCCGACCCCGCCGGCAACGATAACGGCCGCCGCTCCCCGGGGAACGGCGGCCGCCTCTTTTTCCGCGCTGTGCGACCTCAGGTGCGACGCCACTCCACGCGCCGGATCTCCAGCCCCGACTTCTCGAGCATCTCGAAGATCGCGTGCGAGCGCTTGTCGGTGACGCCCTTGTGGAAGAACCGCAGGCCGAGCGTGATGCGCGCCGTGGCCGCCACGTAGTCGCGCGTGATGGCGCAGGACAGGATGTCGAGGTTCTGTTCCTTCAGCAGCGAGATGACCTCCGAGGCGCTGGTCCCGATCCCGGTGGTGATCTCCAGCGTGCGGTAGAAGTCCTTCGGGTAGAGCCGCTCGAACGACTTGAGCACGATCAGCCCGATCAGCGCGAACGCCGTCGTGATGAGCGAGACGATCGGGTAGCCGGCGCCCGCCGTCATGCCGACCGCCGCCACCAGCCACAGGCAGGCCGACGTGGTCAACCCGCGCACGGTGGCGCGCTCCTTGATGATCACGCCCGCGCCCAGGAAACCGATGCCGGCGATGACCTGCGCCGCGATGCGGCCGGGATCGGCCGTGAACGTGGCGCCGTGCGCGGTGGCCGCCACGAAGATCGACAGCACCATGAACACCGCCGAGCCCAGGCTGACCAAAAGGTGCGTGCGCAGGCCGGCGGCGCGGCCGTGGATGTCGCGCTCGAGCCCGACCAGCCCGCCCAGCACGGCCGCCAGGCCCAGGCGCAGGATGATCTCGGGGATGGAAAGCGGCATCGGCAGCATCCTAGTCTCCCTTGTCCCGCTCCGGGGACGGTTGCGACGACTGCGCGAGCCGCCAGGCGGTGAACGGCGCGTCGGCCCGGCCCTGCAGCGGCAGCGCGCGCCCGGTCTTCACATCGACGACGGCGAAGGTGACGTCGGCCTCGACCAGCAGGCGGCCGTCCTCGGCCCCGTGGATCACTTGCGTGAAGACGCCGAACTTCGCGTCGAGTCGCTTGATGTCGCTGGTGATCCGTAGCAACAGGCCCTCGGGAGCCGGTCGCTTGTAGCGGATGTCGATGCCCGCGACGATGAAGCCGAAACCCTCGGCCTGCCACGCCGCAAGGTCGACGACGGTCTCGGCCCAGCGCCAGCGCGCCTCCTCGAACAGCTCAAGGAAGCGCGCGTTGTTCACGTGGCCGTAGAAATCGCAGTGGTAGCCGCGTACGCGGATGGTCATCTCGTGCGGCATCGCGCCCTCCGTGGCTGTCGCCGGGCCTTCGGGGCGCATCCATCGCGCCAGCCCGGTGGGCGCCCATGATGGTGCCGGTTCCCGCCGCGGTAAAGGGGAGATTGCCCGCGCGCGGGGCGCGGTCAGGCCAGCCGGTCGATCACGTCGGCGCAGGCCGGATGGCGACGGCGCAGCTCGTCCGCGTCCGCCCACGTGAAATCGGCGAAGTCGAAGCCCGGCGCCACGGTGCAGCCCACCAGGCACCAGCCGTCGGGCGCATCGACCTCGGCCCCGAAGGCGGCCCCCGCCGGCACGACCACCTGCCACGCCGGCGCCGGCGCGCAGCCATCCCCGAGCCGGACGGCGCGATGGCCGTCTTCATCGAACACATGCACGGTGACCGGGTCGCCGCAGTGGTGGTGCCACAGCTCGTCCGCCGCCAGCCGGTGCAGGCGACTGGTGGCCCCGCCCTCGAGCAGGTAGTAGATCGACGTTCCGGTGGCGCGCGGCCCGCGCCCGACATCGACGGTCGCGGTCCCGCGCCACGTCTCGCGGTACCAGCCCCCCTCCGGATGGGGAGACAGCCTGAGCGCGGCGATCAGTCGCGCGGCCTCCGGGTTCATTGCTTCTCCCCGGGGGCGCCCAGCCAGGGCAGCCGCTCGAGGTCGACGTTGCCGCCCGAGAGGATGATGCCGACGCGCGCCCCCGCCAGTTCGCCGGCATGGGCCAGCGCGGCGGCCAGGCCGATGGCGCCCGAGGGCTCGACGACCACCTTCATCCGCTCGAAGAGCAGGCGCATCGCGGCGATGACCGCGTCGTCGGGCACGGTCCAGACGGCGTGCACCAGCCGCTGGATGATGGGGAAGTTGCGTTCGCCGACCGAGGTCAACAGTCCGTCGCACACCGAGCGCGGATCCACGACCGGCAGCCGCTGCCCCGCCGCCAGCGACCGCGCCGTGTCGTCGGCGCCCGCAGGCTCGGCCCCCACCACGCGCGCAGCCGGCAGCAGCCCCCGCACGGCCAGCGCCGTGCCGGCCAGCAGGCCGCCGCCGCCCACCGGGCACAGCACCCAGTCGAGCCCCGGGACCTCGCACACCAGTTCGAGCGCCGCGGTGCCCTGCCCGGCGATGATGCGCTCGTCATCGTAAGGCGGGATGAAGGTCGCGCCGGTGCGTGCGACGACATCGCGCAGCGTCGTTTCGCGCGCAACCAGGGTCGGCTCGCAGGGAATGATCTCGGCGCCGTAGCCGGCGACGGCCGCGCGCTTGACGGCGGGCGCGGTGGTCGGCATCACGATCCAGGCCGGGATGCCGCGCGCCCGCGCGGCGCAGGCGAGCGCCTGCGCGTGGTTGCCCGACGAATGCGTGGCCACGCCGCGGGCGGCTTCCGCGGGCGCCAGCGAGAGCACGGCGTTCGCCGCGCCCCGCATCTTGAAGGCGCCAACCTTCTGCAGGTTCTCGCACTTGAAGTACAAACGGGCGCCGCACAGCCGGTCGAGCGTGGCGCAGGTCAGCACCGGCGTGTGGTGGATGTGGCCCTCGATGCGCGCCGCAGCGGCGAGGATTTCCTCGAAATCGACCGACATCGCGATCCTCCCGGCCGCCGCGCCGCGCGCTGCGCCCTACTTGGCGAGCACCAGCTTGAGCACGGACTCCTGCCCGGCCGCCGACAGGCGCGCGAAGTAGACGCCGCTCGGCACCAGGCGCCCGGAATCGTCGCGACCGTTCCAGATCACGCTGAACGTTCCCGCGCCGCGCGATTCGTCCAGCAGGTGCCGCACCGCGTGGCCGCCCAGGTCGTAGACCGCCAGCGCCACCGGGCCCTCGGCCGGCAGGTCGCAATGGATCTCCGTGATCGGATTGAACGGGTTCGGCGTGGCCGAACGCACCGCGAGCGTGGTCGGAGCGCCCGCCGGGTCGACGGCGACCAGGCTGAGCATGCCGGCGACGTTGCTCGGCGCGCTCTCGTTGCCGTGGATGTCGACGGCGGTGACGCGGAAATACCAGTGCCCCTGCGGCACCCGGACCTCGAAGTAGGAAGTCAGCGCCGCATCCGACAGCAGCGTGGTCTGCCCGTCCGCGAACTCGGGCGTGCGGCAGCGGTAGACGTTGTAGTGGTGCAGGTCCTCGTCGTTCACGCCCGACGCCTGCCAGGCCAGCAGCACGTCGAAGTGGTCGGTTTGCACCTGCAGGCCGGTCGGGGCGCCCGGGGAGAGGTTGTCCACCGAATAGCCGGTCAGGGTGCCGGACGGCAACAGGTACGAACCCGCCTCGGCCACGACCATGAACTCGGTCAGCGGCTGCGAACTCGCGGTCCAGTCGCCGTAGGTGGGCGCATTACAGGCGTACTGCGACAGCTGCAGGGGCGGCAGCTGGGCGACTTCGGTCCAACCGTCGGCCAGCAGGGCCTTGAGCACGGCCGGCCCGGTGCCGGGCACCGCGTTCTTGAGGCCGGGACGGCGGTTGAGCACGTGGTAGGCTGTCACGCCGGGCTGGCCCCAGGCGTCGAGCCAGCTTGCGTTCCAGCTCAACCGCACCTGGCCGCCCTGGTCGTCGGGGCGATCGGCCACGGTTGCCAGGACCGGCGCCGGGTCGCCCAGCCAGCCCGTGCGGTCGACGCGCTGCGCGTAGATGTCCTGCCCGACGCGCTCGTCATCCCAGGCCACCATCACCTCGCCGACGGAACCCGCCGCCATGCGCGGTGCGGTCTGGTCGAAGGCCGCGCCCGCCACGAGCAGGCCTGCGGCGGCCCACTGCGCATCCCCGGCGTAGTTGAAGCTCTGGGCGCGCACATCGCGCATCCCGGTCCGCTGGTCGACCCAGGCCAGCGACACTGTCCCGCCGCCGGTGGCCGCCATGGTGGCCGCGGCCTGGTTGCCGTCCGCGGGACCGGCCGGCTGCCCGTTCAGCGTCCAGCGCGGCAGGCCGTCGCCGGCCAGGGCCTGCACGTAGACCTGTTCGTCGGCCCAGGCGTCGGCGCGGCCGTCGGTCCAGGCGACCCAGGCGCCGCCGTAGGGATCGGCGACCACGACCGGGTCGTACTGCGAGCCGGCGGCGTCGCACACGGGCCGTCCGCTGACGAACCAGCGCGCCGTCCCCGAGCCGTTCAGGCGCATCCCGTAGATATCCAGGCCGAGGTCGCGCGCGTCCTCCCAGGCGATGATGGCGCCGCCGCTGCCGTCCGCAGCTGCGGAAATGCCCGCCTGCGACCCCGCAGCCGTGCTGACGACGGCGCCGGATGCCGTCCACTGCTGGGCGCCGGCAGCCGTCACGTGCTGTCCGTAGATGTCCATGCCGGTCGTGCCGGCGTTGTGATTGTCCTCCCAGAACACCAGCGCGCCGCCGCTGCCGTCGGCCACGGCGACGGGATCGGACTGGGCGCCGTCGAGCGCACACACAGCGGCGCCGCCCGCGCCCCAGGTCAGCGTGCCGGCCGAGGTCATGCGCTGCGCGTAGATGTCCCCGCCGGCCGCGCGCGTGTCCTGGAACGCCACCACGGCCACGCCCGGCTCGGAGTTCACCAGCGTGGGCGCCACCTGGCCCGACGAGGTTCCGGTCACGGCCGTCACGCCGCCGGTGCCCAGGACACGGGAGCCGGCTGCGTTCACGCGCTGCAGGTAGACGTGGTAGAAGAGCGAGTCGTGGCTGTCGACGGTCGCGACGAAGACGCCGCCCTGGCCGTCACCGGTCATCTCGAAGTCGATCAGGAAGCCGTAGGTCTGGAAGGCGAGCACGCCGTCGGTGGTCCAGAGCCTGGCGCCCGAGGCGTTGAGCCGCTGGACATAGATCGCCGGCAGGCCCCCGCCGCGCGCGTCGAGCCAGCCGACGATCCAGCCGCCGGCGCCATCGGGCGCAACGCGGGTGTCGTACTGGGCTGAGGTCAGGGAACAGATGGCGTCGTTCAGGAGCGGGTCGCGGGTCCAGGTGCCGACCGGTGCGGACGCCGGTGCCGGCAGCGGCAGCGCAAGCAGGAGAGGGACCAGAAGCCCTTGGAAACATGTCGTTTTCGACCAGGTGCGATGTTTCCGCGACATGGTGCCAGACCTCCGTGCCTGCCAGCAGTGTGCAGCCCGTCGTGCGAGGCGATCCGGGGCCCGCCCATCGTATCCCCCCCGCGGGAAAACGCCAAGCCCGATCCGCTTTCGGGCGCCGGGCGCCTGCCGGGGGTCAGAGGCTGATGCCGTAACGGTCGCGCAGGACGTTCAGGTGGTGGCGCTCGTGGCCGGCGATGAGCCAGGGGATCGCCGCGGCCGTCAATTCGACGCCGTTGGCGCGGCCCCGGCGCGCGCAGGCCGCGGCATCGAAGGTGCGCAGCAGGCGCAGGTGGTCGGTGCGCGCGACGTGGTGCTCGCGCCACAGGTGGTCCAGCGGCCGCCGGCCGGCGTTCGAGTTGTCCCCCCAGACCTTCTCGTCCATCCCCGGCTGCTCGTTCGGCTCGCCGCGGGCGATCCACAGGGCCCTGAACACGAACACCCGCTCGGTGTCGAGCAGGTGGCCGAGCACTTCCTTGACCGACCACTTGCCGGGCTCGTAGCGGTGGTCGCCGGCGGCGTCATCCAGCTTCTTGAACCCGTCCATCACCGCCAGGCCCTGTTTGCGCAGGAATCCCAGCACGTCCGTGACGTCGGCCGGGACCTGGTCGAGGTACTGCTGGTGGTACGGGTGGTAGTCGCCGGGCACCGGACGGGCGAAATGCGGCATGGGATCCCTCCCGGGATGTGATGACGAGGGGCCGGGCGGCGCGGCGCCCGTTACCAGGAGCGACGCGGCGGCCTCGCCCCGCGGTCATACGATTCGTTCACGCGCAGCGTGTGGCCGCGCCACAGGCAGCCGTCCAGTTCGGCGATCGCCGGGCCGGCGAGCGTCGCGTCCATGGTCACGAAACCGAAGCCGCGCGGTTCACCCGTCTCGGGGTCGGTGACGAGGGTGATGTCACTGACCGCCCCGTGCGGGGCGAACAACTCCCGCACATCGTCGGGCGTCGCGCCGGGCGGCAGGTCGCCGAGGTAGATCCGCAGCGCCTCGCTCACTTGACCGTCAGGTCCATCTCGACCGGGACCAGGTCCGGGGCCAGGCACATCTTGTCGTCGCAGGCCTGCACCGTCAGCGCCAGGCGGACCTTGTGCACGCCCTTGGGCAGCTTCTCCGGCACGATGGCCTCGGCGTTGATGACCTGCTTGCCGACCACGGTCATCACCGTCTCGCCGAAGAACTCGCCGGGCGTCCCTGCCGGGTACGTCGCCTCGTATTCCTCGAGCGGGAACGGGTCGTCGGGATCGAGGTCGATGCCGATGAAGTTCGTGTCCCCGTGGGCGTACAGGTGCCAGTGCGGCGCGATGTCCAGCGCCACCTGGAACGTGATCCGCTGCCCGGGCGTCGCCGTCAGCAGCTTCTGGCGCGGCGTCACTTTCACGACGTCGGCCGAAGCCTTGGGGGCCGCCGACGCAGGCACGGCGGCGAACAGAACCAGGCCGAGCACGGCCACCAGCAGTCGCTTCATCACGTGACGCTCCTTCAGGCTTCGGGCAGGTTGTTCTGTTCGAGCAGCCGGTCGGCCGCGCGCCGGATCACCGCGACCAGGCGCTCGATGTCCTGCTGTTCCATGTTCCGGTTCTCGACGTTCACGCGCAGCGCCACCAGGCCGTCCAGCATCGTGAAGCTGAACCACGCGTCGCCCTCGCGCTCGACCAGGTCCTGCAACTGCCGGTTGAGCCGGTCGTTCTGCGCGTCAGAGAAGCGCAAACTACCGTCCGCGCGCCGCGGTTCCCAGCGGAAATTGCAGATGCCCAGCGTGTTGGGCCCCAAAATGCGGAAATCGGGCTGCCGGCGCATGCGCGCGGCCATCACGCGCGCCAGTTCGATGTCGTTCTCGACCCACGCGGCGTACTGCCGGCGCCCCACGGCGCGGATGGCCAGCCACAGCTTCAGCGCGTTCAGGCGCCGGCTGCCCTGGATGCCGTACTGGAAGAAGTTAACCTTGTCGCCGTGGTGGAAGCCGCGCCGGTCCGGCGGCGCCTGGGCCGGCGTCTCGCCGGGGGCCGCCTCGCCGTCGCGCTGCACCTTCTCCATGTAGTACTCGGGGTGCACCAGGAAGCTGCGCCGCAGGAAATCGCCGTCGCGCACCAGGATGCCGCCGCACGAAAACGGCATGTAGAACCACTTGTGCGGGTCGACGGTGATCGAGTCGGCGCGGTCGATGCCGCGCAGCATCGTGCGGTACATCTCGCTGAGCATCACGGCGCCGCCGTAGGCCGCGTCGACGTGGAACCAGCAGTTGGCCTGCTGCGCCAGCGCCGCCAGGCGGTCCAGCTTGTCGATGCTGCCGGTGTTCGTGGTGCCGGCGATGCCGATGATGCACGCCGGACGCAGGCCCGCCGCCTTGTCGGCGGTGATGGCGGCCTCGAGCGCGGCCAGGTCGATGCGGTAGAGTTCGTCGACCGGGATGCGCCGCAACTGGCCGCGGCCCAGCCCGAGCAGGTCGATGGCCTTCTCGAAGCTGTAGTGCGCCTGCGCCGAGACGTAGAACGTCAGCCGCGCCAGGTCGGCCCCGGGCGCCGAGCCGTCGTTCACGCGCGAGAGGTCGCGCCCGAGCACGCGGTTGATCGCCAGCTTGAGCCCGGTGATGTTGGCCAGCGAGCCGCCGTCGGTCATGGTGCCGAAGCTGCGCTCGGGCAGCCCGAACAGGTCGCACAGCCAGCGGATGACGCGCTTCTCGATGGCGGTGCCCGACGGCGCGTGGCGCCAAGAGGCGGTGTTCTGGTTCATCGCCGCGCAGAGCGCCTCGCTGAAGATGGCCAGTGGCAGCGGCGCGGGGTTCATCATGCCGAAGTAGCGGCGGCTGCCGATGGCCATCGTGTTCGGGAACACGCGACTGCGGCAGTCCTGCACCAGGTCGGCGAACGGCGTGCCTTCCTCGGGCATCGGCTCGGCGAAGGTGTCGTCCAGGCCGGCGGGCGTCAGCGGCCCGTAGACGCGGCGGCCCTCCAGCCCCTGCAGGTACTCGACGACCAGGTCGACCATCGCGTAGCCCATCTCGCGCAGGCCGATGTCATCGGCCAAACCCTCGACGGCGGCGCGCTCGCGCTTGTCCGCGATCGGGTCCTCGGGCTTGCCGGCGGCGAAGGGCCGCCCCTGGCGCAGGTGCTCGTCGGCGCGGCCGGTCATGGGCGCCCCTTTCGCGGAACGTGGTCGCCGTCAGGGAAGGTCCCCGCGGCGATGCGCTCGAGGATGTCCGCGGCGCCGCCGTCGGTCACCGCGCCGGTGACGTAGTCGGCCTGCGCCGCCACGTCGTCGGGACTGCCCGCCATCGCCACGCTGACGCCGGCGTAGGCGAACATGTCCAGGTCGTTGTAGTTGTCGCCGATCGCGACCGTGCATTCGCGCGCGATGCCGCAATGCCCGCCCAGCGTGCGCAGGCCCGCGCCCTTGTCGCTGCCGACGTGGAACGCCTCGGCCCAGTAGTACGCGCCGCCGCCCATCAGCGACCGCGTGTTGATGACCTTCACGCGGCCCGGCATTTCGCGCGCGATCGCCCGGCTGAGCTCGGCGATGCGGGCCTGTTCATCGATCGTGCCCACTTCCAGCGCCTGCTGCCAGTCCAGGGCCAGCAGGTCACCCACGACCTCGATCCCACCGGTGTTGGCGCGCCGCCCGGCCAGGTAGCGGCCGAGAACGTCGTTGACCGGGCGCTCCTCAAAGCGCAGCAGGCCGCCGTCTTCATCGGCACCATACACCATCGGCACGGTGCCGTGCTCGCGGAACAGGCGGACAAGGTCCCGCACCTCGTCGCCGCCCAGCACATGGCAGGCGATGCGCCGGCGCGGCCGGTCGGCCCAGACCACCGCGCCGTTGAGCAGCACGAGCGGCAGGTCGTCCGGCATCCACCCCGATCGCTGCAGCAGGCTCGTCGTGGAGTTCAGGTTGCGCCCCGTGCACAGGGCCACGACGTGGCCGGCCCGACGCACGGCTTCCATCGCCGCGATCTCGCGCGGCCGGAGCGCCTCGTCGAACTCGGTGTCCAGCAGCGTGCCGTCGACGTCGACGGCGACCAGCCACCGGCCCTGGCCTGCGCGCGCGCCGCTCATCCGGTGACCCGGAAGCCCGCCAGCGTTCCCGACGGTTCGCTCCACGCGGTCTCGCAGCCGTCGACGCGGGCGCGCGCCGGGCCGCGGGCCGCCCAGTCGGCCAGCGCCAGCAGCGCCGCGCGCGGGCCCTCGGCAACGATTTGCACGGACCCGTCGGCGCGGTTGCGCGCCCAGCCGACCAGGCCCAGGCGCACCGCCTCCTCGCAGGCGTGCCAGCGGAACCCGACGCCCTGGACGCGCCCGGTCACGCGGATCTCCAGGCGCTGGTCGGCCCCATCCCGGCTGTCCTGGCGGTCCATGTCAGCGCCTCCCACCGGGTGCCGTTCACTTCTCGACCCACGGCGCCGGCAGCAGCCCCAGCTTCGGGTCGAGCCACGGACGCACCGCACCCGCCAGCGCAGCGGCGAGCGGCCGGCCGTTGGGTTCGATGGCATCGGTCGCCAGGTCGAACTCGCCGTAGATGGGGCGCAGGTTGCGACCGACCATCAGGCTGAGCGACAACCGCCCGCCCCCGTCGCGCGCGGACACGAAGCCCACCGTCCACGCGTCGTCGAGCAGGTCTCCCAGCAGATGGTCGACCACCGCGTCGGCGTCCAGGAGCATGTAGCCGCTCTCGCAGGTGAACATCCGGACCTGGGTGACGGGGTGGCGCACGACCTGGTGCTTCTCGCGCCACGCCAGGGTGAAGTCCTGCGCGGCCAGTTCGGCCAGTTGCAGCGACTGTGCCACACGCAGGCTGCCGGGGTGGTAGCCGAGGATGCTGTAGGGCAGGGGAAAATCGAGCGGGCCGTCGAACGTGACGACCCATTCGGCGCGCACCATCGCCTCGGGATAGCGGTCCCGCGTGCCCGCCGCCGGCCGACGGCGTTCGATCGTCACCAGGCGCCCGAGCGGGAACTGCGACGGCTTGCCCCGCGCCGCGGCGAAGGCCGCAACATCACCGCTGTGCCACGTGCCGAGCGAATCCACCTCGGCCATGCCGACGACGAACGCGAAGAAAGGCTCGATGATCGTGTCGGTGACCGCGGGCGCCGCCTTCGGCTCCAGGCCGAACTCGTTCCACCCGGCGCCGGCCGCGCGCGCGCCGCCGGCCAGCGCAGCCAGGCACAGCACGACCGATGCGCACAGCGCCAGGCCGCCTCCGGCGGATTGCGCGCCAGGGCGGCGCCGGCAGTTCATCGTCATCAGCGGATCGTGAACACGTCGCTCAGGCCGACACAGTAGCCGTCCGTCGCGTCGATCGCCTTGACGTGGAACTTGGTGCGGTCCGCGCCCGTGTAGCCGTAGTCGCTGACGTGCCAGGGCCACGCGACGCCCACCGGGATGCCCAGGGCGATCGTCCCGCCGGGCACCGGTTCGGCGCCCGCCATCAGCTTCAGGTTCACCAGCCCGCCGCCGTGGACCTGGCTGACGGTCAGCGGCACGACCTGGGCGATGTCGAGCGTGGCCCCGGCCGGGAAACCGATGATGGAGCAGCTGCAGATGACGTTGTCGACCAGGCGGAACGGGGCGGTGATGGCCTCGCAACCGGTCACCAGCGGGTCGGCGATGCGCAACTCGAACCAGTCGTTGGTGCCGAAGTTGAAGCTGTCGATCGGGTTCCAGGTGAACGACCCGTCGTCGGCCGTGCCCGCGGCGATCACACCCACCAGCTGGGGTTCGCCGCCCAGGTCGTCCTGCCACAGCTCGAGGTCCACCGTGCCGCTCGTGTTGCCGCCGGTCCACTGCAGTTGCGTCGACTGGCCGGCGACGAGCGAATCGGCGACCACGGTCGTCCACGCCAGGTTGCAGCCGGTGACGTCGTGCAGCCAGAGGCCGGTCTTCTCGCCGTAGCAGCCTGTCTCGCCGAGGGCCGTGACGCGGAGCCCGAAGTCGTTGCCGCTCGGCTGGCCGCCGGTCGCGGGTGTCCAGGGGAAGAAGCCGTCGTTGGGGGTCGAGGCCGAGACCATCGCCACGACCGCGCCGGCCTTCAGAAGCTCGATCTTGACCGACACCGCCGTGCCCGTGTGGCCCCAGCGGAGATCGACCGGCCCGTCGATGCCCACCAGCCAGGATGTCTGCGTCCCGGTGTTGACGTTGGTGATGGAGCAAGGGACCGGATCGATGCCACCGCCGCCACCGCCGCCGCCGCCGCCACAACCGGCCAGCAGGCCGCCGGCCGCCACGAGCAGGAGGATCGCCAGCCGCTGGCTGGACCGGAACGAGCTGTCGTGGAACCCCGGCATGACCTGACCTCGCTGTGCGGTGAATGTCGCCGTTACCCCTGATTGTCGCCGATCAATATAGCAAGCGGCCGCGCCCCGGGAAATGCCGCCGGCGCATCGTCAGCAAAGGTCCAGAAACGCCCGGTGCAGGCGCAAATCGTCGGTCAGCTCCGGGTGGAACGTCAGCCCCAGCAGGTGACCCTGCCGGACCGCCACCGGCTCGCCGCCGTGCCGGGCCAGGACCTCGACCCCGGGGCCGGTGCGGACGATCCGCGGCGCGCGGATGAAGACGGCCGGGAACGGCCCGCCTGCGCCGGGCAGGCCGTCGACCTCGACCGCGGCGTCGAACGAATCGACCTGCGTGCCGTAGCCGTTGCGGCGCACCGTGCAGTCGAGCAGGCCCAACGGACGGACGCCGTGCTCCGGGGCCTCGTCCGCCAGTCCGGCCGCCAGCATGATCAGCCCCGCGCACGTGCCCATCACCGGGCGCTGCGCAGCGAAGTCGCGCAAGGGTCCGCGCAGCCCGACGCGGTCGATCAGGCGCGTCATGGTCGTCGACTCGCCGCCGGGAATGACCAGGCAGCGCAGGCCTTCGAGCTCGCCCGGGCGCCGGACGCCGCGCGTGGCGCAGCCGAGCGCGCGGAACGCGGCCTCGTGCTTCGCGTAGTCGCCCTGCAGCGTGAGCAGGCCGACCGGCAGTTCGCGCGCGCCGCTGTCCATCACCAGCCGCGGCCCGCCATCTTCTCGCCCTCGGCCATCTCGTTCACCGCGCGACCGCGCATGGGCTCGCCGAGGTTCATCGACACCTCGAGCAGCTTCTTCGGGTCGTCGTGGAACGTGACGGCGTCGACGATCGCCTTGGCGCGCGGGCCGGGGTCGTCACTGGCGAAGATGCCGCTGCCGACGAACACGGTCTCGGCGCCCAGTTGCATCATCATGGCGGCGTCGGCCGGCGTGGCGATGCCGCCCGCGGCGAAATTGGGCACCGGCAGCTTGCCGTTGTTGGCGACCCAGGCGACCAGTTCGACCGGCGCGCGCATCTCGATGGCCCGCGCCTCGAGCGCCTTGCGGTTGTCCTTGAGCGTGGTCAGCTGCGCGATGTCGCCCAGCACCTCGCGCATGTGGCGCACGGCTTCGACGACGTCGCCGCTGCCGGCCTCGCCCTTGGTGCGGATCATGGCGGCGCCCTCGCTGATGCGGCGCAGCGCCTCGCCCAGGTTCCGGCAGCCGCAGACGAACGGCACCTTGAACGGGTGCTTGATCACGTGGTTGACGTTGTCGGCGGGCGTCAGCACCTCGGACTCGTCGATGAAATCCACACCAAGCGCCTCGAGGATCTGCGCCTCGACGAAATGGCCGATGCGGACCTTGGCCATGACCGGGATCGACACGACCTTCTGGATGTCGCGGATCATCGCCGGCTGCGACATGCGGGCGATGCCGCCGGACTTGCGGATGTCCGACGGGATGCGTTCGAGCGCCATGACGGCGACCGCGCCGGCTTCCTGGGCGATGACAGCCTGCTCGGCGTTGGTCACGTCCATGATGACCCCGCCCTTGAGCATCTCGGCGAGGCCCACCTTGCGGCCGAAGTCCTCGCCCCGCAGGGGGTCGGTCCAGAACGTCTGCATCGAATCCATCCTCCTGGATCTGGGCTGGTGCCGTTACGGGCCGCGGCGCCCGGAAGCGCCCGGCCGGCAGGCCACAAGCTAATCATTGGAACGGCCTCTGGAAAGCCCCTCCGCACCCCCGGAACCGGTTTCGGGCTACAGTTTTGCCCGTTCCGGCCGATTCAGCGGGGTCGCCCGATTTCACGTTTCCCGCAGGAGGACCGGTCCCCATGCGCCATCGTCCAGGCTTTACGCTGATCGAACTGATGATCGTCGTCCTGATCATCGGCATCCTGGCCGCCATGGCCATCCCCAACTACATGAGCATGCAGAGCCGTGCCCGGGAAGCGAAGGTCAAGAGCCACGCGCATGCCCTGCAACTGGCGGCTGAGGACTACGCGGTCCGCACCGGCGGGATCTATTCCGATGTGGGCGCCGACATTTTGCCCTTGCTGCCGGGTGCCGCGCTGTTGGAGAATGCCTTTACCGGTCAGGCCAGCGAGCCCCAGTTCGGCGCCGCGGCCGGTAATCCGGGACAGATCGGCATCGTCGCCATCGTACAGGCCGGGGTGCCCGTGGGATACACGATCAACGGCTGGGGACGGACGACCGAGGTCATCCGCTTCATCAACGGTAACTGATTCGTCGACCCCCGGTTGACCCTGTCCAGAGAGCCGTCGGCGGCTCGCAGGAAGCCCCCGGGACAGCGTCCCGGGGGAGACATGGCCCCCCTCGCCTTCGCGTCCGGCCCGCCCCCTGAGTCGGCATTTTTCCCATGCTAAATGGAATCTCTCCCATAGAGTTACGAGCGCCCAGAGCCGATCATTACTGAGGCAACGGAATTGATCGCCATCGTTCCTGTCCTGGGCGATCCGATGCCAACCTCGCTGCGCGTCATCGCTATTCCCACCATCCCCCGGGAGGTGGCGCGAAGCGGGGCGGGCGGGCCGGCTCTTCGGAACCGTCTCGCCCCATTCTCTGGACCGGGGGTGGCATCGCCCAAAGGCTTCAAGGAGCCTGCCACCCCCGGTCCCGCTCAAATAAAATCCCCAAATATACTTTATTTTGCTGTATGATTATTGTCGGGACCCATCTGCCCCTGGAGGAGCATGAATCCGGACATACAGCCCGCCCCCGAACGCCTGGTCGAGAATCTGGCGCGCCGGAGCGACCTCGAACAACTGGTGGCCCGGGCCTCGCGCGCGTTCGTGGGCATCACGCCCAACGAACTTGAGGGCGTGATCGACCGCACGCTCGAACAGATCGGCACGTTCGTGGCCGCCGACCGGAGCTACCTGTTCCGGTTCGACCTCGCAGCCTCAACGATGAACAACACCCACGAGTGGTGCGCCGAGGGCGTCGAGCCGCAGCAACACAATTTGCAGAACCTGCCCCTGGGCATCTTTCCGTGGACGCTGGAAGTGCTGGCCACCGAGCCGTACATCGACGCGCCCCTGGTGGAAGACCTGCCGGAAGAGGCCGCCGCCGAAAAGGCCATCCTAAGGGAGCAGGGGATCCAGTCCATCCTGCTGGTGCGCCTGTGCAGCCGCGCCGGCGATCTCGTCGGCTTCATGGGATTCGACGCTGTGCGCGCGGTGCGGCCGTGGCGGACCGATGACATCCAGCTGCTGACGGTCATCAGCGACCTCATCTCGACCGCCCTCGAGCACGATGCCCTGATGCGCCGGCTGAGCGAGAGCGAGAGCCGCCAGCGGGCAACGCTCGAAGCCCTGCCGGACGTGCTGGTCGTCTTCGACATGCAGGGGCGCATCCTGGAGTTCACCGCGCCCGAGGGCATGAGGCTGCCGGCAGCCCTCCGCCGTCCGGTGGGCGTGAGCATCTGGCGCGTGCTTGATCGAGAGGACCGCGCCAGCGCCCGCGCGGCAGTGACCTGCCTGCACGCCGGCCAGCCCGTCGGCGAGTTCGGCTTCGCGCTCGGCGACGGCGGCGCCCGCTACCACTACGAGGGCCGATTGACCCGGCATGGGCGGCACCGGTTCCTGGCCGTGGTCCGCGACGTCACGAGCCGCCACGAGGCCGAGACCGCGCTGCGCGAACTGGCGCTGGAACTGACGTCGGCCGAGGAGGTCCAGCGGCGCGACCTGGCCCTGCAACTCCACGACGGGATCGGCCAGGAGCTGACGGCGGTCAACCTGCGGCTGCAGGCGCTGCGGCAGCGTACCGGACAAAACGACCCCGAATTGGACCAGGCGATCGGCATCCTGCAGGATGCGCTGCGCAAGACGCAGGACCTGACGTTCGACCTGAGCCCCACGGCCCTCTACGAACTGGGCCTGGGGCCCGCCCTGGCGGGTCTGGCCCGTCGCTATAGTGGTTCTGAAGGTCCGACGATTGCGGTCGATACTAACAGGGGCGGCGCGGCGCTGCCCACCAGTGTGGCGGTGCTGCTGTTCCGGATCGCCCGTGAGCTGCTGGCCAATGCGGTCAAGCACGCCCACGCCGGACGCATCGCACTGACGCTGGCGGTACTGGGCGAAAACGTGCAGATGACCGTTGCGGACGACGGCTGCGGCATGCCCGAAGAGCGGTTCCACCTGGCGCGGGCCAACCAGAACGGCGGCTTCGGCCTGTTCAGCATCCGGCAGCGGCTCGAACCGCTCGGAGGGCACATGGAAATCACGACTGGAAACGGGACCGTGGTGGCGATCACGCTGCCGCTGACCGAAGAGACCCCCAAACGGAGCAGGAGCGAGTCGGCATGAGAATCGTTATCGCGGACGACCACGCGCTGGTGGTCGAAGGACTGAGGCTGTGCTTCGGCACCGACCCCGATTTCGAGGTCGTGGCGGTCGCCGAGAACGGCGACCAGCTGCTCGAGGCCGTGCGCCGCGAGAATCCCGACCTGGCCGTCGTGGACATTTCCATGCCCGGCCTCAACGGCATCGACGCGGTCAGGGCCATCCGCTGCCTGCCCGGCATCGAGACGCGCTGCCTGGTCATGTCGATGCACCGCGAGGCGGAGTTCGTGCGCGAGGCGTTCCGCGCCGGCGCCGGCGCCTATATCGTCAAGTCGAGCTCGTTCGACGAGCTGAGGATTGCCGCGCGCACGGTCATGTCCGGCCGCAACTACCTGAGCCCCGAGATCGCCGACCTGCTGGCCTCGTCGCTGGCCGAGCCGGCATCGGGTCCCGTGCGTTCGGGCATCAGCACGCTGACCCCGCGGGAGCGCCAGACCTTCCAACTGCTGGCCGAGGGCCTCAGTGTCAAGGCCATCGGCTTCAAGCTGGGCGTCAGCCACAAGACGGTGCACACGTACCGCACCGTGCTGATGCAGAAGCTCGGCTGCGAGAGCATCGCCGAACTGACGAAGCTGGCCATCCGCCACGGGTTGACCGAGGTCGACTGACCCGGCCGGCGGCAGCACCATGAATGAAGCGGCCGGGCGCTGTCGTCGCCCGGCCGCTTTCCCTTTTGCCGTCCGCCGCTGCGGCGGCGTCCGCTAGTACGACTGCGCGAACACCACCCGTCCGATCGACGGCTTGCCGCAGTGCACGCAGACGCCCGGCGTCTCGTCGCGCCCGAGCGGCAGGTTGCGGATCGTGACCTTCGTCTTCTCCTGCACGGCCTTCTCGCAGTCGCCGTCGCCGCACCAGTGGCACTCGGCGAAGCCGCCGGGCCCGTCGAACAGCTGCGTGAAGGCCCCCCAGCTGTCGATGACGTGCGTGTTCTCGCGGCGCCGCTGCACCGCCCGGTCGAACAAGTCCTGCTGGATGCGGGCCAGCTCGCTGGTGACGGCCTCGGCCAGCTGCTGGAAGCCCACGGCCTCCTTCCTGCGGTCGTGGCGCGCCACCATCATCACCTGCTGGCCGGCCAGGTCGCGGGGCCCGAGCTCGATGCGCAGGGGCACGCCCTTGCGCTCCCACTCGGAGTACTTCCAGCCCGGCCGCATGTTGTCGCGCTTGTCGACGTGGACGTTGCCGACCGTGGCGCGCAGTTGCGCCGCCAGGCCGTCGGCCGCCGCACAGACCTGTTCCATCTCCTCGGCGTTCTTCCAGATCGGCACGATGACGGCCTTCGTGCCGGCGATGCGCGGCGGCAGCACCAGGCCATCGTCGTCGCTGTGCGTCATGATCAGGGCGCCGATGATGCGCGTGCTCATGCCCCAGCTCGTGGCCCAGACGTACTCGACCTTGCCGCCAGCGTCCTGGTACTTCACGTCGAAGGCCTTCGCGAAGTTCTGGCCCAGGTCGTGGCTGGTGCCCGCCTGCAGCGCCTTGCAGTCCTGCATCATCGCCTCGATGGAGAACGTCTCCACGGCGCCGGCGAAGCGCTCGTTGGCCGTCTTGATGCCCGTGATCACCGGCATGGCGAGGATCTCCTCGGCGAACCAGCGGTAGACCTCGAGCATCTGCAGCGTCTCGGCGCGGCCCTCGGCGGCGGTCGCATGCGCGGTGTGGCCCTCCTGCCAGAGGAACTCGGTCGTGCGCAGGAACATCCGCGTGCGCATCTCCCAGCGCATGACGTTCGCCCACTGGTTGATCAGGATGGGCAGGTCGCGGTAGCTCTGGATCCACTTGCGGTACATGTCCCAGATGACCGTCTCGCTGGTGGGGCGGATGACGTACTCCTCCTCCAGCTTGCTGTCCGGATCGGGAATGACCGTCGTCTTGCCGTTCACCGTCACCTGCTTGAGCCGGTGGTGCGTGACGATCGCGCACTCCTTGGCGAAGCCCTCCACGTGCTGGGCCTCGCGGGCCAGGAAGCTCTTCGGGATCAGCAGCGGGAAGTACGCGTTGACGTGCCCGAGCTCCTTGAACTTCGCGTCCAGGATCTTCTGGATGTTCTCCCAGATGGCGTAGCCGTTGGGCCGGATGACCATGCAGCCGCGCACCGGGCTGTTGTCGGCCAGTTCGGCGGCAGCAATGACGTCCTGATACCAGCGGCTGTAGTCGTCCGCGCGCTTGGCGATGTCGGCCATGCCGATCCCTCTTTCCGGATGGGTGTGGAAGCCGCGTGAGCGCGGCCGGCGGGAAAAGATAGCACGCCCCGCGCGGGGAGGAAAGCGACGGCCCCTGCGGGGCCGGGCGACCGGGTCGGGGGCAGGCGTATACGGGGTCAGGCGTGTGGCGCCAGGCGGCCGGCCGACATGACCAGCGCCGCCTGGGTCGCCAGGCCGGCCAGTTCACTGGCCTGCTCGGCGACGATGTCCCCGCCGTCGGCGCCGCCGTCGCCGTAGATGACGGCCATGACGGCCCCACCCATCATGACGGGAGCCACGGCGTACCCGGCGCAGCGGGCCACCGCCAGCAGTTCGCAGCCGGCAAGTCCCTGGTAGGCCGGGCTGGAGGCCATCGGCACGTGGAAGGCGCGGTGCTCCAGGACGGCCTGCGCCAGCGCGCCGCTGTCGCGCGTCAGGGGCAGGTGCATCTGCTCGCCGAGGTCGACCGCGCCTTCGCCGGCGCACAGGCAAGGCACCAGCGACCGGGTCGCCTGGTCGACCTCCAGCAGCACTACCCGGCGGAACCCGAGGATGTCGACGGCGCCGTCCAGGATATCCGCCAGCAGCCCGCCCGCGTCCACCCCGGCGGCAATGCCCTCGCCCACGTGGCGGTACAGCTCGAGCTGGGAAGCGGTGCGGCGCGCCAGCTCTTCGGGCAGGATGGCTGCGGGCGCCACCAGGGCGCCGCCCTCGCTGTTGACCAGTTGCGCGTAGTCCAGCAGGTCACCCACGCCGTGGCCGATGCAGGCCGCCAGCTGCGCGATCTCGTCGGCCGCCTTGATGTAGATTTCCTCCATGCGGGCGGGCGGTATGCCGAGCGCCAGCGCAGCGCAGCGCCCGATCGCCAGCTCGCGCGCGTGGTGCTCCGGCGCGCAGGTGAAATTGCCGATCGCATCGGCATACACGATCACCGCGAGCAGCGGGTCGATGTCGCGCGGCGGGCGCAGCGGGTCGATGTCGTGGTGGTCGCCGATGGCGTTCTGGAGTTCGAGCGGCAGCTTCCAGCGGGCCGCCAGGCGGCGCCCAGCCCGGTCGTGCGTGATGCCGAAGTGGCGGCGCTCCGCCTCGAGGACCGGCAGCCCGTCCTGCAGGTCGCGCAGCACATTGTCCATGTGCGCCGGCGAGCACTCCACGAGCACGACCTTCCCGATGTCGTGCACCAGCGCCGTGATGAACGCCTCCTCGGGGGCCACGCGGCGCCCGGCCTCGGCCAGCACCTGGGCGAAGCCCGCACAGACCAGCGAATGGCGCGTGATCGTCCCGAGGTACGGCGAGCGCGAGAGCTTGCTCATCATGTCGAACACGGACAGCCCGAGCGCCAGCTTGCGCACGGCCTCGAAGCCCATGACGATGACGGCGCGCCGGACCGAGCGGATCCGCTCGCGGTCGCTGCGCTGGTAGAGGGCGCTGTTGACGACCTTCAGCACGCGCATGGTCAGCGCCTGGTCGCGGAGGATGCACGCCGCCAGGTCGTCGGCGCACGACTTGCCGTCGGTGGCCACTTTCTGGATGTGCAGCAGCGACTGGGGCAGGCTCGGCAGCGTGCCCATCTTCTCGACCTGCTCGAAGACATCGTACGAATTCATGCCGACCGTCCCGGTGCGTGCCGTGCGCCTGGCCCCCGCCCAAGGATCGGCCGCGGACGGCCCGCCTTGACGGACGCAAAGGGGGCGGCCCCTGCGAGCCGCCCCGTCCACGTCCAATCTGTTGTCGGATCACGACTTGCGGACAATCCAATACCGTTCGTCGGGATCGATCCCGAAGCGCACCCGCTCCGCCGCAGGGACCGCCTCGTGCGCCACGACCTCGGTCACGTCCCAACCCGGCCGCTCCAGGAGCGTGCCGAAGTCCGGCGCGAACTGCCAGGCATGCGCGTGGGCCCGGAACGGGTCGATCGGGATGCGCCGGCTGTGGGCCAGGCCGGACTCGAACGGCACCTGCAGCCACGCGATGCCGCCGCGGCGCAGGATGCGGTGGATCTCGTCGAGGCACAGGTCCAGTTCCGCGATGTGCTCCAGGACATGGCTGCAGAAAACCCAGTCCACCGAGCCGTCGACCAGGGGCGCCCGCCGCAGGTCCGCCGCGAAATCGGGCGCAAACCGCGGGTCACCCGCATCGATGTCGCTGCGGAAGCAGCGCACGAGTCCCTCGTGCTCGAGCAGGAAACGCAGCGCAGGCGAAAGCGAGAAGCCCACCATGACCGCCGGGTTGCTGCCGCGCCCGCGCAGTTCGGCCCGCACGCCCAGCACCAGCAGGCGCTGGCGGTCGAAGGCGCCGCAAGCCGGGCAGATGCACTGCGGGATGACCTCGTCGCCGGACAGGAAGCTCCGGAACCGCCGTCCGTGCCACCCGCAGACGGTGCACTGGCGCGCCGACGGGCGCGTGATCCTCTCGTCCACCGACAGGATGGCGTTCCCGGCCGCAGCGCCCACGACGCGCAGCGCCATGAACGGGTGCCGCCACCAGCAGGCCGGCGAACGGGGATCCAGCAGGGTCTCGCGCACAAAGCGGATCGCGGGCACGATGCCAACCTCTCGACGACGGCGACCGTTCACGGGAGCGCGCATGATAGCAGCGGCGCGGCCACGGGGAAAGCGCGCGCTTGCCGGGCCGCCGCCGGACGATCACCCGGCCGCGGCGCCCGCATCGACAACGCCGGCCGGCCCGTCGCCGCCGGCCCCCGCGCCCGCCTGCTCGCGGGCGTGGTAGCTCGAACGCACCAGCGGCCCGGACTCGACCCAGTCGATGCCCAGCGCGCGACCGGCGTCGGCGTACCGCGTGAACTCTTCCGGCTCGACCCAGCGCGCCACGGGGTGGTGCTTCGCTGTCGGCTGCAGGTACTGGCCGATGGTCAACGTCTGCACGCCGTGCGCCGCCGCATCGCGCATCACGTCCACGACCTCGTCGTACGTCTCGCCCACGCCGACCATGATGCCGGTCTTGACCCGCACGGCGGCGGCGAACCCGTCGGCCCACTGGCGCGCGCGGCTGAGCACCTGCAGCGAGCGGCGGTAGTCGGCCTGCGGGCGCAGCGCCGGGTACAGGCGGGGCACCGTCTCGAGGTTGTGGTTGAGCACCTCGGGCCGCGCCTCGAGCACCGTCTCGAGCGCCAGCGGGTCGCCCAGGAAGTCGGGGATCAGCACCTCGACGCCGCAGCCCTCGTTCAGCCGCCGCACCTGGCGGATGGTGGAGGCGAAATGGGCGGCGCCGCCGTCAGGCAGGTCGTCGCGGTTGACGGAGGTGACGACCGCGAACTTCAGGGCGAGTTCGCGCACGGCCTCGGCCACGCGCCGCGGCTCGTCGGCATCGACAGCGGCCACGCGGCCGCCGGGGATGTTGCAGAACGTGCAGTGCCGCGTGCAGACGTCGCCGAGCAGCATGAACGTGGCCGTGCGGCTGCTGAAGCACTCGCCGCGATTGGGGCAGTTGGCGCTCTCGCAGACGGTGTTCAGGCGCGAGGTGCGCAGCAGGCGCTTGACGTCGTTGTAGTCGGCGCCGCCCTGCCGCTTCATGCGCAGCCACTCGGGCTTGCGCAGGCGGGCGGCCTCCGGCGCGGGCGCCGGCGGCACGATCGGAAACGCGTCGTCGGGGCGTCGTTCGCTCAAGACGCATCCCCCGTCGCAGGCCGTCCCTGGGCGAGCGTGAAGACGTCGCCCGGCCGGAAGCGCCCGTCCACGAAACGGACCGTGGCCGCCTCGAACCGCGTGTCGTGCTCGAAGACGAGGATGTAGTCGTCCTCGGCCGCGCGCGTCAGGAACTGCTTCTTCTCGGTCACGGTCAGCAGCGGGTGGATGTCGAAGCCCATCACCCAGGGCACGTGCAGCTGGCTCAGGTAGGGGATCAGGTCGCCGACGTAGGCCAGCACGCCGGCCCCGGTGTGGAACTCCACCACCTGCTGGCCGGGCGTGTGCCCGTTGACCGGCGTCACGCGCACGCCGGGCATGATCTCGGCCACGCCGTCCACCAGGTGCAGCAGCCCGGCAGTCTCGAGCGTCCCGAAGTCCTCGCGGCGGAAGCTGGCGCGGTCGCGATCGCTGGGGTCGTGGGCCCAGTTCCAGTGGCGCTTCTGCACCCAGTGGCGCGCGTTCGGGAACACCGGCTCGAGCCCCTGCGCGCCCTCCCGGAACACGCCTCCCGCATGGTCGAAGTGCAGGTGCGTCAGCACGACGTCGGTGACCGACTCGCGCGTGATGCCGGCCTCGGCCAGTTCGGCGATCAGCTGCCGCGGCCGCCTCTCGATGACGAAGACGCCCTGCTGCTTCTCGGCCCAGCGGTCGCCCATCCCGGTGTCGACCAGCACGCGCCGGTCGCCGCGGTCGGCCAGCAGGCAGCGCAGGTCCAGGTCGATGCGGTTGCTGGCGTCGGCCGGGTGTTCCTTCTCCCAGAACACCTTGGGCACGACCCCGAACATGGCCCCGCCGTCCAGCTTGAAGCGGCCGTCATGGAAGGCCTGGAATGTCCACTCACCCAGCTTCATGGTCCTCCTGCGGGCCGCGGATCCCGCCGCGCCCGGACCGCAAGCATAACCCCGCGCCCGGGCCGCGGCAACGGGTGGCCGCGCGGCCGCCCACCAACGGAAACGCCGCCCACCGGGCGGCGCTTCCAGTCCGGATGCCAGGCACGGGCCTAGTCGACCGTCCAGCAGTCCGACGTGTAGAGCAGGTCCTTCAGGGCGCCGGGGCCACGCTTGGTGGTCACGGTGCCGATCTGCTCGTGCACGAGCTCGTCCAGCGTCGGCTTCCGCACCGAGCGGAAGACGCCGAACGGGCGCGGCATGGCCGGATCGTTGTCGAGCTGCGTCATGACGAACGCCGGCCCGGCCGAGTCGACCGTCGGGTCCCAGGCCGAAGCCTCGGCCGCCGGGACGATCTTCAGCGCGAAGCCGTCGATCTTCAGGCCCTTGTCCTGGTCCTTGCCGTAGACCATCGGCTGGCCCGGCTGCAGCATGATCGTCTGCTCGTCGCGCGTCGTCTTGTCCGTCCAATCCTTGAAGCAACCGTCGTTGAAGATGACGCAGTTCTGCCAGACCTCGACGAACGCCGAGCCCTTGTGCGCCGCCGCGGCCGCCAGGACTTCCTTCATGTGCTTGGGCTGGGTGTCCAGCGTGCGCGCCACGAAGGTCGAGCCGGAGCCGAGGGCCAGCTGCAGGGGATTGAAGGGCGCATCGACCGAGCCGTACGGCGAGGTCTTGGTCTTCAGGCCCTGCGGCGACGTCGGCGAGTACTGGCCCTTGGTCAGGCCGTAGATCTCGTTGTTGAACAGGATGATCTTCAGGTCCACGTTGCGCCGCAGCGAGTGGATCATGTGGTTGCCGCCGATCGACAGGCCGTCGCCGTCGCCGGTGATGACCCAGACCTGCAGGTCGGGGTTGGCCACCTTGACGCCCGTGGCGATCGCGTTGGCGCGACCGTGGATCCCGTGGAACCCGTAGGTCTCCATGTAGTACGGGAAGCGGCTGGAGCAGCCGATGCCCGACACCATGACCACGTTCTCGCGGGCGACGCCGATGTCGGCCAGCACGGCCTGCACACCGGCGATGATCGAATAGTCGCCGCAGCCCGGGCACCACCGGATCTCCTGGTTGGACTTGAAGTCCTTGGCCTTCAGTTGCTGGAGCTCGCTCATGCCATCTCCTCCAGGATCGTGCGGAAGTGCGCCTTCAATTCGGGCGCGAAGAAGGGCTTGCCCTTGACCTTGTAGTGCTGTTCGAACTTGAACTGCGGGTACTCGCTCGTCAGCAGGCGCGCCAGCTGCCCGAAGTTCATCTCGGGCAGGACGATGCGCCGCGCGCTGGCGAAGATCTCGGGCAGGCCGTACGGCAGCGGGTACATGTGGCGCATGTGCAGGCGGCCGATGCGGCGGCCCTCCTTCTGGAGCGCCTCGACCGCGCTGCGCGTCGCGCCGTACGTCGAACCCCACGACACGACCAGCAGGTCCGGCGCGTCCGGTCCGTAGTAGGTCGGCGTCGGGATCGAATCGCGGATCCCCATCACCTTGGCCAGGCGCGTCTCGCACATGATCTGATGGTTGTCGGGATCGTACGAGACGTTGCCCGTCCGCGCGTCCTTCTCCAAACCACCGATGCGATGCATGAGATCCGGCGTGCCGGGCTTGGCCCAGGCGCGCGCGAGCTTCGCGTCACGCGTGTACGGCGTGTAGCCCTCGGGATCGGTGACGAACTTGACCTCGAAGCGCGGCAGGTCCTCGATGGCCGGCAGCTTCCAGGGCTCGGCGCCGTTGGCGATGTAGTTGTCGCTCAGCAGGATCACCGGCGTCATGTACTCGACCGCGATCCGGCACGCCTCGACCGCGCACTCGAACGCGTCGGCCGGGCTTGAGCACGAAATCACCGGGATCGGCGCCTCGCCGTTGCGGCCGAAGATGCACTGCAACAGGTCGGCCTGCTCCACCTTCGTCGGCAGGCCGGTCGACGGCCCGCCGCGCTGCACGTTGACGATGACCAGCGGCAGCTCGGTGATGACGGCCAGGCCCATCGCCTCGGTCTTGAGCGCCAGGCCGGGGCCCGACGTGTTCGTCATGCCGAGGTGGCCGGCGAAGGACGCGCCGATCGCCGTGCAGATGCCGGCGATCTCATCCTCCATCTGGCAGGTGATGACGCCGTGGTTCTTCATCACCGACATGTACTGCAGGATGTCGGTGGCCGGCGTGATCGGGTACGAGCCCAGGAAGGCCTTGAGGCCCGCCAGCTCGGCGCCCGCGACCAGGCCGAGGGCGACCGCCTGGTTGCCGTTGATGTTGCGGTAGGTGCCCGGCTCGACGTTGTCGACCTTCGGCACCTCGTAACGGCCCTGGAACAGCCGCAGCAGCTCGCCGTGGTTGTAGCCGGCCTTCAGCGCGCGCGTGTTGGCGTCGAACAGGTCCGGCTTCTTGCCGAACTTCTCCTCGAGCCACTCCAGCGTCGGCTCGATGGGCCGGCTGAACAGCCAGTACATCATGCCGAGCGTGAAGAAGTTCTTGCAGCGCAGCACGTCCTTCTTGCCCAGGGGCGAACCGGCCAGCGCCTCGATCGTGCGCTGGTTGATGTCCTCCTGGATGACCCGGAAGCCCGACAGTGAACCGTCGGTCAGCGGGTTGGTCTTGCAGTCGGCGCGCTCGAGGTCCTTCTCGGTGAAGGATCCCGTGTTCACGAGGACGATGCCGCCCGGCTTGAGGTCCTTGTAGTTGATGATCAGCGCGGCGGGATTCATCGCCACCAGCACGTCCGGTGCATCGCCCGGCGTGTAGATGTCCGCCGAGCTGAAGTGGATCTGGAAGCCCGAGACGCCGGCGCGCGTGCCGGCCGGGGCCCGGATCTCGGCCGGGAAATCGGGGAACGTCGCCAGGTCGTTGCCGACCAGCGCCGTGGTATCGGTGAACTGGGTGCCGGTCAGCTGCATGCCGTCGCCGGAGTCGCCGGCGAAGCGGATGGTGACGTCATCCTGCCGGATGATTTCGCTGGTGTCGGAAGACATGAGGTCGGGTCGCCTCCTCGCCCCGGGACCTGCGCGACCAGCGGGCAGGGCGGAGCGTTCGGGTCGGTAGGAGCCCGGCGAAAAGCCGGGCACGGGCCGGCCTCGGGACCGCTCAAGGAAAGGGGCGGCCCGGCACCGGAAAGATGCGGCAAATCTATATTCCTTGCCGTCCCGGCGCCAGCAAATGCACCCGTGGCGGGGGGAAATTGCCGGGGCGTCGCCGGCCCCGCGGGCGTGGCCGGGCCGGGGGCCCTTTCAGCGGCCGCGCAGGCCGCCGGGCTGGCCCCCAAAGTGGACAGGCGATGCGCCCCAGGCCGTCGCAACGGCAGTTCATTGACGCTGCCCGGACCCTGCCCTAGGGTTGGGGACCGGTCGCCTGAAAAGTCCCGGCAATGGAAAGGCCCGCATGCCGACGATCATCCCGCCGCACGGCGCCACAGCTGCCGACCCGGTCGGCCTGCTGCCGCTGTGGTCGGCCGCGCCGTTCGCCTGCACCCTGCTCTCGATCGCGCTGTTCCCGCTGCTGGCGCCGCACTTCTGGCACCGCCACTTCGCGAAGGTGGCCGCCTTCTGGGCCCTGTGCTTCGCCGTGCCGTTCCTCATCTGGAACCCGGCCGAGGCCACCCGCGGCATCGTCCACATCCTGGTGATCGACTACGTGCCCTTCCTGATCCTGCTGTGGGGCCTGTACACGATCGCCGGCGGGATCTACATCGGCGGCGACCTGCGCGGGCGCCCGTCCGTCAACGTCGCGATGCTGCTGGTCGGCACGTTCCTGGCGTCGCTCATCGGGACCACGGGCGCAGCGATGGTGCTGGTGCGCCCGCTGCTGCGCGCCAACGCCTGGCGCCGCTCGCAGGTCCATGTGGTGGTCTTCTTCATCTTCCTGATCGCCAACATCGGCGGCTCGCTGACGCCGCTGGGCGACCCGCCGCTGTTCCTGGGCTTCCTCCACGGCGTCCCGTTCTTCTGGGTGACGAAGGCGCTGCTGCCGCACATGCTGACCGCCACGCTGCTGGTCCTGGCGATCTTCGCGGTCGTCGACACCGTGCTCTACCGGCGCGAGCCCGCAAAGCCCGCGGAGGGCGGCCGGAGCCGCATCCGCATCGAAGGCCTGCACAACATCCTGTTCCTGCTGGGCGTGATGGGCGCCGTGATCGTGTCGGGCGCCCTGAAGCTGCCCGAGGTCACCGTGCTGCGGCTGGGCAGCCACCCGGTGACGGTGCCGCTGCAGAACTGGCTGAAGGACGCCATCATCCTCTTGATGGGCTTCCTGTCGCTGCGGACCACGAAGCGCGCGTTGCGCGAGCAGAACGGATTCTCGTGGGCCCCCATCCAGGAAGTGGCCTACCTGTTCGCGGGCATCTTCATCACCATCATCCCGGCGCTGGCGATCCTCAAGGCCGGCAGCGACGGCGCCCTGGCCGGCCTTGTCGGCGCCGTGCACGGGCCGGCGCGGTACTTCTGGGCGTCGGGCACCCTGTCGGCCTTCCTGGACAACGCACCGACCTACCTGACGTTCTTCAACGCGGCCCTCGGCGACCTCGGCGTCACCGAGGCGATGGTGCCCGGCCTGCTCGGCCACGCCTCGCAACTGGCCGTGCTCAATCCCGAGTTCGTGCACGACCTGCAGGCGATCTCGGCGGGCGCCGTGTTCATGGGCGCCATGACGTACATCGGCAACGCGCCCAACTTCATGGTCAAGTCGATCGCCGAAGAGGCCGGCATCCGCATGCCCAGCTTCTTCGGCTACCTGTTCAAGTGGTCGGCGCCGGTGCTGCTGCCGGTGTTCGTCGTCGTCACGCTGCTGTACTTCGCGTAGGAAGGAACGAACATGGCCACCAACCGCGGGGCAAAGGAGCCGGCCTTCAACGAGGTCGTCTTCCAGGGCAAGGCGAAGGTCGTCCGGGCGTTCATCAGCGGCCTGGTGCTGGGGTCGGGACGCAATGCGCTCGTGTACTACAGCTATCTGGACGGCGTGCACCACGAGGGCAAGGCCGAGAAGCTGGCCGAGCTGGTCGGGGTGCGCGAGAGCGACTGCCACGTGATCGTCGACGCCGACACCGCCGCCTGGCTGCGCGGCCTGTCACGTACGATCACCGCCGAGACCGGGCTGGTCGTCACGGCCAACCGCCGCATCCGCGGCGCCTCGATGGCGATCCGCTTCGAGGCCTTCGGCCCGCGCTACGACGACGAGATCACCGGCGTCCTCGGCGCGCTGCCGGCAGGGCTGAAACTGGTCGGTTTCGAGCACGAAGTGCGCGTGGACCCGAAAGCCGGCCGCGGCCTGGCTGTCTATTCGCCGGCGCACGCGTTCGAGGCCTCCGGGCGCGGCGCCGTGACCGGGCGCGTCGACCTGCTGATCGCGTTCAAGCGCGACCTGGCCCGCTACCCGCTGCTCGTCGCCGCGGACATCGAGCTGAAACTGGCCTGACCGGCCCTTGCCCGTGGCCGTAAAACGAGACCGGCGATGCCGCGGCCCGGGGCCCGGCATCGCCGGTTTCGCATGATTGCCAGCAGAAGGCCCGGCGGCGACTCAGTGAACCGTGTCGGCCACCTGCGCGTCGCAGAGCGCGGCCCAGCGGCCCGTGACGAAGCCGCCGGGACCGTCCTGGCCCGGGTACCCGTCACCGGCCACGACACCCTCGACCGCGCCGTCGGCGGCGTGCCACTGGCCGTTGAAATGCGCCAGGTCGCCGTCGGCGGCGCCGGCTTCCCAGGTGCCGCGAACCAGGCCGCGGAACTCGCCGCCCAGGCCGATGATCTTGCCGACGAACACGCGTTCGCCGGCGCTGTCGAGGCCGTAGGCGCCGCGCAGGAACCCGGCCACGCCCCCGTCGAACCCGCGCCAGGCCACCATCAGATGTCCCAGCCGGTCGTGCCCGCCCGTGGACGAGGTGTCGGGCTGGTCGGCGGACGCCGGCCGGTAGCGGCCCATGAGCGTACCGCTGGGGCACCCGTCCGGGCGCCGCGGGCGCACACCCGCCAGTTCGACCGCGTTGCCGTCGGCATCGACGTCGACGACCGCGCTGATCGAGCCCAGTTCGGCCACGTCGTAGGTCGCGCTGAACGGGCCGAGGTCGATGTGCAGCAGGTTGGGCGTCGCAGCCGTGGCCGAGTCCTCCAGGGCCGCGGGGCGCGTGAGGATCTGCAGCACAAGGCCGTCGTGGCCGCATCGGGTGGAACTGATGACCTCGACGGCGTGCGGGTCCGGGCGCGGGAACACGATGTGGTCGTTCGGCCGCTCGAAGGCCAGGACGCGCCGGACCACGAGCAGGCCCCGGTCGACGCGGATCGTGCCCGACCAGTCGGTGCGCGCGCAGTCGCCCGAAGCGTCCAGCGAATCCACCGGCCCGGCCAGGTGACCCCAGCGCAGGCGCAGGAACGTCAGGCCGGGGCGCAGGCTGTCGGGAAGGTCGGGGTGTTCACGCCCGGCGCGGTCGAGCTGCTGGAATTCAGGGCTCATCAGCAGCGGGTCCGGGCACGCTTCGCCGGCGTCCGCGGCCAGGGCCGCCTCCATGCCGGGATCGGCAAACGCCGGGTCCTCTGCCGTCGCGGTCAGCCCGCCGAAATCCTTGTCCAGGTCGATCTGCGCGAACTGGTCGGTCGCCGTGCTGCCGCCGGCGGCGGGGTTGTCGTCGCGGCCGCATCCGGCCGCCAGGATCACGAGCAGCCCCAGCGATGCCAGGATGCCGATCTGTCGCTTCATCACATGTCCTCCTCGGGTGTCGAACCGACGACGCGCGCGGCAGGGGCCGCGACGGGCTCGCCCCGCCGGGCGCGCGCCCGTGCAGCGAGACAACGCGCGGCGCCGCGCACGCCAGCGGCGAAATCAGCGCGGCGACCGCCCCTGCGCCTTGCGCTTGAGCGCCATGAGGTCCTCGAGCCGGATCCCCAGCAGGTTGCCCACCTTGTGCATCAATGCGTCTTCGTGGGCCTCGAGCATGCCATCGCTGTAGACGATCTCCCACAGCAGTTCGACGACAGCCAGCTTGCGGGGGAGCGGAAAGCTGTCGTTGAGCTGGCGCGCGAACCGGTAGAGGTCCCCGCTCTCCCAGCGCGCCTGCTCGGCAGCCGCGAGCAGTTCGACCGAGTCGCCGTCGCTCAGCCCGAACCGCCCCCGCACCACCGCGTGGATCGCCGTGCGTTCCACATCGCTGAACTCGCTGTCGGCATGCGCCGCCTCGAGCAGGAGCACGGCCGTGGCCAGGCGCACGCGGGCCGCCTCGTCCTGGGGTTCCGGGGCGGGCGACAGCGCGCCCTGGAGCATCTTCTGGAGACTGCCGAACACGGGATTCCTCCGGCGGGCGTCGCCACGCGGGCGCGCCCCGGTTGTTCGTCGGGGTCAGACGCCCACGCGCGTCCAGGCCGGGCCCGGCAGCGTGAGCACTTCGTAGGGGATCGTGCCGAGCAGGTCGGCCAGCATCTCGGCGCTGATGACCTCGTCACCCTGCCGGCCGAGCAGCACCGCATGGTCACCGGCAGCGGCGCCCGGGACGTGGGTGACGTCGACCATGCAGAGGTTCATGCAGATGCGCCCGACCAGCGGCGCGCGACGGCCGCCCACCAGCACGTGCCCGCGGCCGGACAGGGCGCGCGGCCAGCCGTCGGCGTAGCCCACCGGCAGCACGGCGATGCGGCTGTCGGTCATCGCCTTCCAGGTGCGCCCGTAGCCGACCGTCTGCCCGGCCGGCACGTCGCGCACCTGCGAGATCATCACCTTCCAGGTCAGCGCGGGCCGCAGCACCAGTTCGGGCCGGCCCTGCTGGCGCACCGACACGCGCGTTTCCTTCGACGGCCACACGCCGTAGGCGCCGATGCCCACGCGCACGATCGCGCGGTGGCTGCGTTCCCACAGCAGCGCCGCGGCGCTGCAGCTCATGTGCTCGCGCAGGCCGGTCACGCCGGCCCCGGCCAGCTGCGAGCGCATCGCCTCGAAGCGGTGTGTCTGCAGTTCGGCGAACGAGTGATCGGTGGTGTCCTCGATATCGGCGTAGTGGCTCGACAGGCCGGCCAGCCGCAGGCCGGGCGCCGCGCGCAGGGACCGCGCGGCGTCGGCGAGTTCGGCCTCGACGAGGCCCTGGCGGTTGACGCCGGTCTCGACCTTCAAATGCACGGACAGGGGAAATTCGGCGCTGGCGGCGGCGGCGGCGGCCCGCACGCCGGGTGCGGACGCCACGGTGATCTCGACGCCCAGCCGCGCCGCTTCCGCGGCTTCCGCCGCCGTCGACGGGCCGAGCACGATGACCGGCGCCGTGATCCCGGCCTGGCGCAGCGAGCGCGCCTCGTGCAGCGCGTGCACGCCGAGCAGGTCGGCGCCGCCATCGAGAAAGGCGGACGCCGCCAGGCACAGGCCGTGCCCGTAGGCGTCCGCCTTCACGACGGCCAGCAATGCCGACGACGCGGCGGTCTGCCGACGGAACGCGCGGAGATTGTCGGCCAGCGCCGCGCGATCGACGTCGATGGCCAGCCAGGGGCCGACCGGGTCAGGCATCGTGCTACTCGGCGCCGGCTGCGGTGTTCCCGCGGGCCTTGCGTCGGTTGCAGGCTTCCTTGTCCTTGCAGGCACCGTACAGCTCCAGCCGATGGCGGAAGATCTGGAAGTTGTTCTCCTCGGCCAGGCTCTCCTGGAGCGCCTCGAGCCGCGGATTGAAGAACTCGAAGATCTCGCCGCACTCGAGGCAGATCATGTGGTCGTGGTGCTCGACGTCCGAATGACCTTCGTAACGCGCGAGCCCGTCGCCGAAGCGACGCTCTTCCACCAGGCTGCTCTCGACCAGCAGGTGCAGCGTGCGGTACACCGTAGCGTACCCGATGCGCGGATTGACCTGCTTGACCTGGTTGAGCAGTTCCTCGACCGAAATGTGGCCCCGCAGACGGAAGAACGTCGCGATGATCGTGTTCCGCTGCCGGGTCGTCTTCAAACCCTTCCGCTGGATGAAGTCGGCAAACGCCGCTTCCTTCTGGCGCACCAGGTTCTCGTCGACCTCGCGGTACTTTTTCACAGGCACCATGCCGGACCTCTTGTTTGTCTGGGCGACGACCGTTCGGGCGGAGACCGCCGGGGCGGAAACCAGCTGGACGGAAGCCGTTGGGACGGAAACTGTGTGCGCGGCGACCGATTGAACGGAAGACCGCCGAAAATGAAAACAGTTTTCGTAATCCAGACTAAGTCCGGCCGGGCACCCTGTCAAGGCCACCACTCAGGAAATCCGCACCCGGACCAGCCACCCGGTTCCTTCGGCCAGCAGCCACAGGTCGTGGCCGTCGTGGACCAGTTGGACGGGCTTCCCGCGGCTCAGGAAGTCGCGGGCCTCGACCGTCCCGCTCCAGGCCCGGCGGGAGCCCGACAGGCGGTAAAGCCGGCCGGTGCCCACGTCTGTCAGCCACAGGTTCCGGCCGTCCCAGGCCAGGCCGCACGGCGAGAACCCGGGCGTCGACGACACGCGGGTGAACTCGTTGAGCGCCGGGTCGAACCGCGCGAGCCGGCCGGCGTCGCGATCGCACAGCCACAGGAACCGGCCGTCCGAACACAGCCCGCCGGGCCTGTGTCCCGGCGTCGGGTACGACGCGCGCACGGTGAGCAGCGCAGGGTCCAGGCGGTACAGCTGCGAGCCGCCCCCGTCCACATCCCCGCACGACCACAGTTCGCGCCCGTCCCAGGCCAGCGTGCGGTCCAACACGCCCGTCACGTCCTCGCTGCGCAGCACGCGACCGGCGCGGCTCTGCAGGACCAGCTGCGCCGGCGCCTGGCCGCCCGTCGCCGGCTCCTCGCCGATGACGAGCACCGCGAGCGTGTCGGCGCCGAGCCAGGCCAGCCCCGTCACGTGTCCCGGCACGGCGATGGCCACCGAGTCCAGGCGGGCCAGCGCCAGCGGCGTGTCCGGGGATGTTTCCTCAGCGCAGGCGCCTGTCGCGGCCATCGTCGCGCATGCGAATGCGAACGCGAACGCGCACGCCAGCAGTCCGTGTGTCCAGGTCCGGTTCATGCCCCCTGCTCCTGCCGTCCGCGTTGCTGATGGAGGGCCGCTGCGCGGGACAGCAGGTCCTGCAGGTTGTCCAGGCCGAGCGGCTTGCGCGCCGTGAAGTCGACCAGCGCCGGCGGCGCCGGCAGTTCGTCGCGGTCCCAGCCGGACATCAGGATGATGACGAGGCGATCGTCCAGCGCGCGCAGGCGCGACGCCACCTCGACCCCGTCGCCGCCGGGCAGCCTGCGGTCCACGAGCGCCACCTGGGCGCCGCCCGGGGCACCGTCGGCCAGCGCCGCCGCACCGTCGCGGTGGCAGCGAACGCGGCAGCCGAGCTCGCCCAGCACGTCCTGCAGCATCCCTCGGACGGCCGCCTCGTCGTCGATGACCACCACCGACAGCCCGGGCAGCGCCTTGTCTACCGCGGCGCCGGTCCCGGCCACCGGCGCGATGTCCGACGCCGACGCCGCGGGCGCGCTGATCACGAATGCGGCCCCGCGGCCGCCGGCCGCGTCGAGCGCCAGCGTCGCACCGTGCGCTTCCAGCAACTGACGGCAAGATGCAAGCCCGATGCCGTGGCCCGGCCCCCCGTTCGTGGTCGCGCCGGACTCGAACAGTCGGGCCGCCACGGCCGGGGCGATGCCGGGCCCGCTGTCGGCCAGTCGCAGGCGCACCGTCCCGCCGTCGGCCAGCGCGTCGGCGGTGACGCAACCGCCCGCGGACATCGCGCGCAGCGCGTTGTGGAGCAGGTTCGCGAACACCTCGCGCAGGACGGGCGCGGGCACGCTCGCCGCGAGCGCCGTCTCGATGCGGTTGTCCAGGGCCCAGACTCCCGGCGCCGACGCGGCATCGGCCCACGCGCCGGACGGCGGCAGCACGAGCAGCGCCGCGTCGCGCAGCGCCTGATGCGGCGATGACGCCGTTCCGGCCACGGGCGACACCGTCGAAACGACGAGGCGCTCGAGCATCACCGACGCGTCGCGCGCCGCCAGCGCGATCGCCTGCAGGTGGGACTGTTCACCCGGCAGGCGGCGGAGCAGGATCTCGGCGCGGCCGCGGATCACCGCCAGCATCTGGTTGACGTCGTGCGCGACGCCGGCCACGCGCAGGCGCGCGTCGTCGCCCATCGCGGGCACGGCCGGGTTCGGGCAGGGATCGCTGTCACTCACGGGGAATCCTTCCGGGCATCGGGTCGCTGCCCGGGCATCATACACTCCCGCTGCCGCGGCGCAACGGCCGGAATGGCGACGCGGCCGGGTCCGGACCCGGCCGCATCGCCACTCGCTGTCGTTTCGTCCCGCGGTCTCAGGCTGCGCTGGACTCGTAATCGCGCAGGCAGGTCGCCGCGTCCACGGACACGGGACGGGACACCGGCGCCTGGTCCGCGGCGGTCAACGGCTCGGCGTCGGCCCGCGGCCCGGCCAGCAGCATCTGGCTCCACTCGATGGCCCGGTGCAGCCGGCGGACGTTGCGCAACGCGATCTGCAGCATCTTGAGCTGCGCCTCGACATCCGCGGGATCGGCCTGCCAGTTGCCGAGATCGCTTTCCATCAGTTCCAACGCCGTCTTGATCGCGGTCAGGGGACTCCGCAGTTCGTGACCGATCTTGTGGACATCGTCACCGGCCTCCAGCGCGGCGCCACCAAGCGCGACGCGACAGTCACCGGCAAGCCGGCTGGCGTCCAGAAGGCGCGACAGCAGCGACCGGGGACAACCGTCGGCGATCTCCTCGTCCGACAGGTAAAAACGGGGAGCGGCGGGCGCCGCCCCCCGTCCACCATCGGACACGGCGTCCGGACCGGGAAGACCCGCAGCGACGCGACCAACTACGAGCACCACATCACACGCGTCGACACCGACGCCCTCGGGCGCGGGATCGGCTGCGGACGGCGAACCGACGGTCAGGCCCCACCGCACAAGCTGCGCGCGGATGGGAGCGCACCGGGATTCGTCGCCGTAGAGAATGATGTGGGCCATGGTTGCTGCTCCGCTGCTGGTTTGGTCCGGCCACTTGCGGAGGAAAAGGCAATCAACGTGCCACCGTGCGCGGGCTTCCCTGAAGGCGGCGCGGCAAGGGATCCGCGGATGCGTCGGGAACTCGGCGGCCATCATGGGGAACCAGAGGGAGCAGGCGGAGGATCATCGGTAAGCGCAGGTCATCACGGGGAAGTCGCGTCAATCGCATCGGACTGTGAGGCCTCACAGGGCAACTTGCAACGCGATCATCTTGCCGCCGACCGCGGGGCGCGAGCGGTCTTGACGACCGGTCGCGGCTCGAGGCGCCAGAACACGCCCGCGGACCAGGCGGCGGCGCGGTCGACGGACCCCGTGATCTCGCGCTCGGCGCGCAGCCCCACGCGGTTGGCGCCGCTCCAGGGCACGCTGGCCTCGACAGATACGACCTGCTCGCGCCGGCCGCCGCGGTCGCGTGATTCCCAGCCCGCGGCCAGGGCGTCGCGGGCCACCGTCAGCGAGAGGTGCCGGCCGTTCGGGTACGCGGACGGGTCCAGGATCCCGTCGCCCTGCCCGCCGTGCACGACCAGCACGGCGCCGGCTCCCAGCCACCAGTCGCCGGACAGGGCGAGCCAGCGCGTGAGCCCCAGGCGCAGGGGCAGGCCCGCGCTGGAGAACGGGTAGAAGCGGCCGTGGCCCAGCGGCACGCCGCAGGCCACCACACCCTGGCAGGAACCGAGGCCCGGCAGCGTCAGCGGCCCGGCGCCGCCGATCTCGAGCTGCCCCACGCCGGTGACGACGCTCTCGCCGGGCCAGCCCGTGCCCATCTTCGGCCCGGCCATGCCGGGCCAGCGCGTCACCGCCGGCAACGATCCGGTGTCCACGCGCAGGCACGGCAGGCGCAGGAACAGGCACCCGTGCCCGCCCAGCGGCAGGCGCGCGTCGACCAGCAGCCGGTCGGCGGACCAGCCCCAGCGGCCATCGCCGAAGCGGTCGAACGCGATGTGCGTGGACAGGCGGGAAGTCGTGTCGGCGGGCGCCCACGAGGGCAGCGGTTCGAAGCGGGGCAACTGCGCGGAAGCAGGGCGGCCGGGCACCAGCAGCGCGACCACGGCCGTCGCGGCCAGGAGCAGGCGGCGGGAAGCCGCGCGCGTCATCGCGGCGCGTTCTCGATGAGGCGGACCACGCCGGCGCCCTGGAACCAGCACTTGAGCACGCGGCGCCCCCCCGGCAGCTGCTCTTTCGCGACCACGACGCCGCAGTCGTTCCAGGCCAGGTGCAGGATGCACTGCCCCACCTCGTAGGACTCCCACGGGCGGTACGGCAGGGACTGCTCGGGATCCACCGCCGCGAGCATCGCGGCGTATTCGTGCACGGGCTCGGGCTGGACTCCGGGCGGCAATGGGGGGCGGCCGACGAGTTCATCCTCGTCGTCCCCGGGCCCGATCGCGGCGCCGCCGGCCAGGACGTTGTCAGCCAGATCGTCAGCCAGATCGTCAGCCAGATCATCGTCCAGGTCGTCGTCCAGGTCGTCTTCCAGGTCGTCGTCCGCGACGTCATCCAGGAGCACGTCAAGGCCGGCATCGTCGGCATCGTCGGCGTCCCCGCCGCCGGCGAGGCGGTCCTCGTCGATGGCGACGTTGCCGGCAGTGTTGCCGGCAACGGCCTTTGTGTCCTCGGTGCCGACCCCGGCCGCCGTGGACAGGCCGAGTTTCGGCAGGAAGCCCTGGCACTGGGGACAGCGGAACCAGACGACGCCGTCGTCGTCACCGTCGCCGGTGGGGACGACTTCCATGTCAAGCCACTGCTTGCAGACGGAACAGAATTGTCGGGACTTCATGGTGATGGCGATAACCTAGGTGGAGATCCGGCAGCAGCCGTCCGCCTCGTCCTTGCTCAGGTAGCGCATCCCACACACCAGGCACTTGTTCGGCCCGTCGATGCGCCCTTCACTCTCGGCCTTGGACAGCAACCTCTCGTACTTCACGAAGCTCTCGTCGCGGACAAGCACATCATCTTCCTTGACGCCGGCCATTGGCTCCTCCTTGGCTCCGGTTCCGCGTCCGCGCCGTCCGGGCGTCGCGCAGGGCGACTGTGCAGACGGGCGCTCCGCGCATACTACGACACATATTCGGGATCGTCAACCGGCGTCTGGTGCGGCGGCACGAAAGTTGAAACCCCTTGCGGGGCTTCAGTCAGGGCGGCTGGTCAGGGTCAGGATTCGGCGACGCGGGCGGCGAGCGACGGCCCGGACGCGGTCTCGGGGCGCGCGGCCATGATGCTGTCGAGGCGGTAGAGGTCGCCCAGGTCGACAAGGCCGAGTTCGCCCGCGCGCGCGAGCGCCTCGGACAGGACGCCGGCCGTGGCCAGCGCATCGGCGGCCGCGCGGTGCGGGTTGTCGTGGGTGATGTTGAAACGTCGCGCCAGGTCGGGCAGGCTGCGACTGGACAGATCCGGCCACATCTGCCGCGACAGCTGCAGCGTGCACAGGCCCGTCACCGCCGGAAGGGCGATGCCGCGGCGCGCGAACTCCCAGCGCAGGAACGGCAGGTCGAAGCGGATGTCGTGCGCGACGAAGACGCGGCCGTCGAGCAGGCCGGCCAGGCGCTCGGCGATATCGGAAAACGTCGGCGCGCCCTCGAGGTCATCGTTGCGGATGCCCGTCAGCCGCGCCACCCAGGGCGGGATGGGGCGGTCGCTCCACACGAGTGTCGAGAATGACTCCACGACGCGCCCGCCGCGCACGATGCACAGGCCGATCTCGATGATCTCATCGACGCCGATGACGCTGCCGGTGGTCTCGAGGTCGACGACCGCGAACTCGGCCGCTTCGAGCGCCTGGGTCATCAGCGGCGAGGCGAAGACGGTCCAGCAGTGGTCATGGGTCTCGACGAACCGGGGGTCGCTCGCCAGCAGGGCGCGCACCACGACCTGGGTCTCGGGCATCTCATGCCGACGCGCCCCGAACAGGCGTCGGGCGATGGCGGGCGTTGGCAAAGGCTTCTGCTGCCCGAGGAGGAAGTCGTGAGCCTCCGCCCGGAAAGCGCTCAGGTCATTGGTGTGCATGGGTTAATCATACCACGCCGCGAAGCGCGCGGTCAATCGGTACGGCCGAGCACGGGCCGGGCGCCCTTTCCGTGGGCCACCAGTTCCATGACTTCGACCCGGACCCGGGCCGGTGGCGGCCGCAGGCGCCCCCCGGGGCGGTCCAGGGACGAGTCGGCGCGCACCCTCTCGGTGGCGTAAGCGAGGCCCAGGAAGGGCAGATCGGGGTTCGTGGCGGCCGTCAGTTCCCGCGTGGTGACCTGGCGGAGGTTCCCGGCCGGCAGCGCCGCCACCTGGGTGTCGGCCGCGGCCATCACCGACTGGTCGCACAGGTACTGGACGCCGCCGATCACCCGGGTGGTCGGCTGGCCGGTGGTCACCGTGGAGGCCAGGAAGTCCTCGCGGAAGGAATCGGCGATCAGCGGGTCGCCGCGCAGCTGGGCCGCCGACAGTTCGGTCGCGCGCCCTCCGGTCCACTGCTTCGCGCCCAGGACGTGGTCGAGCAGGCTGCCGGTCCGCGAAAGCAGCTTGCGCGACAGGCGCAGGCGCAGGCCTTCGCCCGGCACGGGGACCAGGCGCCCGCCCGGTTCCTCGGCCAGCGGCAGCACCTCGACGACCCAGGCCTGGTCGTCGGTGCCGGCGGCACGGTCGAGGCAGGCCACGCGCGTCAGGCTCTGCTCCTGCCGCCCGCCCGCCGTGACCTGGAAGCGGTAGTCGGCCCACTCGCCCTCGGCCATGTGCAGCGGCACGTTCGGCTGGCGCCAGAGCGTGAAAACGTCGAGGGCGCGGACCGGCCGCACCCCCGACGCCACGAACAGGGCAGCGATGGCGATGGCGCGCGCAGCGCCGGCGCCCCCGGTGCTTGATCTTCTAGTGCTTGATCTTCGCCCAGTACGTCTCATAGTCGAAATTCGGGCTGTTGGCCTTGTCATGGCAGGTCACGCAGGAGTTGCGGGCCTGCAGGCGCCACTTGCCGTCGCGCGCGTGCGTGGTGCCGTAACTGTGGCACGCCTCGCACTGCACGTTCACCAGGCTGTTGAACGGGCGCTCGTCCGAGTAGCCGTTCTTGTACTGGTAGCCGGTCGTGTGGCAGACCAGGCAGTCCGGCTCGGTGCTCTGGCCGTCGCCGCGCAGGCTGGTGAAGGCCCGCCGGTGACCCGTCTCGGCGTAGGTCTTCCAGGCGTCCTCGTGGCAGTTGAAGCACGTCCGGTCGCCCAGGAACTGCTCCTTGTCCGAACCGTACACGCGCGGATAGGCCGCCCGCTTGGCATCCTTGAACGCGGTCAGGTCGGCCTTGAACTTCTCGATCTTGGCCACGACTTCCGGATCGTCCGGCATCTTGTCGTCGAAGTCGATCATGCCGACGTCGATCGCCATCACGCGTCCGGTCTGCACCTCGATGAAGAGGTTGGCCCGGCCGATGAAACGTCCCTCGTACGCCGAGCTGAACACCGCCGTGTCGTTGATGACGCGCTCGGTCTCGATGTTGCGGAACGTGTGCCCGATGACGCAGATGTCCACACCCTTGAGGTCCTTGAGCAGCGTCTCGGTGCCCGTTTCCCCCAGGTGCGACAGCAGGACCACGCACGCGCATTCCTTGCGCAGCTTCGGCAGCAGCTCGTTCAGCGTCGCCGCCGGGTCGTCCACCTTGAACTGGCCCTCGCCGCCGGTCAGCGTCATGATCTGCTCGGCCGGGTCCAGCACACTGGTGATGCCGTACTTGATGCCGTTGCGCTCGACGATCCGGTAGGGCGGCAGCAGCAGTTCGCCCGTCTTCGCATCGCGCGCATTGGCGCTGATGAAAGGCAGGCTGTTCTTCGTCATCATCTCGCGCAGGAAATCGACGCCGTAGTTGAGGTCCTGCTCGCCGAGCCCGATCGCGTCGAGACCGAACGTGCCCAGTTCCTCGCACAGGAAACGCGTCTGCTCGCGCTCGTTCTGGTTGCGCGTACCGAACACGTCACCCGCGTCCACCTGCAACAGCGGCTTGTTCTCCTGCAACACCTTGTCCATAAAGGCAGCCCGCCGGGCCAGCCCACCACGCTGGTGGGATTTTCAGCCACAGGGCTCGACTTTGCCTTTGATGTCGCTCAGGTAGAGCACGCTGATGTTCTTCCAGTCCCGGTGCGGCCCCGGCGCGGCCTTGGGCGCGGTGCCGGTGCCGGCCGCGAGCGCAACAGCGGCGACCAGCGTCAGGCACACTCCCAGGAGCGTGAGCCAACCCTTCTTCGGGTTCATCGGCAGACCTCTTGTTCGGCGTTCGAAGGCGAACGGAAATTCCACGCGCACGGGGGCGCGCCGTCAGGGGACATCCAACCCCCTGCCAAGCGATGAGTTCCTAATTCTACGCGCGGGAGCCGATGGTGGCAACCGGGCAGTGCGCCCCACCCGGAAAAGACGGGGGGCGACCGGTCCGGCCGCCCCCTGCTCCCGGCCAGGCCGGGGTCACTTGCAGATGCGGTCCTTGAGGCTCTTGCCGGCCGAGAAGGCCGGGTAGTTGCCGCCGGGGATGATCAGTTCGTCGCCGGTCTGCGGGTTGCGTCCCGCCCTCTTCTTCCGGCGGCGCCGCTCAAAGGTCCCGAATCCCGTGATCTGCACCTTGTCGCCCTTGGCCACCACGCCCGCGATGATGCCTTCGCGCGGGGCCGTGGAGAACAGGGCGTCGACGGTGCGACGGGCAGCCGCCACGCTTGTACCGGTGCGTCGGGCCACTTCCTCGATGAGTTCGGTCTTGTTCATGGCTGTCGCCCCCTTTCAGGGGTGATGACAACGCCATAAAGAAATCCTGTCAACAAGAAAGGGGTTACCTGTGCCTAGTAAAAGCCGCCGCCGAGGCCGTCACCCAGCGAACCCATGTAGTCCTCGCGGCCGCGGGTGAACTTGAGGGCGGGGATCGCCTTCAGGAAGACACGAAAACCGAACTGGCTGTCGATGCTGCTGACGGTGCGGTTGAACTCCAGGCGCCAGCAGTGCAGGTCGCGGCCGAGCGTGTACTGCTGCCGGAGCGCCGCCCCGGTGACCAGGTCGAACGACGTCTGGTAGTTGAATTCCCAGTAGCGGCTGAGGTTCGCGCGCACCGAGACGTTGGCGCTGGCGCGGCGGTCCCCCGTGGCGTTCATGTACGAGTAGCTGAGCGAGCCGCTGGTCTGGAACGGCAGGTAGCGGCCGCCCTCGGTCAGGTCGCGGCTGCCCTTGCCGGTGGCGCCGCGCGTCGATTCCTCTTCCCGGGCCGCCGCGTCGAAGTCGGCGTTCGAGCCGTCGAACACGCCGTTTGCGCCGCTGCGCTCGCGGCCGTCCGGCACGTTGCCCTCCGTCTTTTTCCGGGCAGCGGTCGAATCGGCGCCGGCCGCGGGCAGCCCCAGGCGCTCGATGGCCGGGTTGCGCTTGCGGTCCGCCTCGACCGCCACCTTCCCGAGGTCGAGTCGGCCGCTGAAGTTCACGCCGTAACTGAATCGCGTGTCGCGCAGGGCCAGTTTCTGCGCGTCGATGGTGTTGCTCACCTTCAGCTGCAGGTAGCGGCTCTGCCCGGGCTTGATCGTCAATCCGCTGGAGATGTCGCTCCAGCGCTGCCCCGCGGGTCGGCGCGGGTTGTAGCCCGTGCCCAGCGTCCAGTCGATCACGCCGTCCAGCTTCCGGTCGGCCGCGGTCGTGTCGGCGCCCCCCGGCCGGTACTTCACGTCGAAGCGCTGGTCGAGCGACAGGCTGAGCGACGTGCTGTACGGCTGCTTGTCGCCGAGGGCGGGCGACACGTTCCAGCTGCTGGCCACGCGCACGGTGTGGCGGATGGCCCGCAGGGGGCCGATGTGCGCCGGGAAGAGGCCGTACAGCGTGGTGCCCAGCGACGCGCCGAACGACACGGCCGGGCTGGTCGACTCGACGCGCCCGGACAGGGGCTGCCACGTGCCGCCGCCCGCGCCGTCGGCGAGCCAGCTGCGGCCGGCCGTGGACTGGCGCTGCCAGCCCTGCCGGGCCGTGGCGTTGAGGCCGAAGTTGAAGATGCCCAGGCGCGGCGGCTGCACGCGCAACGACCAGTTGCCCGAGGCGCCCAGCGTGCGGACGTCGTGCTCCTCGTAGCCGGCGCGGACCTGGTTCAGCGCGTAGCCCTGCTGGAAATAGGTGGCGCGCAACAGGTCGCCGAACGGGCTGCCGTGCCGGCCGGCCGTCAGGGCCGGGGCCAGGGCCATCTGGCGGAAGTTCAACGACAGCGAGGGCAGTGTCATGTTGTAGAGCAGGTTGTCGGTGGTGTTCAGCTGGTCGGTGGCGTTGACACGGCCGTCGCGGCTCGCGTTGAGGCTGGCGCTCAGCAGCGACCAGTTGCGGCTCAGGTAGGCGCTGGACTTGAACTGGCCGCTGACGATGTCTCGCGAGCCGGAGCCCGTCAGGTCGTTCCGGCTGAGCGTGTTCGAGGCCAGCCGGACGTCGGAGCGGAACTGGTAGTCGTCCAGGAGCGCCGGCTGGTTGTGGTACCAGAACAACTGCCACTGGCGCGAGGCGTCCGTGCCGAGGCCGTCGCGTCGCGACCAGTCGATGCCGCCGCTGTAGGCGTAGCGCTTGACGTAGCGGGTCGACGAACGCAGCGCCGCATCGCTGTGCTCGTTGTAGTCGCCCTGCACCAGGATGTCGAGGTAGTCGCTGATCGCCCAGTAGTAGCCGAGGTCGCGGATGTAGCGGCCCTCGCGGCTGGACCAGCCGAAGTCGAACGTCGGGAACAGCACGCCGGAACGACGGCCCTCCTGCAGGTTCTTGAAGTAGAACGGCAGCGCGAAGACCGGGACGTTCCCGATCTTCAGGACGATCGGCGCGGCGACGACCTTGTCGCCGGGCTTCATCTTCATGCGCTTCGACCAGAAGTGGTAGTGCGGCTCCTCGAGGTCGCACGAGGTCATGCGCCCGCCATCGATCTTCATCGTCTCGTCGCCGAAGCGACGGATGCCCTTGCCCACGTAGTAGTAGTCGTCGAACGACGTGACGCCCGAGTCGACGACGGCCGTGCGGTTGCGGAAATTGTAGCCCATGCGCTGCCCGGTGACCTTGTCGTCGTCCTCGGCGATGGGCTCGCCCGCGGCGTAGAGTTCGCGCGTGTTCATCGCCAGGCGCACCTGGCGCGCCTTGAGCTTGGTCTTCCCGTAGTCCAGCCGGCTCCGGCCGTCGATGGCCATTGAACGCTCGCGCAGCTCGAACGTGACGCGATCACCGGCATAGTCGACGAGTTCGGCGGCGGTCTCGAACGAAGGCCCGCGCCCGGTTGCGGCGGCGGAATCCGGGGCGGTGGACGCTGCCGCGGCGGCAGCGCTGTCGGGAACGGCGACGGCTGCCAGGGAATCCGCCTCGCCGGCCGCGCGGCGGGTCGCCCAGGCCGCCACCTGCGCGAAGCGGTACTTGCCGGCGGCCTTGCCCAGGACGCGGACCCGCCGCACCTCCTGGTCGCGGAAGTAGACGATGATGGTGTCGCCGGACACGTCGTTGGTGGCCACCTCGGCGCCGACGTCGAGCGGCGTGTAGACGCTGCGCGCGTGGCCGATCACCTCGGTCCGGCGGACCTCCTCGTCCTCGAAGTCGATCGCGATGGCGTCGCCCTCGAGCACGTCCTGCCTCGGCAGGCCGGGATACAGGTTCGCCAGCGAATCGGGGCCATCGTCGGCCGTGCGCGCGGTCCCGGTCAGGATGACGCGTCGCAACTGCTCGCCGACGTACTCGAACTCGATGCGCTCGCCGGTGAGCACGGTGCCGCGATTCAGTTTCACCCGCGGCGAACCGGTCAGCACCAGCCGCTGGCGCCCCAGCGCCACGGCCGTGTCGGCGCGGGCCGTGCCCAGCGCCTGCCGGATGCGCACCGAGTCGATCATCACGACGCGGTCCTCGGCGCGGAACAGCCGCATCAGGCGGGACTCGGCCACGAGCAGGCCGCCACGATTGCTGCGGCTGGTCAGTTCGGGCGCGCGGTCGACGACCGCGGTGTCGGCGCGGCGGTCGAAAACGGCGTGGCCACCGGTCACGAGATTGGTCGCGCCCGGCTCGACGATGCGGACATGGCCGAACGCCTCGCCAGTCGAGGTCTGCCGGTCCTGCGTGATGGTGTCGCCACGGACCGTGTATTCGGGCGCGACGAGCAGCGCCTCGCCCCGCAGGCTCAGCCAGCGCCCGTTCCCGCGGCTGTCGCCGGTCGCGCCGCTGCCGGTGACGTCGTTCTCGGTGACGCGGACGTCGCCGGCAAACGCGCTCGCGGCCGTGCGCTGGTCGTAGTGCGCGCGGCGGCACGTGAGCACCGAGGCGCCGCGCGTCAGGCGCACGTTGCCCTGCAGGTCGTACTGGTCGGTGTCGCGGGCGAAGTAGGCGGTGTCCGCGGCGGCCGTGACGCTGTCGCGGTCGATGAAGACGTTGCCGTACATGCAGGAGATCGTGTGGCCGCCGACGAGCTGGTCGACCAGCTTGTCGGCGCGCACTCGCGACTGCGGGAGCTGTGACCGGGCCGTGGCCGGCGCCAGCAGCGCGAACGCCGCGAGGCCGAGGGCGATCCCGGCCGCTGTGCGCCCGCGTGACTTCATCAGGCGCCTGCCCGGACTTTCTCGCGAGCCAGGCTGGCGGCGCCGACCGCCGCGGCGCGGGGCCCCAGTTCGGCCGGAACGATGGGCAGGTGGCGGGCCTCGGTCGCCAGGATCAGCGGCGTCGCGCGCTCGCGACAGGGCTCGAGGATCAGGTCGCCGGCGCGCGCCACGCCGCCGCCGATGATGACGCGATCGGGGTCCAGCACGTTGACGAGGTTGGCCACCGCCTGGCCCAGCTTGCGGCCCGCCGCGGCGAAGACGGCGCGTGCCGCGGCATCGCCGGCCTCGGCGAGTTCCGCGAGGTCGCGCGTGGTCAGGTCCGCGCCGCGAGCGCCCGCCAGGGCGACCAGCGCGGTCGAGGCGCCGCCGGCGGCGACCAGTTCGCGCGTCGCCCGCAGCAGGCCCGTGCTGCCGGCCCAGGCCTCAAGGCAGCCGCGGCTGCCGCAGGTGCAGGGCGGCCCGTCCTCGTCCAGGACCATGTGCCCGATCTCGCCGGCGCCGAAGTGCGTGCCGACGAGCAGCTTGCCGTCGACGATGACGCCGCCGCCCACGCCGGTGCCGAGCGCGATCATCACGACGTCGCGGCAGCCGCGGCCGGCGCCGTGCCGGTATTCGCCGTACAGCGCGCCGTTGACGTCGTTGGCCAGCGCGGACGGCACGCCGCCGAACGCGGCCGAGACGGCGCCGCCGAGGTCGGAATTCTCCCAGCCGGGCAGGTTCGGCGACCGCCCGAGGTGGCCGGTCACCGGGTTGACGATGCCGGCGCAGGCCATGCCGACGGCAGCCAGGCGCGGCAGCGCGGCGCCGCCGAGCAGGGGCGCGGCATCGGCAGCCAGGGCGCGCAGGGTCGCTGCGACATCGCGCGGGTCGGTCGGCACCTCGCCGCCGCCGAGCGTTGTCCCGTCGGCCGCGGCCACCTCGTACTTGACGGCCGTGCCGCCGGTGTCGATGCCCAGGTACAGGTCCCTCGTCACGCGTTTCCCCTTCCCCACATCGCCAGCGCGGGCCCGGCCGCCCGCGGTTGCCGCGTCTCGACCAGCCGCTCGTACCCCAGGTGGTGGAGAGCCTCCGCCACCATGAAACAGCTCCCGGTCACCAGGACCGCGTCGGCCGGTCCCAGCGCGGGCGCCAACCGGCGCAGCGCGCCGGGAACGTCGTCGGCCACGGCGTAGCGCCCGGGCCCCGGCAGGCCGTCGGCCTTCCCGTCGGCGCGCAGGCCCCAGCCGTCGAACATCGCGGCCAGTTCGTCGCGGCCTCGCGCGCGCGGCAGCGCGACGGGCGCCGCCAAAACGCCGCCGCAACCGCGCAGGGCCCGACCGACCGACGCCGTGAGCTCCTTGTCGTACATCGCCCCGAAAACCACGACGCGCCGGCCGCCACAGGGCCGCACCGCAAACGTGGCCAGGGCCTCGGAGAGGGCCTGCGGGTTGTGCGCCGTGTCGAAGATCCAGTCCGGCTCGCGCAGCACGAGCTGGAACCGCCCCGGCAGGAAAAGGTCCCGCAGCGCGGCGGCCGGGTCGGCTGGCAGCAGTTGCTCGCCGGCGCGACCCTCGAGCTGCGCGAGCGCCAGCAGGGCCAGCGCGACGTTGCGCCGCAGCACCGGCGCTCCCGGGTCGGGCAGCCCCTCCATGACGCGGTCGCGCAGCGACAATCGCCAGTGGCCCGAGCCGTCCTCCTCGTCATCCCAGCGCGCCACCTCGTCCAGGAAATGGCAGGGACTGCCGGCCCTGACCGCGGCCTCGAAGACCTGCGGGCGCAGTTCCTGGTCGACGCCGCAGAACAGCGGCACGCCGCGCTTGAGCAGGCCGAGCTTCTCGGCGGCGATGGCCTCGCGCGTCGGGCCGAGGATGGCCTGGTGGTCCAGCCCCACCGACGTCAGCAGGACCGCGCGCGCCGGCAGCGCGTTGCTGGCGTCCAGCCGTCCGCCCAGCCCCGCCTCGCAGCACAGGAAATCGACGCCGGCATCGCGCGCGATGGCCACGGACATCGCCGTGAGCACCTCGAACCAGCTGGCGCCGTGGCGGTCGGCCAAAGGCCGCATGCGGTCGACGTAGTCGGCGAAGACATCGCCCGGCAGCGCGTGGTCGTCGATCAGGATGCGCTCGTACACCTGCAACAGGTGCGGGCTCGTGTACGTGGCGACGCGGTGCCCGGCCGCCTGCAGCAGGTGGGCCAGGACGCGGGTCGTCGAGCCCTTGCCGTTGGTGCCGGCGACCACGAGCGTCGGCAGCCCCTGTTCGGGATGCCCCAGGTCGGCCAGCAGGGCGTTGACACGCTCGAGCCCCGGGCGGATACCGAAACGGTTGAGCGCGAACAGCCAGCGAGTGGCCTCGTCCGGCGGCAGGAACGGCGGTGGCAGATCCGGGGCTATGGCCGGCTCACCGGGGTGGGCCGCACCGGTGGATCCCGGCAACCTGTCGAGGCTCATGCGGCCTACCCCCGCGGCGGCCGCGGCACCGAGACATCACGCCCGTCAGTGAACCATGCGAGTGTCGACTCGATCGTCTTCTTGAGGTTCTTGCGCTCGCAGATGATGTCGACCATGCCGTGCTCGAGCAGGAACTCGGACGACTGGAAGCCGGGCGGCAGGTCGCCGCCGATCGTCTGCTTGATGACGCGCGGGCCCGCGAAACCGATCAGGGCGCCGGGCTCGGCGATGTTCAGGTCGCCGAGCGTGGCGTAGCTCGCCGTGACGCCGCCGGTGGTCGGGTTCGTCAGGAGCGAGATGAAGGGGATGCCTTCCCTGCGCAACCGGGCCAGCACGGCGCTCGTCTTGGCCATCTGCATCAACGACAGCAGCGACTCCTGCATGCGCGCGCCGCCGCTCTGGCTCAGGATGATGGCGGCCTCGCGGTAACGGAGCGAGTCCAGCAGCGCGCGGGCGATCTTCTCGCCCACCACCGAGCCCATGCTGCCGCCCATGAACGAGAAGTCCATGATGGAAGCCGAGACGGGGATGCGCCCGATCTCGCCGCGGCCGGTGATGACCGCGTCCTCCTTGCCGGTCTTCAGGCGCGTGGCGCGGAGACGGTCGCGGTAACGCTTCACATCGCGGAAATCGAGGGCGTCCTTGCTGACGATCCCCCGGTGCGTCTCGGTCCAGCTGCCATCATCGAACAGCAGTTCGAGGTACTGCTCGGTCGTGAACGGCAGGTGATGGCCACAGGCCCCGCAGACCCACAGGTTGCGGTCGAGCTCGCGGTGATAGAGGATCTCCGAGCACTGCGGGCACTTGCGCCACAGGTTGTCGGGGATGTCCTTCTTCTGCGTGCTCAGGACCTTGATGCCCTTGGCCGTCTCGTTCAACCAGGACACGGATTCCTCCCGGAAAATGCCAGCAGCGCCGGCGACGGTCCCGCCGCCGGCGCGTTGTTTCGCAGAAAGGTAGCGCCCGGGGCCGGGGCCTTACAACCCCTCATTCGGCCCGGCGTCCCGCCTCAATCGCCCGCCAGCCCATCCAGGCCGCAGTCCAGGATGATGGCATCCTCGCCGTTGTCGGCGTAATACCTTTTCCTGACGCCGGTTTCGCGGAATCCGTGGCGGTGGTAGAAGGCCCGGCCGGGGAGGTTGCTGCGGCGCACCTCGAGGGTGGTCTCGACCAGCCCGTGGGCCAGCCCGCGGCGGGCGGCCTCGCGCAGGAGGGCCGTGCCGACGCCGCGGCGGAGCCAGCCGGGGTCGGTCGCGATGTTCAGCACATGCAGCTGGTCGGCCACGATCCAGGACATCAGGAACCCGACGACCTGGCCCTCCAGCTCGGCCACCAGCGGCAACCGCATGGGGTCCGGCTCCAGTTCGGACAGCAGCGCCGACAGCGACCACGGGTCCCCGAAGCTCAGGTTCTCGATGACGGCCACCGCCGCCAGGTCCTGCGGGTCCGCCGTCCGCACCGCCACGCCGCGACCATCGCTCAGCACGACGGCTCCCGCCGGCTCTGGTGGCCGGAAGGGTCGGCGTCCGGGATCCGGGGCGTGCAGTCGAGGTGGCGATTCAGTTCGGCGTCCGAGGTCCGCAGGTACTCGGGCAGGGCGGCGAACGGGTCCAGGGCCGGCACGTGCCCGCTCGCGACGGCCAGCGCCAGCGCGCGCGCCGTGGCCGGATGGGCCGACGACCAGCGCCTGAGCACCGGCGCCCCGCGGGCCGCCAGTTCGGGGCGCAACCCCTCGCCCTGCCCCAGCAGCAGGGCCACGCCCTCGCCGCCGTAGACGGGCGCATCCGGATCACCGACCACCTCATGCGTGCGCGCCCACCAGGCGTCGGGCGTCGCGGCCTCGGGCGCGGCCAGCGCCTCGACCCAGCCGGCCTGCCGCCGGTAGACGGCCGCGAAGATCTCACCGCGCCGCGCGTCCAGAGCGGGAACCGCCAGGTCGGCGTCCGGGTGCTCGGCCAGCAGGGCGGCGGCCATCGCCGCCAGCGTCGAGACCGGGTACAGGGGACGGCCCAGCGCCCAGGCCAGCGCCTTGGCCGTGGCCACGCCGATGCGCACGCCGGTGAAGCTGCCGGGGCCGACCGTGACGGCGACGGCCGAGACCTCGGAGCGCGAGCGCCCGGCGTCGGCCAGCACATCGCCGATGACCGGCAGCAGCGCGTCGGCGTAGGTGCCGCCCACGTTCAGGGGCCGGTAGGCAAGCACGCCCGTGGCGTCGGCGAGCGCGAACCGGCCCCAGCGCGTGGCAGTGTCGAGCGCCAGCGTCAGCATGCGGGATCCCCTCCGGAAAACAACGCGCGCCAGGCGGCGGCGGGCTCGGGCTGCCCGCGCAGGTGCCACCGGCGCGAGGACGGGCCGCCGCCGGCAGTGGCCAGGAACTCGAGGCGCGGCAGCGGGCCGAGCGCCGCGAGCAGAGGCCCCGGCCATTCGGCCACCAGGACGGCGCCGCCGTCCTCCACCTCGTCCAGAAGGTCGGGCACGCCGATGTCCGGCAGGTCGGCCGGCGATTCGATGCGATAGAAGTCGAGGTGGTGCACGCGCAGCCGGCCTTCGTAGGTGTTGACCAGGGTGAAGGTCGGCGAGACGACCTCGGCCGTCACGCCCAGGCCGCGGCACAGGCCCTGCACGAAGCAGGTCTTGCCGGCGCCCAGCCCGCCGTGCAGCAGCAGCACCTCGCCGCCGCGCAGCAACGCAGCCGCGCGCTCGCCCAGCCCGAAGGTCTCCCCGGGGCCGGTGGTCTCCACGCCCGCGGGGAACGAGGCGGCGGCGGGCACTGCGTGTCCGGGATCCATCTACGCTCCGTGGTTCAGCGCGGCGTCATGACGAGGAACGGACAGATCATCTCTTCCAGGCTGATGCCGCCGTGCTGGAAGCTGTCGCGGTACAGGCGCTCGTATTCGTGGAAGTTGGTCGGGTAGACCAGGTAGTTGCTCTCGGTCGTCACCGCGTAGTTCTCGATCGAGGTCTGCGGCGGCAGCCGGTACGCCTCGGGGTTCTTCATCAGCATGACCTTCTCTTCGTCCACGCCGAGATTGTCCCCGAACTTGTAGCGCACGTTGCTGCTGGTGTCGCGGTTGCCGCGGATCTGGATCGCGCGCCGGCACAGCTTCGAGCCGTGGTCCGTGGTCAGGATCACGGTGCAGTCGCGCCGCGCCAGCGTCTTGAAGACGTCGAAGAGGTTCGAGTGCTCGAACCAGGAGCGCATCAGCGTGCGGAACGCCGCCTCGTCGGGCGCCAGCTCCTTGAGGATGCGGTTCTGGCTGCGGCCGTGGGCCATCATGTCCAGGAAGTTGTAGACGCCGGCGACCAGGCGCGCATCGCCGAGTGAGCCCAGGTTGCGGTGCAGGTGGTCGGTGTCGCGCGCGTCCGAGACCTTGTAGTAGCGGCTGTGGCCGGCGGCGCGGCTGCCGAGGCGCTTGAGCTGCTCCTCGAGCAGGTCCGCCTCGTGGGCGTTGCGGCTGCCCTCGTGGTCGGCCGCGCCGATCCACCAGTGCGGGAAGGTCCGCGCGATGTCCAGCGGGTACAGCCCGGCGAAGAGCGCGTTGCGCGCGTACGGCGTGGCCGTCGGCAGGATCGACCAGTAGTGGCGGCGGTCCAGGTGGTAGAAGGACTCGAGCAGCGGCTCGATCATGCGCAACTGGTCCAGGCGCATGCAGTCGATCACGATCCAGAACACCTGCTTGTTCCGCTCGATCTCGGGGGCGATCCAGGTGCTGAACACGTCCGGGCTGAGCAGCGGCGTGTCACCGCCCGGCGCGGCGTTCACCCACTCGCGGTAGTGGCGGCGGACGAACTTCGCGAAGGCGAGGTTGGCCGCCGTGTACTGCTCCTCGAGCGTCTGCAGCAGGCCGTGGTCGCTGTAGGCGAACAGGTCCAGGCTCCAGGTGACGAGGTCGCCGTAGATGGCCAGCCAGTCGGCGGCCGTCTTCGCGGTGGCGAAACGGTCGCCCAGCGCCATGAAGATGCTCATGTAGCTGCGCGCCACCTCCTCGCCGGCCAGCTTCCGGGCCTCCAGTTGACGCTTCAGCGCCGAGAGGATCTGCAGCGGCGAGACGGGCTTGACCAGGTAGTCGTCGATGCGCTTGCCGATCGCGCGCGTGACCAGGTCCTCGGCCTCGCTCTTGGTGATCATGATGACGGGCACGTGCTCGTTGATCTTACGAATCCCCTCGAGCGTCTCGAGGCCGCCCATGCCGGGCATCATCTCGTCGAGCAGGATCGCGTCATAGGGCGTCTCGCGCAGCATGGCCAGCGCGTCGATGCCGTTGGTCACGCCCTCGACGGCATAGCCCTTCTCGCCGAGGTAGACCACGTGCGAGCGCAGTTCCTCGATGTTGTCGTCGACCCACAGGATGCGGAAGGCCACAGGGACTCCTTTGGCGGCGCTCAGGCCGGGCGGGACGCGGGCAGCGTCACCAGGAAGGTGGTGCCGTGCTGGCTGGTCGCCTCGACCCTGATCTTTCCACCATGGTACTGCGTAACGATGCGCATGACGAGCGCCAGGCCCATCCCCCAGCCGCGCTTCTTGGTAGTGAAGCCCGGCTCGAAGATCTTGCGGACGTCTCGCTGCGGCACGCCGCGGCCCGTGTCGGCCACGTACATGAGGACGCCGCCGCCGGGCGCATCCTCCAGCTTGACGGTGATGGTGCCCTTGCCGTCGATGAGGGCGTCGATCCCGTTCTTGATCAGGTTCTCGAGGACCCAGCCGAACAGGTCCCGGTTGAACAGCACCGGGTTGGTGACGGCTCCCTCGCGCC
>CAIOLW010000035.1 GCA_903859215.1 uncultured bacterium | reverse complement strand
GTGCTGAACACCAGGTGGCCGGTGAGCGCAGCGCGGACGGCGATATCGGCCGTCTCGGCGTCGCGGATCTCGCCGACCATGATCACGTCGGGGTCCTGGCGCAGGAACGAGCGCAGCGCCGTGGCGAATGTCAGGTTCTTGCGGACGTTCACCTGGACCTGGTTGATGCGGTCCATCTGGTACTCGATCGGGTCCTCGATCGTGGTGATGTTCGTGGCCTCGTCGCGCAGTTCCAGGAGGCTGCAGTAGAGCGTGGTCGTCTTTCCGGATCCGGTCGGGCCCGACAGGAGGATGAGCCCGTAGGGCTGGCGGATGGCAGCCTGGAAGGCGGCGTAGTCCGTATCCGAGAAGCCCAGGTCGTGCAGCGTGAAGTCGAAGTTGGACTTCTTCAGGAGCCGCATCACGATCTTCTCGCCGTGGTTGGTCGGGATGACCGAGACGCGGATGTCGACTTCGTGGCTGCCGGCACGGTGCGAGAAGCGCCCGTCCTGGGCGGCGCGGCGCTCGGCGATATCCATGTGCGAGAGGATCTTGATGCGGCTGGCCGTGCCCGTGTAGACGGCGGTCGGCAGCACCAGGGCATCGTTCAGCAGGCCGTCGATGCGGTAGCGGACGATGAGGTTGTTCAGGTGCGGCTCGATGTGGATGTCGGTCGCGCCCTCCTGCATGGCGCGCGTGAGCACCTGGTCGACCAGTTCGACGACGCCGGCGTCGTGCGCCCGTTGCTGGGCGTCGTCCTGCAGGGCCTTGTCGAGGGCGTTCGTCTCGCGCACCTCGTCGACCACGCGGTCGACGATGCTGCTGACGTGGCGCGTGCCTTCCGCCTGCCGGTAACCGGTGTCGCGGACGCGTTTGAGCGTCTTCGAGGGGCCGAAGATGACCTCGAGGGTCAAGCCGCGTTCGGCTGCGATCCGCGAGAGGCGGTCGCGCGTCTCGATGTCCAGGGGATCGGCCATGGCGACCGTGAAGACGCCATCGGCAATATTGACCGGGACCATGTCGCGTCGCGCCGCGAATTCGAACGAGACGAGTGCGAGCGCGTCGGTCTTGACTTCGTCCAGGGCGGGATCGAACGAACGGACGCCCAGCTGTTTGGACAGCGCGGAGAAGAGGTCGGACTCGTCGATCAGTCCGCGGCGCGCGAGGATCTCACCAAGGCGTTCCTTCGTCTCGGCCTGTTCCGCCAAGGCGTCGCGCAGCTGCTCGGCCGTGATCTTGCCCTCGGCAACGAGGATGTTGCCGATGGACGTCGTCTCTTTCACCCTCTGCATCCTTGCGTTGCTCCCCCCGGATGACCGTCCAGGCGGGGCGCCGTCCGGGCGCTCCGCCGCTGTCTTTTCGTCACTTACCATCGGCGTTCTTTGGGCCGGCTTTATCAATCAGGCAGCAATTCGGTGGCCAGAGGGGTCGCTGTGCCGGGGGGCGGTGCCGGTCGGCGCGGCGTGGTCGGCCCGGGCGGCAAGGAAAGAGGCCCAATTTGGGAGAATTTTTGAGCGATGGTGGCCGGGGAAGCCGCTTCATTGGCAAAAATCCCGTATTGAAGGACCTAATAATGCCATTTGGACCGCCAATCCACCGGCAGAATCGGCCGGTCCCGCACGAGTGGATTTTTCCGTGGGGCAAAAACCGCACCGGTCAAATTGTCCCGAATGCTGACCAAACGGCAAGAGTAAGGATTTCCCACCGGGACGGAAACGCCCAGCCAGGGTTCCGATTTGCCCACCTCCGGCCGCGGCTCCATATTCGTCGGCACCATCCGTTCAAGTCCCACATCCCCGGCCAGGCGGTGTCCCGGATGTTCAATCGCATGATCGTGGCCATGCTGCCCGTGGTGCCCAAGGGCATCATCCGCAAGGTCTCCCGTCGTTACATCGCCGGCGATCACCTGGCCGATGCGATCGGCACGGCGGCGCGCCTCGAGCAGCAGGAGAAGGCCTGGTCGACGATCGACGTGCTCGGCGAGTTCGTGCAGGAGCGCGCCGTTGCGCTGAAGAGCAAGGTCGAGAGCCTTGACGTGCTGGACGCGATCAAGTCGAAGCAACTGCAGGGCGCGGCCGGGCTGTCGCTGAAGCCGACCAGCCTGGGCCTGGGCATCGACGAGGACTTCGGCACCGACAACATCCGCGAAGTCGTCTCGCGCGGCCGCGATCTGGGCATTTTCGTCAACATCGACATGGAGAACAGCCCGTACACCGACGCGACGCTGCGCGCGTTCCGCAAGCTGCGTGAAGAGGGATTCACGAACGTCGGCGTCGTCATCCAGGCGATG
>CAIOLW010000034.1 GCA_903859215.1 uncultured bacterium | reverse complement strand
GACCGCGTCTTCTACCTGGTCGCCGTCTTCGGCTTCGTCATGATGGCCAGCACGACGATCCTCTCGCCGCTGACCATCGGCGCGCAGGGCAAGATCGTCAGCGACGTCGGCCTGGCCGCCATGACGCTGCTCGGCCTGCTCGTGGTCGTCTTCGTGGGCAGCGGCATGGTCCGCAAGGAACTCGACAAGGGAACCATCACCACGATCCTGTCCAAGCCCGTCGGGCGCCGCGAGTACCTGCTCGGCAAGTTCCTGGGGCTCAACCTGACGATGGCGGCCATGCTGGCGGTCATGTCGGTGATGTTCCTGCTGATGCTGCTGCTCTCGCCGGGCGCCTTCTCGCTGCGCTTCGGTGTCGCATTCTACATGGCGTTCATGGAGCTGTCGCTGATCACGGCCATCGTCGTCTTCTTCTCCACCTGCGTGTCGCCGGTGCTGGCCGCCGTGTTCACGCTCGGCGCCTTCGTGGCGGGCCACCTCAGCGAGTCGATGCGCGACTTCGGCCACCTGCACCAGGGCGCCGTCGCGCAGAAGGTGGCGACCGTCGTCTACTACCTGTTGCCCAACCTCGAGGTGTTCAACGTGCGCGGCCCGGTCGTGCACGGCGACCCCGTGACCGCGGCGCACGTCGCGTTGGCCACGCTCTACGGACTCTGCTGGTCCGCGCTCCTGCTGCTGCTGGCGGGGGCCGTATTCAGCCGCCGGGAGTTGCACGGGTGAACGGCTGGCGCGGCACGCTTCTTCGCTGGACCGCCTGCCTGGCGCTGGTGGCGGGCATCATCGTCACGCTCGGCGCCCTCGATGTGCGATCGCAGCACATCCGTCGGCAGGAGCGGCTCTATTTCCCCTCCGGCCGCGCGCTCGTCGAGTCCTCGGTCGGCTTCCGCGAGGTGGCGGCCGACTGGCTGTGGTTCCGCTTCGTGCAGTACTTCGGCGCCTACGCCAAGGGCCAGAACGACCTGCGCTACTTCGACCTCCTGATCGACGCGATCACGCGCCTGGACCCGAAATTCGTCGAGGCCTACCACTTCGCCTCGCTGGTCGCCTGGTCCGAGATGGGCAACTTCCCCAAGTCGCTGGACCTGCTCAAGCGCGGCATCCTCGCCAACCCGGGTTCGGCGCGACTGCACTTCCAGGTCGGGTTCACGTACTACGTCTTCTACCAGGATTACCGGCGGGCCGCGACGTGGTTCGAGGCGGCCGCGAAGTGTCCCGACGGCGGCGAGATGGAGGCGCGATTCGCGGCGTTCGCGCGCCATCGTGCCGGAGACGACTCGGTGTCGCTCGAGTTGTGGAAAGAGATGGCCCGCTCGACCGCCAGCCCGCAGATGCGCGAACTGGCGGACCAGATGATCGCCCGGCTGGAGAAGCACCTCGAAGCCGTGCGCCGCTACGGGTCCGCCTTCATCGGCCCGATCCCGGAGATGTGAGATGACCCTGCCGTACGAAACAGGATTCTTCTACGCGCTGGCGGCAACGCTCGGCGCCTGCTTCGGCAGCTTCAGCAACGTCCTCATCCACCGGTTGCCGCGCGACCTGAGCGTCGTGCGGCCGCGCTCGGCCTGCCCGCACTGCGCGCACGCCATCGCGTGGTGGGAGAACATCCCGGTCTTCAGCTGGCTGCTGCTGCGCGGCCGTTGTCGCGGTTGCCGGGCGCCGATCTCGCCGCGCTACCCGCTGGTCGAACTAGCCGGCGCCGCGTGCGGCCTCGTCGGGGTCTGGCGTTTCGGATGGACCGTGCCGGGGCTTTCTGCATCCCTGTTGCTGCTGCTGCTGGTGGATATTGCACTGATCGACTGGGAACACATGATCATTCCCCACACGCTGACCATCGCGGGCGGCGTGATCGGCCTCGGCGCGTCGTTCCTCGACGGTCGCGGTCCGGCCCCGGCGCTCCTCGGGATGGCCGTGGGCGCCGGTTCGATCCTCGCGGTGTCGTGGGGTTACCGGCTGGTCCGCGGCGTCGTCGGGATGGGCGGGGGCGACGTCATGCTGATGGGCATGGTCGGCGCCTTCCTGGGGCCCTGGGGCGTCTTCGGGACCCTGTTCGGGGGCGCGCTGCTCGGGACGCTCTGGGTCGTCATCAGCACGCGGGGCCGCGTCCAGGGCAACGCCAAACTGCCGTTCGGCACGTTCCTCGCTGCGGCCGCCGCCGTGGTCCTGCTGGCCGGGCCTGCGCTCGCCGGCTGGTACCTGGGTTTTTCCCGCTGACCGGCAATTCCTGCCGGGCGCGGTTGTCCCCTTCGGCACGACGCCGGCTCCACCGGACCGCCGCGCGGCCCGCGGCGCCGGGAAATGGCCTCAAGCCGGACAAGACCGGGCCGAATCCTCATGTGGCACGCATGTTGCGGATCGCCCCGGGATCGTCCCGGGCAGTCGCGCGCAGCCCTCACCGAAGCTCGAACAGCGAGGCAGGACTCACATGTTCGGATTCCTGAAGCGGAAACGAAGGACACTCATCGGCATGGACATCGGGTCCCATGTCGTCAAGTGCCTGCGGCTGGACCTGAGTGGCGACCGCCCCGAGGTCACGCATTTCGGCATGGCGGACCTCCCGCCCGATGCCATCGTCGACGGCGAGATCATGGATCGCGAACTCGTGATCCAGACGATCCGCGAGGCAGCGCGGCGCGCCGACCTGCCCAACGAGCCGGTCGCCAGCGCGGTGGCCGGGCGCGCGGTCATCGTCAAGAAGATCGTGATGGACAAGATGAGCGAGGCGGACGCGCGCGAGGCCATCTACTGGGAGGCCGAGCAGCACGTCCCGTTCGACATCGACGACATCACGCTCGACTTCCAGATCCTGCAGCCGGACATCGGCGCGGGCCAGATGGAACTGCTCCTCGTCGCCGCCAAGAAGGACATGATCCAGGGGCACGCCGAGCTGATCCGCGACGCCGGCTTCACGCCGCTGGTGATCGACGTCGCGTCGTTCGCCAACCAGAACGCGTGGGAGAAGCTGCGGCGCGAGCCGCTGCCTGCCGCGCCCGTGCAGGCGAACGCCGACGCCGTCGATGGCCTGGCGCCGTTCGACGATGCCCAGCCCGAGGCCGCACCCGCCGCGGCGAAGGACGCCGGCGAGTTCGTGGCGCTGCTGGACGTCGGCGGCGGCGTGACGAACGTGCACATCGTCCGCGACGGCGTGCCGTACTTCACGCGCGACCTGCCCATCGGCACGTCGCACTTCATCGAGGAATTCCAGAAGCAGCTCGGCCTGACCTACGACACGGCGTTCCGCGTGTCGCGCGGCCACACCGACGACGTCGACGCGCAGCTGGTGGCCGACATCGTGCGCTCGGTCGGCGGCGAGATCTACCAGGGCCTCGAGCCGAGCCTGTCGTACCTGAAGACCGCCGGCGAGGCCGACGGCATCGACCGCATCGTCCTGAGCGGCGGCGGCGCGCACGTGCCGGGCCTGAAGGAATACCTGGCCGAGAGCTACGGCGTGCCGGCCGAGATCGCCGACCCGCTGGCCAACCTTGACTATGCCTCGGACCTGTTCGGCGACGCGGTCCCTGCCGACCTCAGCCCGCTGTTGACCGTGTGCGTGGGCCTGGCCCTCAGAGAGGTGGTGGAGGCATGATCAGGATCAACCTGCTGCCCCGCGACGAACAGCCCGCGAAGTCCCGCCTGGCGATCCCGCAGCTCGGCGCGCTGGCACCCCTGGCGCTGCTGCTGGCTGTCGCCGCCGGCGTCGGCGGCGCCTGGTACTACCAGTCCCAGCAGATCAAGGCGCTCCAGTCGGTCATCGCGACCGAGGAGACCGAGACCCGCCAACTGGCGCCCGAGATCGCGAAGATCCAGCGGCTGAACCAGCAGCGGAAGGACCTCAACGACCGGCTCGACGTCATCACGCGGCTGGACGCCGACCGGTACTTCCGCGTGCACCTGATGGATGAGCTGAACCGCAGCCTGCCCGAGCACATGTGGCTGACGCGGTTCGAGGACGTCGGCTCCGACGAATACACCGTCGAGGGCGTGACCTTCTCGAACTTCCTGGTCAGCGACTTCCTGCAGAACGTGACCGAGAGCCCGTACTTCGATTCGATCAGCCTGCTCGTCGCCGAGAAGGGCGAAATCGACAAGGTCCGTGTGGTCAAGTTCAAGGCCCAGGCCAAGGCTGTGCGCAACGCCGCGCCGGCGCCGTTCGAAGGGTAGGAAGGACCACCATGAAGATCGACCTGAAAAGCCCCAATTTCATCCGCTGGGCCCTCGCGGTGCTGGTCGTGGTGGCGGTGGTGCCGACGTACTTCCTGTCGAGCACCTTCCCGTTCACCTGGGCCGCGCGCTCGCAGACCATCGGCCAATTGAACGAACGGCACGACAAGCTCTCGCAGGAACTCGAGCGCGCGCGCCTGCTGGTGCGCAACCTCGAGCGCGTGGAGCAGGAGTACGCCATCCTGCACGACCAGTGGAAGGTCGCCGCGACCCTGCTGCCCGACCAGAACGAGATGCCCGACCTGCTGCGGAAGGTCACTGCGGCCGGCCAGCAGTCGGGCGTGGACTTCGAGATCTTCCGGCCCGGCGTCGTGGTCAACCAGGGATTCTACTCGGACAACCCGGTCGAGGTGCGGATCAACGGCGGGTACCACCAGACGGGCATCTTCCTGAGCCGCCTGGCGAACCTGAACCGGATCGTCAACGTGTCCGGCCTCAAGATGCAGGGACACGAGAAGCCGAAGGAAGACGGCTACACGGTGCAGACGGACATGGTCCTGACCGCATACACGCAGGGTCCCGGCAACGCGCCGGCGATCGAGGAGCCGGGCACGACGAAGAAACTGGATGCCAAGGCCTCAGTGGCCCGCGCCGGCGCCAACATCTCGAACAAGGTCGTCAAGGCGGTCACCGCCGACCCGGCGGCGAAGCCCGGGAAAAAGGGAGGCCATTGATGAAGACGTTCATGATCGCGCGCGTCGCGGCCCTGGTCGCACTCGCCGCGCTGGCCGTCCTGCTGCCGCCTTCGCTGGCCGTCGCCGCCGACGGGGCCCCGACTGCCCAGGCGCCGAAGCCGGTGGCCGCTGCCGCCGCCATGCCGACGGGTGAGGGCAAGCCGGTCACCTTCATGGCTGTCGACGACAAGCCTGTCGCCGCGGCCAGGGCTGTCGCGGCGGCCAAAGCTGTTGCCGGCGCCAATGCTGTTGCCGGCGCCGTCGACGCGGTCGACGCGGTTGACGCCAAGGTCGCCGCCGGCGACGAGGCCGCGGTCGCAGTGCCGGCCGCCGACGGTTCGCTGTCGCCGTCCCAGGTCTCTGCCGACCGGATCAATGCGATCCGCGCCAACGAGTACTTCTACCAGTCGTACGGGAAGGGGGACCCGTTCACGGTCCTCGTGAACGGCGACTTCGAGCAGACCGGATCGGCCGAACTGGTCGACGCCAATGCCGCCCGCCTGGTGGGCGTCATGTGGGGCCAGGACGATCGCTTCGCCCTGGTCGAGGACGGCGACGGTTTCGGGTACATCCTGCGCGTGGGCGACCCGGTCCGCAACGGCCGCGTCGTCAGCATCCGCAAGAATTCGCTCACGGCTCAGGTCGCGTTGTACGGGATCACGAGCAACGTCGTCCTCAAGCTGGATAACCTGGAGGAGTAGAGATGTTCCGCACTGTTCGCTGCGCGGTCCTCGCCCTGACGCTGTCGGCCGCGGTCGCCGTCACGCTGGTCCCGGTCGCGGCCCAGGCCGCGGCGCCGGATGCCGGCTACAAGACCCGGCCCATCTCGCTGGATGTCCAGGACGCGGAGATCGGCACCGTGCTGCGCTCGCTCGCGGGCTATTCCGGCACCAACATCGTCGCCTCGCCCAAGGTTGTCGGCAAGGTCACGGTGAAGCTGCAGGACGTGCCCTGGATCGAGGCGCTCGAGGTCATCCTGCGCTCGCATTCCTTCGACTACCTGGAGGAGGACGGCATCTACCGCATCGACACGGCCGAGAGCCTGCGGCAGGAGAAGCTGGAGTCCCAGCGCTCGCGCAAGCAGGTCGAGGAACTCGAGGCGCTCCACCTGGGCATGATCGTGCTGCGCTACGCCAATGCCGAGGAAGTGAAGGGCGCACTCGAGAAGATGCTGACCGAGCGCGGCAGCATCGACGTCGACGCGCGCACCAACAGCCTCCTGGTCAACGACGTGCCGAACCGGGTCGCCCTGATCACGTCCATGGCCGGGCAGCTGGACACGCAGACCCCGCAGGTGGAGATCAACGCGCGCCTGGTGGACATGGATTCGCGCGCCACGCGCGAACTCGGCGTGAACTGGTCGCTGGCCAACCTCAGCGTCCCGGGCCGGAACATCGGCGGCAGCATGGAGATCGACAACTCGATCCAGAAGCCGTCCGGCGACCTGCGCGTGGCCACGGTGCAGGACTGGGGCGAGTTGATGATCAAGGTGCAGGCGCTGGAGAACGACAACCGCGCCCAGCTGATCAGCAACCCGGTCATCACGACCACCGACAACCGCGAGGCGAAGATCCTCGTCGGCCAGAAGATCCCGTTGATCGTGGCCGACCAGGCCGGCAACGCGATCACCCAGCTGACGACGATCGGCATCCAGCTGCGCGTGACGCCGCACATCAACAGCGAGAACCGGATCACGCTGGACATCCACAACGAGGTCAGCGACCTCTCCAGCCAGGCCACGGTGCAGGGCGGCGTGATCATCAATACGAGCGAGTCCGACACCCGCGTGCTGGTCGAGAACGGCTCGACGGCGATCATCGCCGGCCTGATCCGCAAGATCGACAGCAAGCTGGAGACGGGCATCCCGGTGCTCAAGTCGTTGCCGGTGCTGGGCGCGCTGTTCCGCCACAGCTCGGAGACGAAGGTCGACCGCGAACTGGTCATCTTCGTGACGCCGCGCATCGTCACCGACGCCTACATGCAGCGCAAGGCGATCACCGAGGACTCGCCGGTGAAGTACAACCCGACGCTGGGTGAAGCGCACTTCTGAGCGGTGCGTCGATTCGGCCCCGAATGAACGCCCCCCGGCCCGGCCCGGGGGGCGTTTCCTTTGCCCGCCGGCGGCGCCCGCGCACAAACTTGCTGGCACGGCGATCGCCGTGGTGTAGGTTGTCCGCCATGTGGACGTCGTTCGTGGGTTTCATGGGCAGTGGCAAGACGACGGTGGCTGACGCGTTGCAGGCGGCCTCCGGTCGCCCCGTCGTGCACATCGACGAGGCGGTCGTGGCCCGCGCCGGGCGTTCGGTCGCCGCGATCTTCGAGCACGAGGGCGAAGCGGCGTTCCGCGAGCGTGAACTGCAGGAACTGGCCTCCCTCGACCCCGCCCGCAACCTGGTGGTGGACACCGGGGGCGGCATCGTCCAGACGCCGGCGGCGGTGGACCTGCTGCGCGAACGGGGCGTCGTGATCTGGCTGGACGCGCCCTGGGAGACGATCCGGGCGCGGCTGAAGGCGGGCCCCTCGGGCGAGCGGCCGCTGGTCGATCGCCTCGGCTGGGCCGGGCTCGAGGAGCTGTTCCGGGGGCGCCGCCGGCTCTACGCCGCCGCGGCCGACTTCCGCCTGCCGGCCACCGCCGCCGAGCCGGCGCTGCTGGCGCGCACGGCAATGCTGCGCAGCCTGGTCTGGTCGCGGCGCCCGCCGGAGCAGCGGCGATGAGGGTCGTGGCCGGCCGCTGGCGCGGGCGCAAGCTGATGCCGCCGCCGGGCGATGCGATCCGTCCCACGGCGGACCGGGTCAAGGAGGCCCTGTTCAGCATCCTGGGCGAGCGGGTCCGGGGCGCGGTATTCGTGGACCTGTGCTGCGGGACGGGCGCCCTGGGGATCGAGGCGCTCAGCCGCGGAGCCTCCCGGGCGGTGTTCGTGGACGAGGCGAACGAGTCCCTGGCGCTGGCCGGGGCCAACCTCGCGCAGTGCGGGGCCGAGGCCGGTTCCTTCGGCCTGGAACGGGCCGAGGCCGTGGCCTGGCTGGACCGCTGGCGGCCGGGCGCCGGGACGCCGTGGCTGCTGGTCGCGGACCCGCCCTACCGCGCGGGGCTTGCGGCGCATATCATGGGGAAGCTGGCGGCGCGCCTGGACGACCCCGGTTGCCGGGCGCTCGTCGTCGAGCAGGGCTCGGTCGAGGCGCCGCCGCTGCCGGAAGGATCGCCGTGGCGCCTGCGTCGTTACGGCCAGTCGACGCTGGCCCTTTGGTTTCCGGCCGTCGATTCGATCGACACGTGAAAGGGGAAACCATGCACCGCCACGTGCTCTACCCGGGATCTTTCGACCCCGTGACGCTCGGACACCTGGACATCGTCGAACGCGCGAGCCGCCTGTTCGACCGCGTGACCGTGGTCGTGGCGGACATCGGCAAGGCCGGCCTGCTGCCGGTCGGCGAGCGTGTCGACCTGTTCCGCGCCTCGGTACAGGGCCTGCCCGGCGTCGAAGTGCACCCGTTCGGCGGGCTGCTGGTCGACGAAGTCCGTTCCCGCGGCGCCACGGCCGTCGTGCGCGGGATCCGCACGCAGGGCGACTACGAACACGAGTGGACGATGGCCGGCGTCAACGCGCTGCTGTCCTCCGACGTCGAATACATCTACCTGCTGGCGAGGCCGCAGCTGGCGGCCATCTCCAGCACGCTCGTGCGCGATGTCCTGCGCCATGGCGGGGCGCTCGAGCGCCTGGTGCCGCCACCGGTCGCCGCGGTCCTGGCCGGCCGTTCGTTCCCGCACGCCTGACGGCAGGCAATCCGGCGGCAGAGACAAGCCGCGTGGACACCACGGGCACCCGGCGCCACCGGCGCCTGACACATGACCGAGGAGTGAAGCGTTGTTCCTGGACACAGCCACCATCACCGTCCTGTCCGGCAAGGGCGGCGACGGCGCCGTCTCGACGCGGCGCGAGAAGTTCGTCCCCTGCGGCGGCCCCGACGGCGGCAACGGAGGGCGCGGCGGCTCGGTGTGGCTGGTGGCCGACCCGCACCTGACGACGCTGCTGGACTTCCGGTACCGCCGCCGCTACGAGGCGAAGGCCGGCGACAAGGGCGGCGGCAACAACTGCACCGGCCACGACGGCGCCGATATCGAGATCAAGGTTCCCTGCGGCACCACCGTGTTCGACGAGGAGTCGGGCGAGCAGGTGGGCGACCTGGTCGACGCCGGGGACCGGCTCTTGCTGGCGGCAGGCGGCAAGGGCGGCAAGGGCAACTGGGAGTTCCGCAACGCGCGCAACCAGACGCCGATGAAGGCCACGCCCGGCAAGCCCGCCGTCGAGCGCGTGCTGCGCTTCGAACTGAAGCTCATCGCCGACATCGGGCTGGTCGGCGAGCCCAACGCGGGCAAGAGCACGCTGCTGTCGGTGATGACCGCGGCGCGCCCGAAGGTGGCCGACTACCCGTTCACGACGCTGATTCCGAACCTCGGCATCGTCGACCTCGGCGACTACGCCAGCTGCACGCTGGCCGATATCCCCGGGCTGATCGAGGGCGCCTCGGAAGGCCGCGGGCTGGGCCACGAGTTCCTGCGCCACGTCGAGCGCACGCGCGCCCTGCTGCTGCTGGTCGACCCGTCGGTCAGCGAGCCGGCCGCGGCGCTGGACATGCTGCGCGGCGAACTGGTGGCGCACGGCCGGCATCTCGCGAAGCTGCCGTTCGCGGTGATCGTGACCAAGGCCGACCTGCTGGACGACGAAGCCGCCGCCGAGGCGCTGGCGAAGGCGAAAGCCTGGGCCGCCAAGGCCGGCGCGGTCGAGACGCTGCAGATCTCGGCGGTGGCCAACCGCGGCCTGACCGAACTGCGGCACCTGATGCGGCGCCTGTACAACGCCTGAGACGGCGGGCGCCGGCGTTCCTCCTCCCGGACGGGACGACACGACGTTGCACTTCCCCGATCGCGCCCTTCCTGCGGCGCTCCCCGCGACGCGCTGGCTGCGCGCCGATGATCCCGACTGGCCGCCCCTGTGGCGCGTCCTCGACGTGCCGCCGCCCGCGGTGCATGCCTGCGGCGTGACGGACGCGCTTGCGCGCCCGTGCCTGGGCATCGTCGGCACGCGCAGCGCCTCGCCGCGCGGCCTGGCGGTTGCGCGCGACCTGGCGCGCCGACTCGCCGCCGCGGGCTGGGTCATCACCAGCGGCCTGGCGCGCGGCATCGACGCCGCCGCGCACAAGGGCGCGCTGGACGCCGGCGGCCTGACCGTGGCGGTGATGGCCACCGGCAACGACGGCTGCTACCCGTACGCCCACCGCGGGCTGCTGGCGCAGGTGCGCGCGCACGGGTGTTCCATCACCCAGTTCCGGCCGGGCACGCCGCCGCTCAAGCACCACTTCCTGCAGCGCAACGAGCTCCTGGCGGGCCTGGTCCACGGCGTCATCGTCGTCGAGGCGCCCACCGATAGCGGCGCCCTCGATACCGCCCGCCGGGCGCTCAACGCCGGCCGCGAGGTCTTCGCTGTGCCCGGCCCGGTCGACGTCGAGAGCAGCCGCGGTTGTCACCAGCTGTTGCGCGAAGGCGCCTGCCTGGTCGAGAAGGCCGAGGATGTGCTGAACGTCCTCGGCGCGCCGGACCGGACGGGGCTGCTCACGGCGGACGCCGCCCGCGCCGCCGCCGCGCCGGCGCTGCCGGACCATGCCGCGGCGCGCTGGCTGTGGGACCGGCTGGACCTGGGCGGAGCCGGACGCGACGAACTGCGCCGCCAGTGGCCCGGCGACGAGCACGGCTTCGTGGAGGGCCTGACGGCGCTCGAACTGGCGGGCCTGATCCGCCGGTTGCCGGGCGGGCGGCTGGCCCGTAGACTCTGGCCCGGCTGACGGGGGACCGGCCGGGCGTTCGCGCCGAACCGTCGGCCACCGGACACCTCCCGGAGGCACCATCCTGGCATCGCCCGCCCGCCAACGTTTCGACTACGCGCTGCTGCGCGCCTTGGCCGGCCTCGTGTCGCTGCTGCCGCGGCGCGCGCTGCTCGCGCTGGGCCGCGGTCTGGGCGGGGTGGTCTGGAGCGGCGGGCTGTACCGTCGCGCCATCGTGCGCGACAACCTGCGCCGCGCCTTCGGCGACACACTGGATGACGCGCAGCGCGATGGGGTCGCGGGCGCCTTCTTCCGCCACCTCGGCCTGAACCTGATGGAGTTCCTGCTGCTGGGCCGCCTGCAGCCGCAGGAGATCCGCGCCTGGGTCGACCTCGAGGGCCTCGAACACTACCGGGCCGCCGCGGCCATGGGCCGGGGCGTGCTGCTGGTGACGGGCCATTTAGGCAACTGGGAACTGCTGGCCGCGCGCCTGGGCGCCGAGGGCATCCCCATCACCTTCCTGGCCAAGAGCCAGTCCAACGCGCAGTCGGACCGCCTGCTGAACGCCACCCGCGAGCGGGCCGGCGTGCGCACCCTCAGGGCGGGTGGCCCGCTCAAGGAGATGGTCGTCGCGCTCCGGCGCGGCGAGGTCATCGGCCTGGCCGCGGACCAGGACGCCGGGCCGGAGGGCTGTTTCACGCCCTTCCTCGGCACGCCCGCGTCCTTCCACCGCGGCGGGGGCTATTTCGCGTGGAAGCTCAAGGCGCCGGTCGTCAGCGCGGTCATCTTCCGCCTGCCGGACGGCCGCCACCGCCTGGAACTGGGCCCGCCGTACGAAGCGGACCCCGCCTGGGGCGAGGAGGAAGCCGTCCAGCGGCTGACCGAAACCTATGCGCAACGTTTGGAAGCCGCCGTGCGTAGGGAGCCGGCGCAGTACTTCTGGACGCACCGGCGCTGGAAGACCCAACCCCCGGAGGAACGCCCGTGATCGAAGTCCGCGACCTGGTCAAGAAATACGGCTCGCACCGCGCGGTGGACGGCGTGACGTTCTCCGTCGCGCGCGGCGAGCTGTTCGGCCTGCTTGGCCCCAACGGCGCCGGCAAGACGACGACCATCGGCGTGCTCTCGACGCTGCTGCGCGCCGACGGCGGTCAGGTGCGCATCGGCGGCCACGACGTCGCCGCGGGCGCGAAGGAGGTGCGCCGCCTGATCGGCGTCGTGCCGCAGGAGATCGCGCTCTACACCGACCTGACGGCGCGCGACAACCTCATGTTCTGGGGCCGCCTGCACGGCCTCGGCGGCGCCGCCCTCAGCCGGCGCGTCGAGGAGCTGCTGGTCATGGCCGACCTCGCCGACCAGGCCCGCCGCAAGGTGGAGACCTTCTCCGGCGGCATGCAGCGCCGCCTGAACCTGGTGGCCGGGCTCATCCACGAGCCCGAGGTGCTCTTCCTGGACGAGCCCACGGTCGGCATCGACGCCCAGGCGCGCTCGCGCATCCTCGAACTCATCGCGCGGCTGGGACAGCAGGGGCTGACCGTCATCTACACCACGCACTACCTCGAGGAAGCCGAGCAGCTCTGCGACCGCATCGGCGTCATCGACCGCGGCCGGCTCGTGGCGCTCGGCGACAAGGAGTCGCTGATCAGCCAGGTCGGCGACGCGGACATGATCCGGCTGAGCCTGCCCGCCGACCGGCTGGACGCGTTCCACGCCGCCTGCGGCGGCTGGACCGGCTGCACGGGCGTCGGCGAGCGCCGCGGCAAGGTGGAGGTGCGCACGCCCGACGGCGGCCGCCTGCTGCCGGTCATCCAGGACTGGCTGCGCGCCAACGACCTGCCGCTCGAGCAGCTGGAGATCGAACGCCCGAACCTCGAGACGCTGTACCTGAACCTGACCGGGCGCGGCCTCCGGGAAGAAGCCTCATGACGCGCGTGTGGATCTTCGCGCAACGCGACCTCAGGCGCATGGCTGCCGACCGCCGCGCGCTCATCGTGAACCTGGCCCTGCCGCTGGTGCTGACCGCGGTCATGGGCCTGTCGTTCGGCGGCGGCGTCTTCGGCAAGAAGGGCATCAGCGCCATCCCGGTGGCCATCGTCGCCGAGGGCGTGCCCGAGGCGATGCAGACCCGCTTCCTGGACGGCCTGAAGAAGTCCGGCTTCTTCGCGCCGGTGTGGGCCGACTCCCTCGAAGCCGACACCATGGTCCGCTCCGGCAAGGTCGCCGCGGCGCTCGTGCTGCCGCCCGACCCGTTGACGGCGTTCTTCCAGGCCGACTCGCTGGTCATCCAGGTCTGGCGCGACCCGTCCAGCGAGATCAAGGCCGGCATCGTCGAGGAGATCGTCAGCCGCGGCGTCCTGCGCGTGCAGGCCGGCGAAGGCGCGTTCCGCGCGCTGTGGCCCGGCGACTACGCGGCCATCGGCGCCGACTCGGTCGGCTTCGCCGCCCTGCTCAAGGGCAACCCGGTCGACATCTGGAACCGCCTGCGCGGGCCCGAGAACGCCGGCACGCGCGAGGAGGCGGTCGATTTCATCGTCCGCCAGATCGACCATGAGGTCGCGCTGCAGCGCGCGCTCCAGGGCAGCGCCGCCGGGCTGGCGGTGGCCGACAAGGCCCCGACCGGCGAGAAGAAGCAACGCGAGACCAGCCTCTTCGACTACTTCCTGCCCAGCTTCGCGGTCTTCTTCCTGATGTTCGCGGTCGCCGCCGGCGCGCGCGACCTGCACCGCGAGCGCGCGCGCCGCACGCTGCAGCGCCAGTTGCTGGGCCCCGGTTCGGCGTGGCCCATCGTCATGGGCAAGTGGGTGGCCTCGGTGGTGCAGGGCCTGGTCATGCTGTCGGTGCTGCTGGGAGCGGGCGCGCTGCTGTTCCGGGTCAACCTCGGCCCGGATCCCTGGACGCTGCCGCTGGTCATCCTGCTCACCTGCACGGCGGCCGCCGGGTTCTTCCTGGCGCTGGCGCTGCTCGTGACGCGGGAGAAGGTCCTCGACAACCTCTGCACCGCGGTGATCCTGATCTCGGGCATGATCGGCGGCAATTTCCTGCCGGTCGACAACCTGCCGGCCTGGGCGTCGAGCGCCGGCCACTACGTCTTCAACTACTGGGCGAACCTCGCGTTCAGCCGCGTGATCGGCGACAACCTCTCGCTGACGGCGATCACCACGCCCGTGACGGTGCTGGCCTGCGCCAGCCTGGCGCTGCTCGTGGTCATCCTCACGCTGTTCAATGCGCGCGTGAAGCGGGGAGGCTGGGCATGAACCTGCAGGTGATCGGCGCCATGGTGCGCCTGAAGCTGCTGCGTGTCGTGCGCGATCGCGGCGGCCTGGTCTGGCTGCTCGTCATGCCGATGGTCTTCTCGTACATGATGGGCATGCTGATGGGCGACTGGAGCAACGGCCCGCCGCCGAAGCGCCGTGTCCTGGTGTACGACCAGGACCGCGGCCCGGCCGTCGAGCGGTTGCTGGCGCCGCTGCGCGCGCACCCGCGCTTCGAGGTCGTGGTCGTCGATTCGGCGTTGACCGATGCCCGCGCCCGCACGCTGACCGACAACGGCAGCGCCACGGCCGTGCTGGGCATCCCGGCCGGGTTCAGCGCGGCGATGGACATCGGCTATTCGGCAACCGGCAATTCGGTAACCGGCAATTCGGCAACCCCAAAGCAGGTCGACCTGCAGATCACCGTCGACGGCAACCGCCTCAGCAGCCAGACCGCGCGCTCGGTCATCGATCGTTCGCTGCTGCGCATGAACACCGAACGGGCGGCGCGCTCGCTGGTGACGGCGCCCGGCGCGATCCCGAAGCGCGGCGAAGCCGTCGCCTTCGACGAGAAGGAGTTCGCCGCGGCCTGGGACCAGCCGCGCGTGCGCGTGCGCGCGTCGACGCTCGGCCGGTTGCCCGTCGCCGAGTGGGGCCTGACGCGCTCCGCCCAGCACGTGGGCCCGGCCTACGTCCTGTTCTTCATGCTGATGTTCATGATGGTGTCGGCCAAGGACCTGGTGCAGGAGCGGCAGGACCGCACGCTGGCGCGCCTGGTGATCAGCCGCGCGAGCGCCTTCGACCTGGTCGCCGGCTATTTTCTCGGTGGCATGGTCGTCGGCCTGGTGCAGGGCGCGATCCTGCTGGGGATGAATGCGCTGGTCTTCGGCCTCGACTACGGCGACTCGCCGGTGGCGCTCATCGCCGTCGTCGTCCTGTTCGCCGCCTTCTCGTCCTCGGCGTCGATCCTCCTGGGCACGCTCGCGCGCACCGGCCCGCAGGCCGACGGCCTGGGCAGCGGACTGACCATGGCCCTCGGCGCGATCGGCGGCCTGTGGTGGCCGCTCGAGGTCGTGCCGCCGTTCATGCAGGCGATCGGCAAGGCGCTGCCCACCGGGCAGGCCATCTCCATCTTCCACGGCCTGGTGGGGCGGGGATGGGGGCTGGCCGAGGCGGCGCCGCTGCTGGGCGGGCTGGCCCTGTGGTTCGTGGCCGTGTTCGCGCTGGCGGCCGCGCGCCTGCGCCGGCAGGTCGGGGCCTGACGCGCCTAGTTCGTCTGGAACCCGATGTTCGGTCCCGTGTTCGGCTGCCCGGCCAGCTTGATCTCGCCGTAGGTTTCCTCGAAGCGCTGGACGTTCACGCCCAGCGACAGCTGCAGCGCCTTGGCGGACTGCGGCGTCATGATGATGCGCGCGTGCACCTTGCTCTTGGGCGCTCCCGGGACCATGCGCGCGAAGTCGAGGATGAACTCGTGCGGGCTGTGCGAGATCAGCGTCAGGTTGCTGTAGATGCCCTCGGCCTCTTTCTCGCCCAGGTCCAGGGTGATGCGCTGCTGCTGGGGGGGAGTCTTGTTGTCCATGACCGCTCCTGAAGGGACGCGCGTGGTGGCGGTGACGCGGGGGCGAGGTGCTTCCGGGCGACCCCCGGCCGCCGCCGGCCGCGTTGACACCCGCCAAGGCGGGTGATAGGTTGCCGACGGCCGCCGCGCGCCTGCGCCGATGATCGCCGGAACCACAAGAAAGCGCCCATGAACGCGCCTGACAAGCCCCTCAGCGCCACCGCCGTCCTCGGCCGCATCGCCGGGCGCCGGCTGGCCGTCGTCGGCGACGCCATGCTCGACCACTTCGTGTGGGGCAGCGTCGACCGCATCAGCCCCGAAGCGCCCGTCCCGGTGGTCCGGGTGCGCGAGGAGACCTGGAAACTGGGCGGCGCCGCCAACGTCGCCGCGGGCATCCGGGCCCTGGGCGCCGAGGCCGTGTTTTTCGGCCTCTGCGGCCGCGACGAGGCGGCCGCCACCCTGCGGAACCTCCTGACAGAGCGCGGCATCTCGCCCGACGGCCTGGTCACCGACCCCGGCCGGCCGACCACGCTCAAGACCCGCATCATCGCCCACAGCCAGCAGGTGTGCCGCACCGACCGCGAGAACGACGCGCCCATCGACGACGCCCACCTGGCGGCCCTGGTCGCCGGCCTGCGCGAGGGCGGCCCGTTCGACGGCATCGTGCTGAGCGACTACGGCAAGGGCGTGCTCACCGGTTCGTCGCTGCCGGCGCTGATCGGCGCCGCGCGCGAGGCGAAGGTGCCCGTCGTCGTCGACCCCAAGCGGGGCGACTACGCGAAATACCGCGGCGCCACCTCGCTGACGCCGAACCAGCGCGAGGCGGAGCAGGCCTGCGGCCACGCCATCCACACGTCGGACGACCTGCGCCGCGCCGGCGCCCGCATCCTGGAACTGGCCGACGCCGAGGCCCTGCTCATCACGCGCGGCGAGCACGGCATGGCGCTCTACCTGCGCGGCGGCGCCGAGCACCACCTGCCGGCCGTGGCCACGACCGTCTTCGACGTCACCGGCGCCGGGGATACCGTGATCGCCGTCTACACCGCCTGCCTGGCCGCCGGGGCGGGGCACCTCGAGGCCGCGCGCCTGGCCAACCACGCGGCCGGGCTGGCCGTGCGCGAACTGGGCACCGCCGCGGTCACCCTCGACCAGCTGCGGGCCGTCCTGCCGCAGGACCCTACGTCCGGAAGCGCCGGCCGATGAGCGCCGTCCCCGAGCGCGGCCGCGTCCTGGGCCGCGGCGACCTGGCCGCCTGGGCCGACGCCTGCCGCGCCGCCGGCCGCACCATCGCCTTCACCAACGGCTGCTTCGACCTGGTCCACGTCGGGCACCTCGAGAGCCTGCTCCAGGCCGCCGCCGGCGCCGACGAATTGATTGTCGCTCTCAACAGCGACGCCTCGGTCCGCACCCTGAAGGGCGTGGGCCGCCCGATCCTGCCCGAGGCTGCCCGCGCGGCGCTAATCGCCGCCTTGCGACCGGTTTCCGCGGTGACCATATTCGGCGAACCGACACCGCTGGAGACCATTCTCCTGATTCGGCCGGACGTGCTCGTCAAGGGGTCCGAGTATGCGGACGCCGACATCGTTGGCGCCCGTGAAGTCGTTGCTGCCGGGGGTCGCGTCATGCGCGTACCCATGGTGCCGGGCTGGTCGACCTCGCAGATCATCGCCGCGATCAGGCAGCTGCCCTGAGAGGCCGCCCTGGCCGCGGTGTTCCGGTTGCGACCGGAATCCTTGAGGGGACGGCATGAGCAGGGTCAAGGTCATCATCCTGGGCGCCGCCGGGCGCGATTTCCACAACTTCAACTGCGTCTACCGCCAGAATCCCGCCTACGAGGTGGTCGCCTTCACGGCGACGCAGATCCCCGACATCGACGGTCGGCGCTACCCGGCCTCGCTGGCCGGTCCGCACTACCCTGAGGGCATCCTCATCGAGGATGAGGCGAACCTTCTGGATGTCATCAAGCGCACCGGCGCCGAGCTGTGCGTCATGGCCTACAGCGATCGCTCCTACCAGCAGGTGATGAGCCTGGCCTCGATCGTCAACGCCGCCGGCGCCGACTTCGCGATGCTGGGCGAGCGCCTGACCGAGCTGAAGAGCACGAAGCCCGTCATCAGCGTGGGCGCCGTGCGCACCGGCTGCGGCAAGAGCCAGACCAGCCGCCGTATCTGCGAGATCCTGCGCAAGGCCGGCAAGAAGGTCGTCGCGGTGCGCCACCCGATGCCCTACGGCGACCTCGAGGCCCAGCGCGTGCAGCGCTTCGCCACGATCGCCGACCTCGCGAAGCACAACTGCACCATCGAGGAGATGGAGGAGTACGAGCCTCACGTGGCCGTCGGCGGCGTCATCTACGCCGGCGTCGACTACGAGGCCATCCTGCGCGAGGCCGAGAAGGAAGCCGACATCATCCTCTGGGACGGCGGCAACAACGACACGCCGTTCTTCAAGAGCGACCTGCACATCGTCGTGGCCGACCCGCACCGCGCCGGGCACGAGAACTCGTACTACCCGAGCGAGACGAACGTGCGCCTGGCCGACGTCGTCATCATCAACAAGGTCGTCGAGGCCGAGTTCGAGAACATCGAACTGGTGCGCAGCAACATCCGCGAGATCAACCCGAAGGCGATCATCATCGACGCGGCGAGCCCGCTGACGATCACCGGAAGTGTCGACCTCGCCGGCAAGCGCGTGCTCGTCGTCGAGGACGGCCCGACCCTGACGCACGGCGACATGAAGTTCGGCGCCGGCGTCGTCGCGGCGCTGCGCCTGGGCGCCGGCGAGCTGGTCGACCCGCGCCCCTGGGCGCGCGGCCGCCTGGCCGAGACGTTCGAGAAGTACCCGGACATCGGCACGCTGCTGCCGGCGATGGGCTACGGCGACGAACAGAAGGCCGACCTCGAGGCGACCATCAACGCCGTCGAGTGCGACGTCGTGGTCATCGGCACGCCGATCGACCTCAGCCGCATCATCAAGATCAACAAGCCCACCGTGCGCGTGGGCTACGAACTCCAGGAGATCGGCTCGCCGAACCTGGAACAGGTGCTGGCCCGTTTCACCGGCTAGCGACACACGGGGGGCCGGGCGCAAGGGGCGCCCGGCCCGCCAACCACCGGGAGGAAGTGCGTGAATATCCACGAATACCAGGCGAAGGAGATCTTCGCGCGCCACGGCCTGCCGGTGCCGCCCGGCGAGGTGGCCACGACGGTCGGCGAGGCGGTCGCGCTGGCGGGCAAGTTCGGCCTGCCGGTGATGGTCAAGTCGCAGGTGCTGACCGGCGGCCGCGGCAAGGCCGGCGGCGTCAAGTTCTGCAAGACCATCGACGATGTGAAGGAGAACGCCGCCAACATCCTCGGCATGGACATCAAGGGCCACATCGTGCGCAAGGTCCTGGTCACGCCGGCGCTGGACATCGCCAGCGAGTTCTACATCGGCATGCTGATCGACCGCACCTCGCAGCGCGTGCTGCTGATGTGCAGCGCCGAGGGCGGCATGGAGATCGAGCAGGTGGCCAAGGACAAGCCCGAGGCCATCCTCAAGCTCGCCATCGACCCGCGCTACGGCCTGCTCGACCACGAGGCGCTCGAACTGGGCCTGAAGATGTGCCCGGGCGAGGTCAAGAAGGCCCGCCAGATGGCCAGCGCCATGCAGAAGCTGTACACGGTCTTCCTGGCCGCCGACGCCAGCCTGGCCGAGATCAACCCGTTCATCTTCACGCCCGACGGCATCGGCCACGCCATCGACGGCAAGGTCAGCTTCGACGACAACGCCATGTACCGCCACGCGGACTACGAGGCGCTGCGCGACCTCGAGGCCGAGGATCCCGCCGAGCGCCAGGCGCGCGAGGCGAACCTCAGCTTCGTGAAGCTCGAGGGCAACGTCGGCTGCCTGGTCAACGGCGCCGGCCTGGCGATGGCGACGATGGACCTGGTCAAGTACTACGGCGGCCAGCCGGCGAACTTCCTGGACATCGGCGGCAGCTCGAATCCCGAGAAGGTCGTCAACGCCCTGCGGATCATCCTGCAGGACAAGGCCGTGAAGGTCATCCTGTTCAACATCTTCGGCGGCATCACGCGCTGCGACGACGTGGCCAACGGCATCATCAAGGCGACCGAGATGATGACGATCAGCGTGCCCATCGTCGTGCGCCTGACCGGCACCAACGAGGCGGAGGGCCGCGCCCTTCTTTCGAAGACGAAGCTCCACCCGGCCGAGACCATGGACGAGGCGGTCCAGAAGGCGATCGCGCTCGCGGTCTAGAGGTCATTTTCGTCGGTAACCTTGCGCGGGCCGCAGATGCCCGCTGCCAATAAGGAGAGATTCGTCATGGCGATTTTCGTCGACAAGGACACCCGGGTCGTGGTCCAGGGCATCACCGGCCGCGACGGCGGGTTCCACACCAGCGAGATGATGGCCTACGGCACCAAGGTCGTGGCCGGTTGCACGCCGGGTCGCGGCGGGCAGAAGTTCGAGAACAAGGTCCCCGTGTTCGACACCGTCCGCGAGGCCGTGCTGAACGAGGGCGCCAACACGTCGGTCATCTTCGTGCCGCCCGCGGGCGCGGCCGGCGCGATCATGGAAGCGGCGGATGCCGGCTGCAAGCTGGTCGTCTGCATCACCGAGGGCGTGCCCACGGTGGACATGGTGCGGGTCATGCCGTACCTGAAGGAGCGCGGCGTGCGTCTGATCGGGCCGAACTGCCCCGGCCTGCTGGCGCCCGGCATCGCGAAGCTGGGCATCCTGCCCGCGTCGATCGTCAAGGAAGGCCCCGTGGGCCTGGTCAGCCGCAGCGGCACGCTCACCTACGAAGTGGTGTTCCAGCTGACCGCGGCGGGCCTGGGCCAGACCACCTGCCTGGGCATCGGCGGCGACCCGATCATCGGGACGAACTTCCTGGACGCGATCGAGGCCTTCAACGCCGACCCGGCGACCGAGGCCTTCGTGATGATCGGCGAGATCGGCGGCGACGCCGAGGAGAAGGCGGCGGCCTACATCAAGGCCCACGTCAAGAAGCCGGTCGTCAGCTTCATCGCCGGCCAGACCGCGCCTCCGGGCAAGCGGATGGGCCACGCCGGTGCGATCGTGTCCGGCGGCACCGGCACCGCGGCCGAGAAGAAGCGGGCGCTCAACGACGCCGGCATCCCGGTGGCCGAGCGTCCGATGGACATCGTGCCGGCGCTCAAGAGCATCTGGAAGCGGTAGGGCGCAGCCCCTGCCCGTGACGTGAAATGACGTGACAAGTGGGGACAGTGAGCGGGCCCGGCCCACCGGCGGACCCGCTCGTCCTTGACCAACAGGAGAGGGACCGAAGCGATGCAGCAGACCTATTTCATGATCAAGCCCGAGATCGTCCGCGAGGGCCGGCACGTCGGCGACATCCTGGCCATCGCCAACCGCGCCGGCTTCAAGATCACCGGCCTGGCGATGCGCCAGCTGGACCGCGCCCTGGTCGAGGACTTCTACGGCGAGCACCGCGAGCGCGGCTTCTACAAGGACCTCTGCGACTACATCTGCAGCGGCCCGGTGGTGACCATCCGCCTCGAGCGCGAGAACGCCGTCGCCGCCCTGCGGACGCTGATCGGCGCCACCAACCCGGCCGAGGCCGCGGTCGGCACCATCCGCAGCCTGTACGGCGAGTCGCTGTCGTTCAACGCGGTCCACGCCTCGGCCAACCCCGAGGATGCGGCCCGCGAATTGAAACTGATTTTCGGTTAGTCCGCCGGGGCGGCTTCCGGGCCGCCACGGCTGCCTCCCCACAGGGGCCGGGGTCCCCAAAGGTCCCGGTCTTGACACCCGGGGGGGAGCCTATTAAGGTTTGTCGTTCGCAAAAAGGCGCACCGGACATGTATCTGGACCTCGACAGGACCCCCGCGGGCCGCTCCGAACTCGGTGTCACCGGCAAGGTGGCGCTCGGGCTGGGAGACGGCTATGCGCCGGAAGCGACGATCAGCGGCGAGCTTACGCTTCAGAACCTCGAGAGCCGCGTCCTGGCTTCAGGCACGCTGCAGGCCTCGGGGATAGCGGAGTGCGCACGCTGTCTGGCAGCGTTCCCCCTGGGGTGGGACGTGCCCGTGGAACTGATGGTGCTGCGGGACACGCACTCGGACGAGACCGAGAGCGAGACGCTGCTCATCATGCAACGCGACGGCGAGGTCGACCTCTCCGACGCGCTGCGCGAGTGCGCGGCCCTGGCCTATCCGCAGATGACCGTCTGCGGGCAGGAGTGCCGCGGCCTGTGCGCCTCGTGCGGCGCAGACCTGAACGGCGGGCCCTGCGGCTGCGTCGAGGAACCTGTCGACCCGCGCTGGGAAGGGCTGCCCTGAGCCCCGCCCGCGACGCGTCGACCCGACTGTGCAACTGACCTGACGAGCAAACGTCCGTAATCGGAGGCGTCCCATGGCTGTCCCAAGGAAAAAGACCACGCCGTCCCGCAAGGGCCTGCGCCGCGCCAACTGGCACCTGACCAAGCCCGATCCGAACAAGTGCCCGCACTGCGGCGCGCCCAGGCTGCCCCACCGTGTGTGCCGCGAGTGCGGCTACTACGGCGACCGCGAAGTCCTGGTCGTCGAGAAGTAGCGTCGAGAAGTAGCGTCTAGAATGTAGCGTCGAGCAGTAGCCCGCCGCCCGTTCGGGGGCAGCGGCAGGGAACGGGACCGGCGCATCCGCCGTCCCGACGATGCACCGGGCCACCGGCCCGCACCGGCAGGGAGGTCGGCGCCATGGACGACACCAGACCCGTCATCGCGGTCGATGCTATGGGCGGCGACCACGGACCGCAGGTGGTGGTGCCCGGCGCACTGGCCGGCCTGACGCCCGATTCGCCGTACCGCATTGCGCTCTACGGCGACGCGCAGCGCATCGAGGAAGCCCTCGCCGGCCTGGCCGTCGAGGGACTTCCCGTTTCCATCGTCCCCTGCACGCAGGACATCGGGATGGGCGAGGAGCCGGCGGCCGCCATCCGCGGCAAGCCGGACAGCCCGATCGTGCGCGCGATGGCCGACCAGAAGGCCGGCAAGGTGCAGGCTGTCGTTTCGGCGGGCTCGACCGGAGCGATGGTCGCCGCCAGCCTCATCATCCTCAAGCGCCTGCCCGGCATCGACCGCCCGGCGATCGCGACACGCATCCCGACGGTCAAGGGCGAGCTGCTGCTGCTGGACGTCGGCGCCAACACCGAGTGCACCGCCGACCACCTGGTCAGCTTCGCGCACATGGGCACGCTGTTCGCGCGCGAGATCCTCGGCGTCGCGGCACCCGCCGTGGGCCAGCTCAACATCGGGGGCGAGGCCAAGAAGGGCACGAAGGTCAATGTCGAGACGCATGAGCGCCTGACGCAGGGCCCGCTCAACTTCATCGGCAATGTCGAAGGCAACAACCTGATGCTCGGGCCGTGCGATGTCGTCGTCACCGACGGTTACACCGGCAACATCACGCTCAAGCTGATCGAGGGTTTCGCGCGCTTCATGGGCGCGCTCAGCCAGCGCCCCGACCTCGGCGATCAGGAGCGCACCGCGTTCCGGCCCGTGCTCGGGTTCCTGCAGAAGAACTTCTCCTACGAGGTCTACGGCGGCGCCATGCTCCTGGGCGTGGCCGGCGTCAGCATCATCGCGCACGGGCGCAGCACGCCGCGCGCCATCACCGGCGCCGTCGGCGAGGCCTGGGCCCAGATCCGCCACGACCTGCCCGGCAAACTGGCTGCGGCCGGCGCCTGACGCCG
>CAIOLW010000033.1 GCA_903859215.1 uncultured bacterium | reverse complement strand
TACGGCGGGTTCCGCTACGACAAGGCAAAGGTGCCGCAGGCACGGGGATGGCCGCAGGTCACCCGTGACGGCTGGCACCTTTGGGTCAATGCGCTGGCGCTCTTCGGGCGCGACTAGCCGACATTCGTGGAGCGATGAAGGCGGGCGACCTAGTCGTCCGCCTTCGCCGCCAACCGCAGCGTCGGGTGCAAACTGACGTCGAACACGCGATGCTTGCCGTCGCGCACCAGGCGGATGCGCTCGACGCTCGCGCGCACGCCCGCCAGCGCCACCGCGATCTCGAAGTTCTTGTAGCGGAAACCGAAGTTGCGCAGCTTCTGCATGGCCGAGACCAGCTTGCGCTCGGCCTCGAGCATCTGCTTGCGCCCCAGGAGGTCGTAGCCCTCGCAGGTCTCGAGCAGGCCCATCCAGAACAACTCGTCCCGGCCCTGGGCGTCGGCCAATCCTTCGGCGGCCAGCTTGGCGGCCTGCGTGAAGTTGCGGTTGTTGAACGCGCCGATCGTCCTGTTCAGGATGTCGTTCATGCCGATCTCCCTCCTGGAGCGGAGGGTCGGCCCTCCACCTATTCTTCGTCCTCGTCCTCGTCCTCGAGATCGAGGTATCGGTTCGCTTCCTCTTCGAACGCGAACCGCGTGCGATCCTCGATGCGGTCGACGTACAGCACGCCGTCCAGGTGGTCGCACTCGTGCTGCATGACGACGGCCGGGAAGCCATCCAGGTCGAAGTCGACCTGCTTGCCGGTCTCGTCATAGGCCCTGACGTTCACCCGGTCCGGCCGCTCGACCCAGCCGCGCAGACCCGGCACCGACAGGCAGCCCTCGTACATCCCGAACGGCTCGGCGCCCGGGCGCACCGTGATCTCCGGGTTGATGAGAACCCGGAACTTCTGCCGTCCCTGACGGTCTGCCTCGCCGCCGGCGATCACCAACCGAACCGGCTGGTGCACCTGCGGCGCGGCCAGGCCCACGCCCGCGTACTCGGCCATCGTCTCGTACATGTCCCGGATCAGCCGCTGCACTTCCGGCCCCTGGATCATCTCGGGAGCGATGGCGGTGCACTTCTGACGCAGGACCGGGTGCCCCATGCGGGCGACCTTGAGAATGGCCATGTCGACGAGCCTCCTGGCGAACCGGGTTGATGGTCGGGCTTGTTCGGCCCCACCATATAACGGTTTCGCCGGGCTGGCAAAATCAGGGTTTGCAAGAGGCGGACCGGCCCGGATCGGCCCTTTGGGGGCCGTCCGGACCCGGGCGCCCGTCCCGCCCGGAAGAACCGTCCCGGGCCCCCGGCACGAACTGCCGCCGCCGGGGTCGAAGATTCCTCCCCGCGCCGGTGGCTGGGGGTGCATAATTGCCCCGCTTCATCTCCTGAATCGGAGGCGCAGACCCTTGTCCGGCCGTCGGCTGTTCCTGATGCTGGTGCTCGCGGGAGCGACGTTGGTGTCGCTGCTGATGGCCTCGCTCGGCCCGGACCGGACGTGGAGCCTGTGGAACATCCCGCCGATGCACCCCTGCTTCGCAGATGCGCGGAACATCACCGCCGGCGCCGAATCCCACCGGGACGGCTTCGACCCCATGGTCGACAACCCGGCCGATCCCTGGCATCGCCCGATGGATTACCCCCGCGTCTGGCAGTTGCTGTTCCAGTTGGGCCTGAGCCAGCGCAGCACCGTGGCCCTGGCGGTGGTGATGATCGTCGCGTTCATGGGCGGGATCGCGCTCTTTGCGCGCGGCATCGACCGCCTGACCGCCTGCGCCCTGGCGCTGGCGCTGTTCTCGCCGGCGGTGCTGCTGGGGATCGAGCGCGCCAACATCACCCTGCTCATCTTCTTCCTGTGCGCCGGCGCGCTGGTCATGCTGCGCCGCAGCGCCACGGCCGCCGCGCTGCTGCTGACGGCCGCCGGCGTGCTGATGTACTACCCGTTCCTGGGCCTGGCCTGCCTGGCGCGCGAAGGACGTCGCGCCTGCCTGTGGCTGGCGGGCCTGAGCGCCGTCGCCGGTATCGCCTACATGGCGCTGACCTGGCGCGACGTCATCCTGGTGCTGCACGACATCGAGCGCGGCACCTTCATGTCGTACGGCCTGAACGTGGGCTGGATGACGGTGCGCCAGCTCACCCACTCGAACGCCGACACGCGCGCGGCCGTGGTTGTCAGCGTCCTGTTGCTGGCCGGTGCGGTGATGGCGCTCGTGCGCTCGTCGCGTCTTAAGCTCAGGCCCGCGGCGGCCCCCGACCAGCAGCACCTGGACGGGTTCCGCCTCGGAGCGGCCATCTACGTCGGCACCTTCCTGATGGGCAACAACTGGGACTACCGGCTGGTGTTCACCCTGTTCTGCCTGCCCCAGGTGGTCGACTGGTCACGCGACGCCCGCCACGAGCTCCGCCTCGCCGCGCGCCTGGCGCTGGTCGCCCTGCTCACCTCGCTGTGGTCGCAGTTCCTGTTCCCCCTGGCGCACCACGTCCCGGGCGGGGGCATTGTCGCCCTGGTGGTCGACGAAGCCGCCGACTGGCTGCTGCTGGGCGCGCTGCTCTACCTGTTGCCGGCGGCGCTGCCGGACTGGCTGCGGGGGCGGGGACTTGCGCCGGCGCAAGTGCAGATGCCGGTCGTTTAACCTATTGATTTATCAACGTTAAGAGGCTGCTTGCCATTATGGCCAAGTCGCCATATAGTTGTATCCATGAGCACCCCAACCGCCACCCCCGCGGCCTACCGCCGCCAGGCCCGCGTCCTCAAGGCGCTGGCCAACGAGTCGCGCCTCTTGATCGTCGACCGCCTCGGCCGCGGCGACTGCAGCGCCGGCGACCTCGTGCAGCTGGTGGGCCTCGACCAGACCACGGTCTCCAAGCACCTGGCCGTCCTGCGCGCCAACGGCATCGTCGAGGACCGCCGCGAGGGCAACTCGGTCATCTACCGCCTGCTGACGCCCTGCGTGCTGAACTTCCTCAGCTGTTCGCTGCAGGTGCTCGAGGAGCGGCGATGAAACTGCGCCGCTGGTTCGTGCTGCCTCCTTTGCTGGTGATCTGGGTGATCGCCTACCGCGTGCTGAAGCCCGCGGCCGAATGGTTGACCTATCAATTGATCGGGCTCGACCCCGCCACGCGCCTGGGCCAGGCCGTCGCCTTCTTCGTCTACGACACGCCCAAGGTGCTGATGCTGCTGGTGCTGGTCGTCTTCGGCGTCGGCCTCATCCGCACCTTCTTCACGCCCGAGCGCACGCGCCGCACGCTGGCCGGCAAGCGCGAGACCGTCGGCAACGTGATGGCCGCGCTGCTGGGCGTCGTCACTCCGTTCTGCTCGTGCTCGGCGGTGCCGCTGTTTTTGGGCTTCGTCGAGGCTGGCGTGCCGCTGGGTGTGACGTTCTCGTTCCTGATCTCGGCGCCGATGGTCAACGAAGTGGCGCTCGTGCTCCTGTTCGGCCTGTTCGGCTGGAAGGTGGCCGGACTCTACCTGGCCACCGGCCTGTTCATCGCGATCGGCGCCGGCTGGGTGCTCGGGCGCATGCGCCTGGAGAAGCACCTCGAACCCTGGGTGCTGGAAACGCGGATGGGTGGCGTTGCCGCCGAAGACGAACACCTCGGCTGGAACGACCGCCTGGACCACGCGCAGCAGGCCGTGCGCGAGATCGTCGGCAAGGTGTGGCTCTACGTCATCGCCGGCATCGCGGTCGGCGCCGGCATCCACGGCTACGTGCCCGAAGGCCTGATGGCCGGCATCATGGGCAAGCAGGCCTGGTGGTCGGTGCCCGCGGCCGTGCTCGTGGGCGTGCCGATGTATTCGAACGCCGCCGGCATCATCCCCGTCGTGCAGGCGCTGCTCGAAAAAGGCGCCGCCCTGGGCACCGTGCTGGCGTTCATGATGGCCGTCATCGGCCTGTCGCTGCCCGAGATGGTGATCCTGCGCCGCGTGCTGAAGATGCCGCTGATCCTGGCGTTTGTCGGCGTCGTGGCGTTCGGGATCCTCGTCGTCGGGTACCTGTTCAACCTTGTCTTCTGAAAGGGCGCGCGATGAAGATCCAGGTTTTGGGCACCGGTTGCGCGAAGTGCAGCGAACTTTCGACCCGCACCGAGGCGGCGTTGAAACAGCTGAACCTCGAGGTGACCGTCGAGAAGGTTTCCGACATCCGCGAGATCATGGCCTTCGGCGTGATGAGCACGCCGGCGCTGGTCGTCGACGGCAAGGTCTGTTTCGCGGGCCGCGTCCCGAACGTCGATGAGCTGGCGAAGATCATTGCTTCCTAGAGGAGTGCGAACCATGCGCAAGAACCTGCTGCTCTCGTTGCTGCTGCTTTGTCTCGCCGCCGGCGCCGCCCTGGCCGCCGACCCGGCGCCCCTGCCGCGGCTGGCCGACTTCGGCGCCGACAAATGCGACAACTGCAAGAAGATGATGCCCGTCCTGAAGCAGCTCCGCACCGATTATGCGGGCCTCGTGACGGTCGACTTCATCGACGTCTGGAAGGACACCGACGCCGGCAAGCCGTACAAGATCCGCCTGATCCCGACGCAGATCGTCTTCGACGCCGCCGGCAAGGAGGTCTTCCGCCACGAGGGCTTCCTCTCGCGCGAAGACATCGACAAGGTCTTCCAGGAGAAGCTGGGCCTCGCCCCGGTGAAAGCGAAGGCGGACTGATGTCCTGGACCGAACAGGCATCCGAAGCCCTGGCCCGCGCCGCCGAAGGCAGCGCCGCGCTGGCGCCGATCGCCGCTTTCCTGGGCGGCGCGCTGACGGCGCTGAACCCGTGCGTGCTGGCGATGGTCCCCTTGATGATCGGCGTCACCGCCGGTCTGGCCGGTCGCAGCATCGAAGGGGCGCCACGGCGGCGCGTCTGGCCGCGCACGCTGGGCTACTCGCTGGTCTTCGTCGCCGGCTTCTCGCTCGAGCTGGTTTTGCTCTTCGTCATGGCCGGCCCGCTGGTCGGCCTGCTGGGCGCCGCCTGGTGGAAGTACGTGCTGGGCGCGATCTGTGCGCTGCTCGGTGTCCACCTGCTGGGCCTGCTTCACGTGCCATCGGTCCCCGTCCCGCAGCGCCTGACCCGCACGGCCGGCCTGGCCGGCGTGCTGCTGCTGGGCTTCATGTTCGGCCTGGTCTCGCTGCCCTGCACCGGCCCGGTGCTGCTGCTGCTGGTCGGCCTGGTCCCGCAGGTGGGCGCCGGGCGCGCGGGCACGCTCCTGTTCCTGTACGGTCTGGGCCACTGCCTGCTGCTGATCGCCGTCGGCACCTCGGTCGGCCTGGCTGGCAAATTGATCAATGCGACCCGCCTGAACAACGCGGCTCGCCGCCTCCGCCAGGGCGCCGGCGTCCTGGTCCTGGTCGCGGCGGCGTGGCTCGTCCTGAGGTGATTTCATGAAGCGCCTGTCGTTCCTGGACCGCTACCTGACGCTGTGGATCTTCCTGGCGATGGCCGTCGGCGTCGGCGGCGGGTACCTGTTCCCGCAGGTCGTGCCCTTCCTGAACCGCTTCAACGCCGGCACCACCTCGGTGCCCATCGCCATCGGCCTCATCCTGATGATGTACCCGCCCCTGGCGAAGGTGCGCTACGAGGAGCTGGGCCCGGTCTTCCGCAACGTCCGCGTGCTGGTGCTCTCGCTGGTGCAGAACTGGTTCGTGGGCCCGCTGCTGATGTTCGCCCTGGCGGTGATCTTCCTGCGCGACCGCCCCGAGTACATGACCGGCCTGATCATGATGGGCCTGGCCCGCTGCATCGCGATGGTCATCGTCTGGAACGACCTGGCCAAGGGCGACACCGAGTACTGCGCCGGCCTGGTCGCCTTCAACTCGATCTTCCAGGTGATCTTCTACCCGCTCTACGCCTACATCTTCATCACCGTGCTGCCGACCTGGTTCGGCCTTCAAGGATCAGTCGTCCACATCACGATCAGCGAGATCGCCCGCAGCGTCTTCATCTACCTGGGCATCCCGTTTGTGGCGGGCATCGTCACGCGCTTCAGCCTGCTGCGCCTGAGGGGCCGCGACTGGTACGAACGCGTGTTCATCCCCCGCATCAGCCCGCTGACGCTGGTCGCGCTGCTGTTCACCATCGTGGTGATGTTCTCGCTGAAGGGCGAGGTCATCGTCCAGTTGCCGATGGATGTGCTGCGCATTGCGGCGCCGCTGCTGATCTACTTCGTGGTGATGTTCTTCGTCTCGTTCTGGATGGCCCACCGCGCCGGCGCCCCCTACGAACAGGCCGCCACCCTGTCGTTCACGGCGGCCTCGAACAACTTCGAGCTGTCGATCGCCGTGGCTGTCGCCACCTTCGGCATCGGCAGCGGCGTCGCCTTCGCGGCGGTCATCGGCCCGCTGGTCGAGGTGCCGGTTTTGATCGGCCTGGTTAACGTGTCGTTGTGGATCGGACGGCGGTACTTCAAGGTGGCCCGATGAACGCCTGGTATCCGGAAGCCCTGGCCCTGCACGAGGCGGCCCCCCGCGGCGTCCTCTTCCTGTGCGTGGCCAACAGCGCCCGCAGCCAGATGGCCGAGGCCATCGCCCGCGCATTGGCCCCCGACGGCGTGAAGGTTTGGTCGGCCGGCTCGCAACCCACCCGCCTGCGCCCCGAGGCGGCCGCCGTCCTGGCCGAAGTGGGCCTCGACACCTCGTCCCACTTCGCCAAACACGTCTCGGCCATCCCCGCCGACGAGGTCGACGTGGTCATCACCCTTTGCGCCGAGGAAGAGTGCCCGGTCTTTTTGGGCAGCGCCCGCCGCATCCACTGGGGATTGCCCGACCCTGCCGCCGTGCACGGCGACGAGGCGACCCGGTTAAGCGCATTCCGCACCGTGCGCGACGAACTGGGTGCCCGGTTGGCGGTCGTGTTCGGGGCGCCGCCGGCGGCCTAGCGGCCCGCCGCCAGTTGCGCCGGCGCAAGTTCTCCCAAGTGTTCATGCGCAAACCGATGGCACCGACCGCACAACGTGGTCAGGTTCTCCGCTTTGTTCGATCCGCCCAGCACCCGCGGCGTGACGTGATGCACTTCCAGGAACCGCGTTGACCGGCAACCGGGCGCTGAACACCGGTGGCGGTCGCGGGCCAGCACGGCGGCCCGGATCTTCGGGGGGATGGTGGCCTTGTTCGCGCCCCCGGCGGTGCGAACGCGCGCGTCGCAGGCCGCCGCCGCCACTTGCGCCGGCGCAAGTGGGAGCTCGCCGCGCCCGGTGACGGCCGCCGCCGCACCGCAATCGGGACACTGGTGGATGATCACTTGGGTGGCGGGCCCCGCGTGGCCGGCCCCGCCGGCGCCATCGACCAGCGCCTCGAGCCCGGCCAGCACGGCGTCGAGGCGATCGGTCCCGGCCGCGACCAGGCCCAGCTTGTGGGCCTTCTCGAGCAGGGCTTCGAACCGGGCCACCTGCAGGCCGTCGCCGCGCAGGGTGATGGAGACCGGCAGGGGTTCGGCGGGTGCGGGCGTCGGGTCCGCGAACAAGGTCGTCGCACCCGACCCGGACTTGCGCCGGCGCAACTGCCGCACCTCCTGCGCCAGCTCTCGTCGTCCGGTCACCGCGGCCTTTGCCACCCACGCCGCCTGCGTCGCGGGCGTCGCCACCCGCGCCACCTGTTGGGCCTTGGTCCACCCCAACTCGCCCGTCGCGACGGCCTCGCGCAGCACCGGCAACCGGTCCAGGTCATCGGCCAATCGCTTGAACTGCCAATATCGATTGGGTGAAAAACCCAGCCCCTCGACCGCGTAGATCTCCAGGCTGGCGAACCCGAGCGCCCGGTACAAGGCGCGCCGCTGCAGCTCAGCGAACCACAGGACGGCGCACTCGCGGGCGCGGTCACACACCCCCAGCGCCTGGCGCAGGGAGGCATCGACGGAGGCGGCGGGCAGGCCGGGGGCGAAGTCAGGCAGCGAAAGAGCGTCCATGATGGCCTCGTTTTCCGGGAGGAAGTTGAGGTCGGAATCGATGGCGAAATAATAGCGAAAACAACCAACAACCGCAAGGGCCAAAATAGATTATTTTAAACAGAATACTGTATACACAACGCCCGGGGTGCCCCGGAAGCGCAGAAGGCCGCGTTTCGGGGAGCCCCGTTGGGGGCACTTGCGCCGGCGCAAGTCGCGCCCCCTGGACCTACCCGGAAGCCCCCACCAACGCCACCCGAAACGGCCAAACCTCTGCCGTCATGATCCCGTCCCTCACCGCCGGATCGTTCCGCACCACGGAATGCGCCGCCGCCTCGTCCGCCGCTTCGAACACGACGATCCCGAACGTCTCGGGCCCGGTCGTCACGGTGCGCCCGGCCAGCCGGACCACGCCCCGGGTGGCCAGCGCCTGCAGGTAGGCGAAGTGGTCGGCCAGGGCGGCGCCTTCACGGCCGGTCAGCCCCGTCTCGAGCATGTCGGCGCGCACCGGCCGCAGCACGTAGATGAACTCAGCCATGGGGGAACCTCCGCGATCGAGGCAGGACGGTCAGGACTTGAACTGGAGGTCGTACAGTTCCTTGTACCGGCCCCCCGAAGCGAGCAGCTCGTCGTGCGTCCCGGTCTGGACGACGCGGCCCTCTTCCATCAGGTAGATGCGGTCGGCGCCGCGGATGGTCG